>JBEKYJ010000099.1:0-14264 GCA_049511095.1 Verrucomicrobiia bacterium
CTGCACACGATGGCCAACCGCAGCGTGGTGGGCACGAGCGCCACATGCTCCCAGGTGGCCGTGGGAATTTTCGCCGCGCTGTTCACCCTGTTGCACGAACGCCTGTCGCCCCGCATCTATTTCGTCTGCGACCTCTACGACACGATCTACCCGCACGTCCTGTTCTGCAACATGCGCGTGGAACACTTCGTGTTCGCCAAGCGAAAGCGGTCGCTGGTTCTGCGCGAGCACGTGCCCGATCTGCGTTGCCTGTCGCGCAATGGCAAGGAACAAGTCATTATTTGACCGGGTGTCATCGGGTACGAATTGTTTTCAGCCATGAAACTCACACCTATGCGCAGGTTCCGTCTGTTGTTCGCAATGCCAGCCCTCGTCGTCGTCGGAACCGGAGTGCGAGCGGGAGAAAGTGTCGCCACGCACGCGTCCGCACCGGTCGTGTGGGAACTGGCTAGCGTCGCGTCAATCGGCGGGCACAAACCCGAAGTGCTCGGCGCGCCGCAGGTCACGGACGAGGCGCCGGGCGGGCGGGCGCTGCGATTCGGGGGCTGGAACGATGGTATCGTTCTTTCGGTCAATCCGCTGGCGGGTCGGACAACATTCACGATTGAAGTGTTGTTGATGCCCGAAGTCAATGGCGCACCCGCGCAACGCTTCCTGCATATTGAAGATGAAACCGGCAGCCGGATCCTGATGGAAACACGCACACGCGGCGGCAAGTCGTGGAGCCTGGACACGTATCTGCACACCGACATCGGCAGGGCCAATTGCCCGCTTCTCGACTCCAAGAAGCTGCACCCGGCGGGACGGTGGGCGTGGGTGGCGCTGACGTACGACGGCAGGATGATGGCGCACTACGTCAACGCCGTGAAGGAACTGGAAGGCGAAGTCGTTTTCACGCCGATGACCAGCGGGCAGATCTCGCTCGGTGTGCGGTTGACCCGGGCCTTTTGGTTCCGTGGGTGCATCCAGGAAGTGCGGTTTCATCCCACGGCGATTCAGCCGGCGGCAATGCAACGATTGTCGGAGTAAGATGCCTCCCCATGGCCCTTACAACTTCACGATGTTATTCAGGCGCGTGATTTCTTCCATTTGGCGATCCGGGTCGATCTCGACCGTGCCGCCGGCGGCGGTGGCACCGTCGGGCAACGTCAACGCCACCTCGGCTGTCTGCGGATACAAATCGAGCGGCGCCGGCAGCGAGGGAAGTTTTTCCCTGGCGATGATTTCACCGGCACGGTTGCGGAACGCCACCGTGGTCGCGGGCGACGGCACGGAACCGAGATTGTGGACACGAACGCGCACTTCGCGTCCGTGGACTTGCACGTCGTCGCGATCCATACCGAGGTCGGGACGCAGCCAATAGGGTGTACCGGGCGTCTTGAGCTTGAGCGTCAGCACCGTGGTCGTTCGCGGCGCGAAAATGAATTCGATGGCGCGCGTGCGCTCGAAAATCGCCGTGGAGTTCGTGAGGTCGAGGTCCGCGTTGTCGTCGCCGTTCGTGTCGATTCCCTGGGTGATCTCCCAAACGCCGGGGTCGATGTTCCACCCCGTCATGGTGGCGCGAACGGGCGTGGGCTCGAGGTTGTAGGCGATGACCTTGAAACTTGTGGACGTGGCGTTGGGCACGAGGATCGCGACGCTCTGGTCGTAGGCCGGCGGGGCGAACTTCCAACTGACGGCGTGGCCGGGAAACTCGTTGTTTCGCACCAGAGCGATGCCGCCCAGGCGCGCCCGCTGCAATTCGGTGTAGGGCACGCCGACGCGATCGATCCACAGGCTGCCCTCGGTGTTGATGTAGTCAAGGAGGGCGCATTCCTCGATCTGGCTCTCGTAAAGTGTTTCGAGGTAATGCTTGTCGCCGGTCAGTTGCCATTGGAAATGGGCCACGTTCGAATTGCGATAAGCGTTGGTGCGCGCGCTGCCGCGACCGTCGCTGGCGCGGGTCTCCGTTGGCTGACCGCGTTCGCCGGAAAGGATGCGCGGGCCCCAGTCCTTCCGCACGCCGAGGACATCGAGTGCGTTGGCGTTGACCGCCATGAGCGACGCGGTGCCACCGTCAAAGATCGGGTCGAGGTATTTGCGGTCGCCGGTCCACTTCCACGCAGACCAGAACAACGGCCACGGGAAATTCCTGCGGGTCGCCGTCTCGTCCTTGTCGTCCCTGAAACGAATTGCAGTGGGCAATGTATACCGGCCATCCGCGTCCTGATGGCGGTGCGCGAGAAGACCGTCCGCCAGTTCCACGAGGACTTGTTTCGCGGTCGGGTTGCCGTTGTAGTCCACGAGCAACTGACCGGGCCCGAGCATGAGGTAGGAATAGGACTTCGCGCAGCCCCACGGGTCCTCCGTCGCCATCTTCCTGCCATTGAAGTACGAGGTGCGGATGTGGCGGTGGCCGGCGGCGTTGACGCCGGTCAGGCCGGTCACGCCGCGCTGGGTGACCATGGCGCGCTCAAGCTGGCGCGGACTGCCGTATTCGAGGATGAGGTTTGCATTGAGGCAACCGATCCCCTCCTCGTTGCTGTGCAATTCGTCGGCTTGAATGGTGGGGAGGCCGTCCGTGAACATGCCGTTGTTGAACGCCGCCTCGAGCAGCGCATGCAAAGATTCCTTGATCTTCTCCGGCTCGCAACCCATGAGCGCAACCCCCGGCCACATGTTCAGGAGATCGACGTCATCCGAGATGCCGCCGCCGAACTCGCCGTTCTCGATCTGGCGATGGTCGATATACCACAGCACGAACTGTTTCACGCGACCGAGCAGCTCGACCTGGCGAAAGGCCCACAGGGGCGTATGGAGCGGCGGGTCGTGCTGTCGGAACGGCGGGCGCGGCCCGCCCAGCTCCACGGCGGCGTAATTGCGGCCGGGGGAGTGGTCCGGGTTGACGCGCAGCAGGTCGTTGAGGTCGGTTTCGAACCGGTTCCAGAGATTGAATTTTGCGGAGTGCGGATGTTCCTCGACGAGCATCGCGTAACAGTCGCGAACCTGCGTGAAGCGATCGATCTCGTGCTCGGCGCGCGCGGCCTTGCGGGACTTGAACACCAGACGCAACGTCGCGCCATTGAGCGACGCGGCGCCGAAATCGGCGCCCGCGCCGGCAACCGTGAGGTACAGGCTCTTGCCGGGCGGCAGGATGCGGTCGCGCAGGTCGAGCCAAAGCGTGCGCGCCTCGCCGGGTTTCACGCTGAACGTGAAATCGAGCATGTCGCGCAGCGGCCACAACGGATCCTTGACCTGAATATTGAGGGGAAAGAGGTCGCCGTGTGTGGGCTTGACCTTGAGTGCGGGCAAGTCAATGGCGATGCCGTCGAGGCCGCCGTCGATCTTGTCGAGGTTGTAACCGGGGTCACCGGGTGTGCACGGAACAATCACGTGTACCAATGGCAGCATGGCGGCCTTGCCCTGCGGTGCGCTGGCTGTCACCGCACCGGACGTCATGGGAAGCGCGACCAATGTGGCACGCTCATCGGACGCATGGCGGCCGTTGATGAACCGCACGAGGTCGGCGAGACCCGCGTTCGTGGGCGCAACCGATGCAAGACGGTAGGCAAGATTGGTGATGCCGGCGGGGTCGCGGCCCGCGCTGACGTAGTAGGCGGCCAGTTCGCCGATGGGCTGCTCCTGCTCGACATTATCGAAGCGAATCTCCTGGCCAACGAGCGGCGCCGCCAGCCGGTGATAGGTCTTTTCCTGCCCGGCGAGGCGCTCGAACAGCAACGACTCGCTCGCGCCGGAGAGCAGGCTCATCCGGCCCCATGCCGCACCGGAAATTTCGAGGTGGTTCCACGGCTCGTCGGGCAGCATGAACGTGATGGACTTGCCAGAGAGCGAATAGCAATCCCAGTCGGGCAGCTGAAAATAATCGTTGCGGCCGGGCAGACGCGAGCGGTTGTAAACCCCGGGCCAGGTGGTTTCGCGGATGCCGTCACAGGCCTTCCACCACCAGCGTTTGAGATCGTAAGCGTCGTGAATCTCGACTTTGCGGACGGTGGTCGCGGCATCGGCGAGATACGGCGGCGGATCGCCGGCCCGGTTCCAACCGTAGCGCAGCCACCATTCGTCACGCCAGCGGGGGTCGCCGAGGTCGCGGGCTGGCAGCGACCCAAGGTCTGTCGGCGCGTCACCTTTCGAGAGCGCGGCAATCGCCGCGTCATCGAGCATGCGGTCGTAAATGCGGATTTCATCGACATCGCCGCCGCGCACGAAGTTGTAATCGCTCTGGACGTTGTACGGGCTGATGATGCGGGAGTGCGGGCCAAACTGGTCGAGGGCGGCGTTGTAGACGGCCCGGGTCTCGTTCACCGCCGCGAGCTTGCCGTTCACGTAAAACCGGATGCCGCGTGTCTCGTCCCACGCCAGGGCGAGATGCGTCCACTCGTCCGGTTTGGGAAACGGCTGCACTGTGACGGAGACGCGCGTACGCGAGAGGCTGGCGTCGGTCACAAACGCGTCGAAGCCGTGGCCATTGTAGTCCATGCGCAGAAATACCATGTCCCAGCTCGAATGGTCGGCATACCCCACGCGAAACACGGGGAACTCCGTCGGGCCGACGGGATAGCGCGAGCGCCAGAAAAACGACAGTGTGCCGCGCTGGGCGTAGATGTTGCCCGGCGCCCACCATGAAAGCCGCTGGAGGTCGCCGCACTGGAGCGCTGCGCCCTTGGCACCGTCGGGGATGCGGGTCACTTCGAAATCGAGGTTGGGCTCAGGTGTGCCGCCGGCGGAGAAGTCAGCGGTCGTGCCCTTTTCACCCGAAACATAAAAGAGCAGACCGTGATCGTCAGCAGCACGGGCGGAAGAGGCCCAGAACGCGACAGCAAGAACAAGAGGCGCGCGGTAAACCGTTGAATGAATGATAGCAGCGACCTTAGAGAACATGGGCCGTTCCTCGCATGATGAATGCCGTGTTACATATCGCATCCCGCCACCACCGGCAATCGCATTCGCCCCGCGGTACTGGTACGGTTTCACGACGTCCTTTGCGGCTCGATCTTCCGAACTGCACCCTGCAAAGCGGCGGGCGGCAACCGAACAGTACCCCGGCCACGACTTCGAAACCGCCATTTCGACCCCAGTTGCCGCCTTGTCCCGCCGACTTGTCCGTAGAAGCCACGGCGAAGGCGGGTGCACCCCCAAGATGGCTTCGTTTCTGCATAAAACCACCCTTCCGACGCGTCTTACACCTCGTTTTTGGGTTCGTTTTCTTCGAACTAACCCACCTTGCATTTTGCGTAATATATTCATGGCGCGTTGGATACGCATTTCTCACTTGGCTTCGTTTCGCAAAAAGCGCCTTAGTAGGAGAATTCTCTGCCAACCTTTATCTTATCGCTTCCCCCCTCATCGACCTATTACAGCTTTCTCTCATGCCCCAATTCTCTCACATTCCGAAAAGTATCGTTAGCGTACTTTGGAAGGTTTGGAAGGTTTGGAAGCTTTTCTTTCGTAATCCTATCCGGTTGCCGTTACCGTACTTCGCGCTACCGCGGCAATGTTTTGTCGTTGCCGCAACGTTTGGGAGCCGAAAGCGGCACTAGCCGCTGAGACGCCGCTGTCGTCTGCGGCAACGTTTGGAAGCCTATTTTAAGAATCCAAGCTGCGCTATTCTCAAATCCAAACTGTACCAGTATCCTGCAACCAAATATGTTTTCCACCGGGCCAGTCATCGGATATGAATGACGCTAGCTATGAGAATCGAACATATGGCGTTCAACGTGCCTGACCCCGTCGCGATGACCCAATGGTACGAGCAACACCTCGGCATGAAAACCGTGCGGAGTTTTGGCCCGCCGAATCACACGCGGTTTGTCGCCGATGCCAGCGGACAGACGATGCTTGAGTTGTACCGGAATCTCAAGGCGTCGGTGCCCGACTATCGAAAGCTCGACCCGCTGGTGATGCACCTGGCGTTCCAAGTGGACGATGTGGCGGGGACGCGCGCGGGTTTGTTGAAAGCGGGCGCGACCGCCGAAGGCGAGATGGGCAAGTCCGACAGCGGCGACGACCTCGCCATGCTCCGCGATCCGTGGGGTTTTGCGATCCAATTGGTGAAACGCGCCGTCCCGATGCTCAGTAAGTAATCGATGGCAGGAACGCGCCGGCAGGTTCGTTATACAGGCCCACGCTCATCAAGGTCATGGGTTGTGTAACACGCAGGCCATTGGCCAAACACCAGCGGAACAGATCGGCGTTGCGGGTTGGTAATAGGAAGCCGGGGCCGGCAAATGCTTTCGACGCGCCGATGAGCGCTTTCAGATCGTTATTGGCTTCACCGACGGCATGACCAAAGAAGCCAATGATTGTGGCGTAGCCGGTAATGTGTCCGTCGTGTTCAACCACGGTGGCGGTGCCCTGTTGGACGGCATCGCGGAGTTCGCCACCACGGTCGTGACCGTGGACGTTTCGGCAAATGCGATTGCAGGCATCCAAGTCGGTCTCGGCGGCAGGGCGAACCGTGTAACCGGGCAGTCTGGCGTTGAGCGCCGTGCCTTGAATGCAAGCGAGTGGTTCGCGCACATCAAACCCAAGCTTGGTGTAGAGAGAAAGCGACCGGCTGTGAAACGCGGCCTGGACCAGTCGCACACCGGGATACCTCTTTTGCACTGCGCGCTCCATCATGTCGTCCATCAGGCGGCGACCCACGGCCTTGTTCTGCACAGCGGGATCGACGGTGATCGGTCCGATGCCGGCGATGGCGTTGCGCTCGTCGAGAACATTGCTGCCGATGACCCGTCCGTCGAATTCCGCCACGACGACGTAGAAGCCGGGGTGCGAGAGCATCCACGTCAACAGTCCGACGGCCACCTCGGGGGACGGAATGTCAGGCGGAAAGTTGTGCGCCTGCGAAATGGTCGTGAACGCCTTGCAGCAAATCGTTCCACAAGCCTTCGCGTCCTCGGGCCTGCCCTGGCGCAATGAAATGTTCACCTCAACATGGTAAGAAACTCAGGGATTCCACGACAAGCCTCGAATTTTTCCACGCGTAAGGAACAGTCGCAGCGCCGGGGGTTTGCGGCTAGAATGGACAACATGGCCAAGGTAAATGCCTGCGACAAGTTTCTTCAGCGAGCGACCGAGAGCCTGCGCGATGGCTCGTTTGTGCGGCTGGTGCTTTCGAGCGCCACCGACGCTCACGACGCACCGCAGAAGGTACTCGGGCGACTCGTCGAGTTGAAGACCGGGCCTCATTTGTCACTGACGTTTCGTTATCCCACGCGCGATACAACGAAGAACGTGCGGGTTAATGAGGCGGGCAGCTGGCTGGCTGGACAGATTGGAACTCATTTCCGCAGCGTGTTGCTCGGCACCACGAAGCGCGACTGGCAACTGTCCGTGAACCAGTCTGGCGACTCGAAGCTCGCCACCCACAAGCCTTCTACTGTCGAAACCCCCTCGCGCGCGCACGATGTGGCGGGACAGGCGATTCTCGACGAGTCCGCGGGCGATTGGCTGCAAGGGCTGGGCGTGCTCAATGCCAACGGCCGGGCTCGTCCTGCGATGGCGGACAAGTACGCACAAATCAACCGTTACCTGGAGATCTTCACCCATTTGGCGAAGGATTGCGGGTGGCTGGATCAATCTGTCGACCGCGAATTGGTCATCGCCGACATGGGTTGCGGCAAGGGGTACCTGACGTTTGGACTGTGGCACTTGTTCGCACGGGTGTGGAAGCGGCCCGCGCGGGTGATCGGCGTGGAGGTGCGGGAGGAATTGGTCAACTCCACGACGGCGCTCACGCGCGCAATTGGTGCGAACGGATTGACGTTCGTGGCCGGCACCATCGAAAACACCGCGCTCCCCAGCGTCGATGCGCTCATCGCCTTGCACGCCTGCAACACAGGAACGGATGACGCCATTCGCCGCGGCATCGAGCTGGCGGCGCGATTGATCGTCGTCGCCCCGTGCTGTCACCAGGAATTACGACCGCAACTTGGTCGCCCGGCTCCGTTCGCACCCGTGCTCGCACACGGCATCATGGCCGAGCGAATGGCGGAGTGGGCAACGGACGGCCTGCGCAGCCTGTTTCTGGAATGGGCGGGCTATCGTACGAAAATGATTGAATTCGTATCGACCGAACATACACCGAAGAACCTGATGATCGCGGCGGTGCGCGATGGCAAGCCATTCACATCACCCGCCGCCCGCGACCGAGTCGAACAGTTCAAGGGTTTTTTCGGAATCAAGCACCACGCATTGGATTCGCTGCTCACGCATGGACTGGGAGAGAATTGACTGGAAAGCGCTGGAGCGATTGCGCGGCGCATTTCTCGACGACACCGCCGGGGTGCAGGATTACTGGCGTAGCGAACGCGACCTTGAGAGTTACGATCAGACGTTCGGCCAACGCATCCGCTGGAAGTGGGACTACGTCCTGAAGGAACTCAAGGGTCGCGGCTGGTTGCCGCCGCGCGGGGAAGTTGTGGACTGGGGATGCGGAAGCGGGGTCGCGACTCGCGCCTTTCTGGAACATTTCGCATTCGATTCGGCATCGCGATTCGTATTCTGGGATCGATCGCTGTTGGCTATGCGCTATGCCGCGCGCACTGCGCGTGACGTGATTGCTTCCCTTGACGTGTGGCTGGATAAGCCGCCCGACCGCGCATTTGGCACCCTGTTGCTCAGCCATGTGTTGACGGAGTTGTCAGCTGATCAAGTTGATGCGCTCGTTGCCTTGGCGGCGCACGCAACGGCGGTGATCTGGGTCGAACCGGGCACGTATGAGACAAGCCGCAGGCTGATTGCCCTGCGCGAACGCTTGCGGGGCCCTTTTCAGGTCGTCTCGCCCTGCACGCATCAGGCCGCCTGTGGGATGCTGACGCCAGAAAACGAACGGCACTGGTGTCACCATTTCGCGCCGTCCCCGCCAGAGGTGTTCATGGACGGCAATTGGGCGCGGTTCGCCAGGCTTGCCGGCGTGGATCTTCGCAGTCTGCCCCTGAGCTTTGTTGTACTGGACAAGCGTCCGCAGGAGCCTCGGGTGAATGCGGTGCGCGTCATCGGGCGGCCCCGGGTCTACAAGGCTCACGCCCTCCTGCTCGGCTGCGATTCCCCCGG
Source organism: Verrucomicrobiia bacterium (assembly GCA_049511095.1). Taxonomy (GTDB): domain Bacteria; phylum Verrucomicrobiota; class Verrucomicrobiia; order Palsa-1439; family Palsa-1439; genus Palsa-1439. The sequence goes on from JBEKYJ010000099.1 coordinate 9,055, forward strand.
CGTTCGAGAATACCGAGTGACGAAACGTGAGCAACCAGACGCGTTTCGTCGCTTGAAGAAGGGTGAGGTCGCGCCCGATTTCCCCAAGCCCGGCGAGACGTAGCCGGTGCCGGCCCGCGCCTGGAGAAAAGAAGAACCCCCGGCAACGTGCGTTGCCAGGGGTCCATGGTTACGGGAATTTTGCTTATTTCGCGACGACGTTGGACGCCTTCGGACCCTTGGGGGAATCGATCAATTCAAACTCCACGGTTTGTCCTTCCTCCAAGTTCTTGAAGCCGTTGCCGGAGATGCTCGAGTAATGCACGAACACATCCGCACCACCTTCTTGTTGAATGAACCCAAAACCCTTTTTCGTATCGAACCACTTCACTTTGCCAGATGCCATATGCTTCTCCTCAATTCACCTTTCTTCGTTAAGTCCGGTATGGCAATACGCCCTCCCGAGAGCTTCGGAACGGGGGTTGCACTTCCAAAGACTTCACTGCGCAGTATAGAAAACGTCCTGTTCTTGTCAACGCCGGAGTTGAAGCGAAATCAATCGCGTTCAAGCAGCGTTCCTTCAAACACGTATTCGGCTGGCCCCGCGAGCATTACCTCGCGCCACCGATCTCCGTCGCGTGAGAAATTGACTTCCAAAACGCGCCCGCTTTGTACCGTCACGTTGATCGGCAGCGGCACGCCCTGCACCAGATGCGCAATGATGCCTGAGGCGACCACGCCCGTGCCGCAAGCGAGCGTCTCGGCTTCCACGCCGCGTTCGTAGGTGCGCACTCGAATTCCGCTGCCCCCGGCTAACTGCACCCAGTCGACGTTCGTCCCGCGCGGAGCGAAGTCTTCATGGTGGCGCACCTCGGCGCCGGCGACCTGGACCATCTCCCGGTCGGCATTGTCGGTGAAGAATACGGCGTGCGGGACGCCGGTGTTGATGAAATGATACTCGCGCGATCCGCCTTTGAGCTGAATGGTTTGTCGAAGCCGCAGATCATGCGGTTCGCTCATTTTCACACACACGTGTTTACCGTTGACCGTGGCTTGGATGAGTCCCGCGCGGGTCTCAAATCGGAGTTCACGCTTTGCCGGGTCACACCGCTCGCTGTAGAAACGCGCGATACATCGTGCGCCGTTGCCGCACATTTCCGCCTCGCTACCGTCAGCGTTGTAGTAGCGCATGAAGAAATCGGCCGCCTTTGACGGTTCGACCAATAATAGCCCGTCCGCACCCACCCCAAAGCGGCGGTCGCAAATGCGCGTCACGATTGCGGGTTCTGGTCGAAATTGGCCGTCGCGATTGTCAGCCACGACAAAATCGTTCCCCGCCCCGCTCATTTTGACAAATTTAAGCTGCATAACCCCTTATATGCTCCACTTGAACCAGTTCTGCAAGGTTCAGATGCGTGGTTGGCATTTCAGTTGCTCTTTCACGTGCCAACCTATGGATTTCAAGCAACAACCCGACTTGGCCGTACGACCCTCCGACGCCATCGAATTCAAGGCCCTGCTGCTCGTCGACGACGACAAGCAGTTGGCCTCGGCCCTGCAATGGATTCTCGCCGACGAAAACTTCCTCGTCGACGTCGCCAACGATGGTGAGGAAGCGCTCCTGAAAGTGAAAGCCAACGAGTACGACGCGGTCGTTTGCGACGTGATGATGCCCAAGCTGCGCGGCGACGAGTTCTACGTCCAAGCGCGCGAACTGCGCCCCATCCTCGCCGACCGTTTCATCTTCATCACCGGCTTCGCGGCGGAGCCGAAGATCAACCTCTTCCTGACTCAGACTGACTCAAAGTATCTCGTCAAACCCTTCCCCATCCAGCATCTCATCGCCTGCCTCAAGGAACTCCTCGAGTAACCCGCCTCACATCAGCCACGGCGGCACCGTCTCCCCCGCCACCAGATCTTTCACCGTCTCCCGCCGCCGCACCACTTCATACCGCCCGCCGTTCACCAACACCTCCGCCGGCCTCGGCCGCGCATTATAATTCGACGCCATCGCCATCCCGTACGCCCCCGCGCTCATCACCGCCAACAACTCCCCCTCCTCCACCGCCGCCATCCTTCGCCCCTCCGCAAAAAAATCACCCGACTCGCACACCGGCCCCACCACATCCGCCGTGACCCTCCGTCCATTCCCCCTCCGCACCACCGGCGCGATCTCATGATAACTCCCGTACAACGCCGGCCGTATCAAATCATTCATCGCCGCATCCACAATCACAAACCGTTTCACCGGCGTCAGCTTCACGTGCGCCACCCGCGTCAACAACACGCCCCCATTCCCGACAATAAATCGCCCGGGCTCAAACAAAATCCTCAGCCCCAGCCCCCGCAACCGCGGCACCACCGCCCGCGCAAACTCCGCCGCGGTCGGCGGTCGCTCGTTCCGGTACCGAATCCCCAACCCGCCGCCCACGTCGAAAAACTCCAGCGACCCCGGCGCCAGCTCCCGCACCCGTTCCACCAACGGCGTCATCTTCCGGATCGCCAGCACAAACGGCCCCATCTTCGTGATCTGCGACCCGATATGCATCTGCACCCCGCGAATCTCGACCCCCTCCAACCCCGCCGCCTCCCGATACACCTCCAGCGCATGCCGGATCGAAATCCCGAACTTGCTCCCGTGTCTGCCCGTCGAAATATAATGATGCGTATCCGGATCCACACCCGGATTCACCCGAATCGCAATCGGCGCCCGCCGCCCCATCCCCCGCGCCACCTGCCCGATCCGCCGCAACTCCGGCTCGCTCTCCACATTGAATGAATAAATCCCCAGCTTCAACGCGTACTCGATCTCCTCCCGCGTCTTCCCCACCCCCGCGAACACGCACCGCCGCGGATCACCCCCCGCCCGCACCACCCGATACAATTCACCCCCGCTCACGACATCGAACCCCGCCCCCGCATTCGCCATCGCCCGCACCAACCCCAAGTTCCCGTTCGCTTTCACCGAACAACAAATCAAATGATCCAACCCCGCCAACGCGCGATCGAGACTCTCATATTGCCCCACCACATGCCCCTGACTGTACACATACAACGGCGTCCCAAACTCTTTCGCCAGCCGCCGCAACGCGACGCCTTCGCAAAACAGTTCACCCCGTCGATATTGAAATCCATTCATCACTCGCGCTGGCATCCTAACAGCACCCCTCCCCACCCGCAAGCTGAGTCGGCGTAGCCTCCGCCGGCCCGCCCGCCATAGCCGTGGCGACGGCGGGTGTAGCGTGCGCTCTCCGAGCCCATTATTCCCCGTCCTACTCGTCCTATACGTCCCATCGGTCCCATCTGTCCTATTTTCGAGCGCGCCGACTCCTCACACCGCGCCCGCCCATCCCCCCAACCGCACTATCGGCTTTCACGCCTGCCCGTCGAAGCCCGAAGGGCGAAGTCGGGTCCGCGAACGCCACGCCACCTACAGAATCCGCTGACCACCCCTCCTACCGCCGCTCTTCGCAGGCCGCTCCGAACCCACACGCTTCCCGCCCACTCCTCTCCGTCCGCCCCGTCCGAAAAGTCAGACTCGTCCAACCTGTCCGACTCGCCGGAATCCCCTCCCCGCCGCAATCCAGATTGACACACCCAACACCCCAGTCTTACCCTGCCGCCGTGAGTGCGGCCCATTCTCGCACGTCATCAACGCGTCTTTCAGGAGTGACTAACATGCGCCTCGCGAAGACAATCTTTGCCGCGTCTGCCCTTTTGGCGATTGGTTCCCTCACCGCTCGGCCACAGACCAATGTGACCGCGATACCGCCCGCGCCCACTCAGGTGGTGATAATCGGTACCCTCCATGACGCTCACCGGACGAACAAGAATTACTCGTTCGACACTCTTCGAAACCTCATCCTCACCCTCAAGCCGTCGGCGATCTTGGTTGAACTGCCCCCGGAAATCAACGGATGGCCTACGATTCAGAACGGTCGCGTCGTCAACTCTCTGTCGTCCAATGAACTCATGGTCGCAAACCAGGCGGCCGATGCCCTGGACGTGAAAATCTTCTCCTACGACCGCGAAGGCCGCAACGAATTTTACCGGAACACCCGCTATTTCCCGCGCGAGCAGGCCGCCACTGCCCACCTCAAGGACTGGATGGAAGCTCAAAAAAAGAAAAACTCCAACTCGATCCCAGCTCGTGCGGCCCGTCTTGCACAGGACGCGTGGTCGAGTCAATCCCGTCTCAATCTCAGCGGCCGTCCCGAAATTATCAACTCACCGGAGTATGATATGGCCATCGCCACCAAACACGGGATGCTTTATGGCATTCTTCCGAAGCTCCTCGCCGAATCGGGCGAACGCGAAGTGGCGGACGAGTATCTCTTCATGGACGACTACTGGCAGGAACGCAATCGAATCATGGCTCGCAATATCCAGGACATCGCCCGCACCTTCGCGGGGAACCGTCTGGTCGTTTTGGCCGGATCGGAACATCGCTACCTACTCCGCGAGTTGCTCGGCAAAGTCCCTGAGTTGGACCTTAAGGAGTTCTATCAAGTGCCCGGTTGGCCGGGCATCGCCCGGCCCACACACTGACGTCTCCGGGCTCAACTCTTGACACTTGGCACTTCTCTCTCCGTCCCAGCCGGTCCGGCTCTTCTGGATAGCGCTATCCAGAATCCTCCAACTCGTCTTCCGACCTTGACCCAACCGCCTTGTCGTGACCGTGCCTCTTCTGCTACAATTCGCCCCGTCGAGCCTCAAAGGGGATTTCTTATGAAGACAGCGCTTCTCGAAATGATGCTCTGCTGGCTTCTTGCCCTTCCCGTCCGGGCTGATCAATCGAATCTGATTCTCGCGGTCGATGGCGTCACGTACTCCAACGTAACCCTCAAGACTGTCACCCCAACAACGGTGTCCATAATCCACCAAACAGGGGCTGTGACCGTTCCCTTGGATAAGCTGCCAGCGGAACTGCAGAAACAACTCAACTACGACCCAAAGAAAGCAGCAGAGCATCAGTTGGCGCCGCGCCCGGTTGCCAGCGTCCCGGGCGCACCGGGCCGCGAGATCATCGCCCGCAAGGCCCACCTCAGCGCCATGGGTGTCTCACGCACGGGCGCTGCGGCGTTCAACGTCGACGAAAGCCCGTTTGCCGCATACGACAATAAGATATTCAAGACCGTGCAAAGCCGTTGGGACGATTTGATCGTCCACTTCGGCATGTCTGACCGGGCGGGAACAGTCACCCTGCACTTTTATCTCACGCAGGATGGGAC
>JBEKYJ010000100.1:0-14078 GCA_049511095.1 Verrucomicrobiia bacterium
GTGCCGATCAGGAAACAATCCTGCAAGACTGTGTGCGGGCTTACGCCGACCATCTCACATCCGTGCTGAAACAATACCCGTTCCAGTGGTACAATTTCTATCCGTTTTGGGATGAGAACACTGCGTAACACCGACCGGCCGTACCTCGAAGAAGCCGTTACATTGCGGGTCCGCTTCAACGAAGTGGATGCGCTCCACATCGTCTGGCACGGCCACTACGCCGGTTATTTCGAGGAAGCGCGCCGCGCGTTTGGCCGCCGGTACGGCATTGATTACCCCGTCTTCCTCCAGCACAACATCGCCGTCCCCGTCGTCAACCTCTGGATCGATTACAAACTGCCCGCCCGGCTCGACGACACACTTCGTGTGACCGCACGCCTCTACCAATCCGCCAGCGCCAAGATCGAGTTCGGCTACGACGTGTTCCGCGGCGACATCCAGCTCGCCACCGGCGGCACCGTCCAAGTCTTCACCACGCCCGACGGCGAAATGCTATTAGCCCCGCCGCCGGTCGTTCAGGAACTGTACCGGCAATGGGAAAACCAGTGGATTCGACGGTAACCATCACCGCCTGCGCCGCCGTCACTGCGCTCGGCGACGGTCTCGCGCCACTCGAACGCGCCCTTGCCGACAACGCCACTGCCCTGCGCTCCTGCGCCCGTTTTGCCGGGAACAACTACCAGACTGACGTCGTCAGCGCCGTTCCCGACGCGCTCTGGGATGAACTCCGACGCGACGATCCAGCCCGCGCCGACGCTCCCGCGTTCCTGCTCGCCCACCGCGTCATCCGACAACTCCGCCCCCACGCCACCGGCCGCGTCGGCCTCGTCCTCTCCACCACCAAGGCCGACATTACCGCCCTCGAACGCCTCCACGCCGGCCAGCCGTGCTCCGACGCCGCGCGCCGTCACCTCCTACCCGGCCAACTCGCCGCCGACCTCGCCGCCGCCAACAACATGCGCGGCCCCGTCCGCTGCATCTCCGTCGCCTGCGTCTCCGGGCTGCTCGCCATCCAGACCGCTGCCGAGATGCTCCAGCGCGCCGAAGCCGACGCCGTCATCGTTGCCGGCGTGGACCTGCTGTCGCATTTCGTGCTGGCCGGTTTCACCGCGTTGAAATCGCTCGATCCTGACGGTTGCCGCCCCTTCGACAAAGACCGCACCGGCCTGAGCCTCGGCGAAGGTGCCGCCGCGGTCCTGCTGGTGCGTGGTTCCGGTATGACCGTCGCGGGCTGGGGCAGCAGCAACGACGCGAACCACCTGACCGGGCCGTCCCGTGACGGCTCGGGCCTTGCGTTGGCGATGCAACGCGCGCTGAAGAAGGCCGGTGTCCAGCCCGGCGAGGCTGATTTCGTTCACGCCCACGGCACCGGCACGCTCTACAACGATTCGATGGAAGCACTCGCCCTCCGTCTCGTCTTCGGCGACAACATTCCACCGTTCAGTTCCTCGAAGGGTCTCTTTGGCCATACGCTCGGCGCGGCCGGCGTGCTCGAAACAATCCTGTGCGTCCTTGCCGTGCGCGCCGGTATCGCGCCCGGCACGCCCCGGCTGCGCGTCGCCGGCGCGGACATACCGGCTTCCATTCAACTGGCGCCGCGCCGTGGTGCGACGCTGCGGACTATCGTGAAGATCAACGCCGGTTTCGGCGGCACCAACGCGGCGTTGGTGCTGCGTTCACAACCATGATGATCGCCTCCTACATCGGTCCGGAAGGCTTTGGGAATAGTCGCACCGGCTTGCAGCCGTGGCCGGCCGGGCTGGCGGAGGTGCTCCAGCGTGGCGAAGTGCCTGATGGAGCGTGGGCGGCGTTATTCAGCGCGTCGTGTCCGCGGTTCGGGCGGATGGATGGGCTGAGCCGTCTGGGGTTGATGGCGGTGGAACTGTTGGGCGTGGAGTTTGCCGACAAGGACGAGGTCGGCGTGTGCCTGGAAACCAACGGCGGTTCCATTGTGGCGGACCGGCAATTCCTGCGGACGCTCAGCCCGAGCGTGTTCACCTACACGTTGCCGAGCACGGCGATCGGCGAGATTTGCATCCGCCACAAATTGCGCGGGCCGGTGCTGTGTCTGATGGGCGTGAACGGCGACGGGCGGCAGGCTCTCGAACAGGCGCAGTCGTGGTTACAGACCGGCGAGGTGAAGAGTTGTCTATGTGTGTATGCCGATGCGACCGGCGATGCAGCGGCGCGGGCTGGCACATGCTGCTTTGAATATGGGAGCCGTGAAGATGAAGTGCAAAAAGGAGAATCGCTTGTCGCGCTATGCCGGCGGATGTGTGAAACGCGACGAACAGAAGACTGAGCGGCTCCTTATTTTCGAGGTGTTTCTGCTTCCGACTCGACAGAAATTGACCAAGATGTCTTGTCTTCGGATGGACTGAAGAAAATAGCCTTTGTCTCTTCCTCCGCTATTGTGAAGTCGGTGTAGTACGTGTTTGAATTCCGAGTACTGGCGGACCCCTTTTCAAGTCCGCCAATGAGCAAGCGATGTTTGCCCGGCCTGACCGCTATTTCGTTAGTCCAATCATATCGGCGGCGCGAGGAACCCACCTCGACTGGCGCAATGCGCCCTCCGACGTTCTTGCCGTCAATGAAGACAACCAATTCGCCTTTAGCGTCAGGACCTGCAGCAGTTGTTTGATAAACAAAGGAGAAAACTTGCAGAGGAAGCAGAGCGGGGGACGATGCAGTGGGCGCAGAGTCCCACATTCCTTTGGATTCCCGAAATCCACAACGGAGTTTGACTCTGGCTGTCGCCACCGGCGGTTGACTCACAGAGATCTCGGGGTGTGTACCATCTGGCTCTACAGCGCAGTATTTCACCAGCTTCGGTTCGTTACTCAAGGCAGTGATGATTCGATCACAAAGCGCTTCGACCTTCCAACAATCGCTGAAATCTTCGCTCACTAACTCCGTTCCATCGCTTGTGTGGATTGTTAGCCTCAATGTTCCGCTCTGGTTCGTCACCACACCTGTTAACACCAAATCGACGCCCCATTTCCGGCAAATCTCCTGAAACAGTCTTCTTTGCGCAAACTGGTATGCGGCTGAGGGCAGTTCAATCGTGGCGGGGAAAAGCCTTTGTGAGATGAACTTCTCCTTGAGTTTATCGCATAAATCAACCGAGTATCCGCTACAATCCATCTTGTCGTGGAAGAAAGGGTCTTCTACTGTATAAAATGGATTTTCCACAGGTAAGCATCCGATTCTGACACTGTAAATTACGTTCGCTTGCGCATTGGTCTTGGGTTGTTGTTGGAGATCTGCAAAAGAAAACACCGACCGATTGTCGGAGACAGAGTAGGATTTCAGAACACCGGAAGAGCTTTCTCCGTAGCACAAGCGATTAGAAGCATCTACTATCAGCAAGAGGAAGCCAGTCAAAAGAGCGCAGGCAGATTTTACATGATTCGTACGGCTCCAAATGGGATTGCCCTGATTGTGCATTCTTCGCCGTATTTACTCTGTGAGGGAGCTGATCGTTTGGCTTTCCACATTCCAATCAATATCTGGTGACGAACTATAACAGAAGGTGACAGTTTCGACCTCCAAGCCCAAGGAGTAGTCAAAGTACTTAACAATCCTTTCTTTTGTCCCAGTCGCTTCCGCTATGGCCTCAAGTACGGCGCACCGGTGGCCGCGCACAGACGCAAATCCTGATAAGCGCCATTTTACTGTGGCTCTAGTGTGAGTGTAATCGTCTTTCCGTGCAAATTTCCTTGCGAACAACTGAGTGGTGTTTTGCTCAGACTGTTGATCCCAAAAATCGCCGATCCTTACCGGTTCTTCAGGTAGATCTGGACCATTGCTGTACTCGTCGATGATGCGAACACCCTGAACCTGAACCTTTCGTTCGTTAGAGTGGGGTGGAATTCGTCCCCGCACATCCATGGTATATCGGTCTGTAGAAACGCTTGTTGTTTGCCATGAAGAACCGCTCCAAAAAGTGCAGGTGAATATAGACTCGACTTGAAATAAATCGTTTTCAGAGCCCGAAGCGAACCTCAGCTGATGCTTGGTTGGATAGTCAGAACGCCATTTGTCGGTCTTCCCGGATTCGGTACCATGATTTATTTGATGCCCTTCATAAGTGAGGACTTTCCCGTAAACAGGTTTGTACCGTAACAACAAGCCATCTCTTTCAGTCGGCGTTGGTTCTTCGAGAGGAATCGGAAAACCAGAAATTGGGTATTGATATGTTGGCGTCTTTACATATTCAATTGGCGGCACTGTGGAGCATCCCGCAAGCGCAACCACTACGGCAACTATGCAGACATAATGTTTGATCATTCTGACCCCCGCAATGAAGGCTTGCGCCTTCGAATGAACGAATGTTTATCACCGCCGCCTGCTTGGCTCAAGGCACAAAATCCGTCGTATCCGGTATTGCTCAGGCTGCTCGCAATTGCTAGGATGCGCAGACATTGCCCCAAGCTGGAGAACACACGATGCAAGAATTGATGACCGAACTGAAACAGAAAATCGTCGCCGCGTTGAACCTGCAGGAAGTCAAACCCGCCGACATCAAGGACGACGAGCCGCTGTTTGGCGCGGGGCTGGGGCTGGACTCGATTGACGCGCTCGAACTCGTCGTGATGCTCGAGCGCGACTACCGCATCGTCATCAAAGAGCAGACGGTGGCGCGCGCCGCGTTCGCCTCGGTGCGTTCGTTGGCGGCGTTTGTCGTGGAACAACACAAGAAATGACCAGCCGCCGCATTGTCGTGACCGGCCGGGGCATCATCGGCGCGTGCGGCACGGGCGCGGCGGCGGTGTGGGATTCTGTCCGACACGGTGCTGATGGTTTGCGACCGCTCTCGTTGTTTTCCTCCACCCGTTACGCCGGTATGCCCGTCGGCGAAGTGACTGAAAACGTGGACCGTCTCGCCGGTAAGGTACGCGGGTCGCGCTCCGACAAGCTCGCATGGATCGCCGCGCGCGAGGCGGTGGAGAGCGCGGGACTTACCGGCGTGTCGGCTGGCCGGATCGGCGTCGTGCTGGGCGCGACGGTCGGCGGGATGCTCGGCTCGGAGAAATTTGTGCGCGATTCGCTCCGGCATGAACACGCCCGCTACGGCGTGCTGCGGTTCCACGAATGCGCTGCCTCGGCGGACCTGATTGCCCAGCAACTCGGCGTGACCGGGCCGGTGCTGACGTTCTCGACGGCGTGTTCGGGCAGCGCGCTGGCCATCAGCGCGGCCGGGGAGTTGATTGCCAACGGCGAGACGGACGTGGTGTTGGCCGGCGGGTGCGATTCGCTGTGCCGGCTGACGTTGAACGGGTTTGGTTCGTTGCTGTTGCTCGACCCGCAAGGTTGCCGGCCGTTCGACGCCGGGCGAGCCGGGATCAGTCTCGGCGAGGGCGCGGCGGTGCTGGTGCTGGAGGCAGAGGAGACGGCGCGGGCGCGCGGGGCGACGGTGTTGGCGGAACTGACCGGCTGGGGCGCGAGTTGTGACGCCTATCACGCGACGGCGCCGCAACCAGATGGCGCGGGCGCGTTCGCGGCGATGGTGCAGGCGTTGGCGCGCGCCGGGGTGTCGCCGTCGGAGATCGGTTACGTGAGCGCGCACGGGACCGGCACGCGCGACAATGATTTGATGGAAGGCCGGGCGTTGCGGCAGCTTCTCGGCGACACGGTGCCGCCGGTGTCTTCGATGAAACGATTGTTTGGTCACACGCTCGGGGCGAGCGGCGCGATCAACGCGGCGGTGTGCGTGCTGGCGTTGGAGCATCAGGCGTTGCCGCCGAGTCCGGGATTCGGCGAGCCTGACCCGGAGATCGGTATCGCGCCGGTACGGGAATGCCGGGCGAGCGCGCTACGGCATGTGTTGAGCAATTCGTTTGGGTTCGGCGGGAACAACGTGGCGCTGGTGTTTTCCACTCCCGAGACAAGTGTTGTAGGGCCAGCGTCCCGCTTGCCGTCGGTGGACCGGCGGCAGCCGGAGCGGCTGCCCTGCAATGGGAAGCTGGCGATTGTCGGCGTGGGCGTGGTGGGGCCGGCGTGCGGCGAGTTTGGTGCGGAGAAGGAACTGTCGGCGGCGCGGCGGCGGCGGTTGAGCCGGTTGCAGCAGATGACGCTCGTGGCGGCGAAGCGATGTCTGCCAGCGCAATTCGATGCGGGGCGGACGTGTGTGGCCATCGGGACGGGGCTGGGTTCGTTGAACGAGGCGACGGCGTTCGTGGAGAACATGATTCTGAAGGACGAGGTAGAGCCGCAGCCACAGCAGTTCACGAACTCGGTGCACAACGCGCTGGCGGCGCAGGTGGCGATTGAGTTCGGGTTGAAGGGACTGAACTCCACGCCGACCTGCCATGAGATTTCGTTTGAGGCGGCGTTGTGGCATGCGGCGCAGGAATTGCGGGCCGGCACGGCGACGCTGGCGCTGGCAGGTGCGGCAGATGAGTTGAACCGGTACGCGGTGGCCGCGCACGAGCGGTGGCAGTTGCCGGGAAGGACGGGCGAAGGGGCGGTAGTGGTGGCGTTGGCTGCCACGCCCACAATGGAGAAACCGTTAGGCTATCTTAAGTCTGTCTGGTTGGGACGGTACACCGGCAACATTGAAGCGGAGGCACAGTGGATGGCGGAGGCGTTGGCGGGCGCGGAACTGGATGTGTTGGTGACGGATGAACGGGGCGCGGTCGTGGCGGAGACGCTCGGACGGTTGACGGGGCGGACGATTCCGGTGGAGTTGTACAAGCAATCGTGCGGCGAACATTACGCGGCGTCGGCGTTTGGATTTGCGGCGGCGCTGCGGTTGCTCGGCAAGAACGAGCGGGCGGCGGTGTATACGGTCGGCGTGAACGGGGTGAAAGGCTTATGCGTCGTGGAACGTTAAGCCGGTTTCATCTGGTGACGGCGCTGGCAGTAGTGCTGTGTGTCGTGGTGCCGCAGTGGTGGCTGGTGGTGGGAGGGTACGTGCCAGTGGTGGCGCTAGGGGTGACGTTTCCGCAGTTGCAGTTTTTCGGGGCGAGCTTGTGCCGGGTGCGGACGGGGCGGAAGGCGGTGGCGCTGACGTTCGACGACGGGCCGGACCCGATGGTGACGCCGGTCTTGTTGGATTTGCTGAAGCAGCGCGGCGTGCAGGCGACGTTCTTCTGTACCGGCCAGCGCGTGGAGGAGCATCCCGACGTGGCGCGGCGGATCATGGCCGAGGGACACTTGATGGCGAACCATTCATTCGCGCACAGCCACGGTACGAATGTTTTCACGGCGCGGCGGCTGCGGGAAGACTTGGCGCGGGCGCAAGAGGCTATCGCACGGGTGACCGGTGAGCGGCCGAAGTTGTTTCGTCCGCCGATGGGGCTGACGAATCTGCGGGTGTTCCGCGTGGCGACGGAGCTGGGGCTGACCGTGGTGGGGTGGACGGTGCGCGGGTTGGATACGCGGCAGAGCGCGCCGATAAAGATCGCGGGGCGAATCACCCGGCGGTTGCGGCCGGGGGCGATCATCGTGTTGCATGATGGCGGAGTGACGAATTGCGTTGTGGTGCCGGCGGTGGAATTGTTGCTCGACGAATTGGACCGGCAGGGTTACCGGGCGGAACGGCTCGATGAATTGATGGAGACCAAATGAGAATTGTTTTGGTATTCCTGATGCTGGTGGCCGGCTCGGCCGGGGCGCAGACGAACGAGGTGGCGGTGTTCCTGAAACGGCTGGGACGGACGACGGCGAAGGCGGAGACGTTGTTTGTGGAGTTCGCGCAGGAACGGCACCTGGCGCTGTTCGAGGAGCCGTTGCGGACGGAGGGTTTTCTGGTTTTCCAGAAGCCGAACTCGATCCGGTGGGAGGTGACGAAGCCGTACCGGTCCATCCTGGTCTGCACCGGCAGCAACGCGGCGCAGTTCGAGCAGACCGACGGGAAATGGAAGCGGCTCGATTTGAGTTATATGAAGTCCATCCCGAATTTCGTGGGCGGGATGGCGATGTTTCTTGAGGGCCGGTACGTCGAGCAGCCGCAGGACTACGAGTTCTCGGTGCGCGCCGAGAACGGGACGGTGCTGACGTTGAAACCGAAACAGAAACAAGCCAGCCAGTTCATCGCGGCATTTGAGTTGCGGTTCGGTGATGACCTCGCGGCCGGCGCGCGGCAGGTGACGCTGCGGCAGCCGGACGGGGATTGGACGAGCATCCAGTTCACGAACCAAGTGGCAAACCAGCCGTTGCCAGCCGGAACGTTTGATTTGCAGGCACCGGTGGTGGTGGAAACGGTGCGGAAGGCGGTGCGCGATGCGGGCCGTTAGCTTGTTGGCGGCGTTGTTGTGGGCCGGATGCGCGGCGATCAAGCCACCGTTGCCGAGCACGGATCCGGTGGTGGAGCAACGGGCGCGGGCGGCGTTGCGGGCGATGTGCCCGCGCGGCGTGCGCTTGACGCAGCGGGCCATCGTGAACGCGGCGGGACGGCAGTTCTCGTGCGACGGGATGCTGCAAATCGCGGCGGACGGCGGGCTGCGAATGGCGCTGTTGGCGCCCATGGGCGTGATCGCGGAGCTGCGGGCACGGCCGGACGGGACGACGGAGGTGGTGAAGACCGCGCCGAGCTTCCATGAGTCGTGGGCGCGTGAGTGCGTGGCAGGGACGGCGCGGCTGTTGTTTGCGGCGGACGAGGCGGAGCTGCGGTTTGGCCGTGGCGCGGATGGGCGGCCGGTGTTGTGGCGGGAGGCGGCGGACGGGACGCGATGGTTGTATGTGTTCAGCGCAGACGGCGGGCAGTGGCAGGAGGCGGAAGTTAGCCAAGGCTGGCAGAGGTTGCTGCACGCGACGGGAATGCCGGGCGGGTTTCGGGTTCGTGGATCGTCGTTTGAATTGGAACTGCGGACGGTCGGGCGATGAAACAGAAGCGCACGCTACGGCAACGGGTGACACGTCTGGCGGCATGGTTGGCTGCCATCGCGTTAGTGGCGGGGATTGCCGCGTTCGTGTACTTGGGAAGCTGCATTACCCAGCCACCGCCGTTGCCGTCGGACGTGTCCATCACCAATCTGGCGGTCGAGGCGCGCGGCGACCGTGTTTATCTCGGCAAGAACTGGTTTGGCCAGCGCGAGGGATTGCGAGTGCTGTACTTGACCGGCACGCCCTTCGAGCGCGGATTTGCCAACGGGAAGTTGACGGAGAAGCTTGTCCACCGGCAGGAACAGGTGGTGGTGGACTTAATGAACACCATGATTCCGCATTGGTGGCAGCAAATGGCGGTAAAAGCGTCGGTGGTCTTCCAGACCCGATACCTACCCCGGTACGTTGCGCCGGAAATCCGAATGGAGATTCTGGGAATGACGTATGGTTGCCCGGATGTGCGGCCGCAAGACGGTCCGTATTATCACCGGGTTCTGAGCTATCACGCCGCACAGGACATCTCATACATGCTGATGAACCACCCATTGTTGCGTGGTTGCACCGGCTTCGCCGCGTGGGGCGATGCAACTGTCGGCGGCCATCTGTTGTGCGGACGCAACTTCGATTGGGAAGCCGCCCCGGTTTTCGATGAAGACCGGGTGTTGATATTATCCGAGCCGGACAAGGGGATTCCATTTGTCTCGCTGGCGTGGCCGGGGATGGCCGGAGCCGTGTCAGGGATGAACCGCGAGGGTGTTAGCATCAGCGTCAACGGCGCGCCCTCCGATCTGCCGGCGTACGCGCGCACGCCGACGTGCCTGGTCGCACGCGAAGTTCTCCAATACGCGCGCACTCTGGAGGAAGCGACGGCGATCATCCGCCGGAGCGAGGTGTTCGTCTCGGCGTTGTTTCTCGTCGGCAGCCGGCGCGATGACCGGTTCATCATCGTGGAAAAGACGCCGACGCAGACCGCAATTCAACCGGCGCCGGCCACCCATTTCATGGTCCAGGCGAACCACTATCTCACGGCGGCGCTCAAGGACGTCCCGATCAACCTCAAGTATCTGCAGGTGGACACTTCGTTGAGCCGGGCCGCGCGAATGGAGGAATTGCTGCGGGCCGCCGCCGGCCAACTTGATGCGGCCCAGGCGGTGGCAATCCTGCGCGACCGGCGGTTGCCCGGTGGCGTGTTTGCCGGTAACGGCCAGCGCGGGTCATTGAACCCGCTCATCGCGACCCATTCGGTCGTGATGGATTTGAGCGCTGGAATTTTCTGGGCGGCCTCGCCGCCGCATCAACTTGGCAAGTTCGTGGCGTTCGATGTGAACGAGTTCAGTCGCGAGTTGCCGGATCAGACGATCAAGCCCGATCCGCTGCTCATCTCCGGCGAGTACGAGCGGTACCGGCAATCGCAGCAGGAACTGGCAGTCGGTTGGACGGCGTTGAAACGAAAGGACTCCGCCACCGCCATACGGTCGGCGCGAAAGGCGGAGGAGTTGAACCCCGGCTACTACAAGCACGCTTGGCTGCTGGGCGAAGCGCTGCTGGCGCAGGGCGACAAGGCCGCGGCTGTTCAGGCGTTGCGGGACGCACAAGCCCGACAGCCGGCGCTGGGTGGTGAACGCAAGAAGATCGAAGAACTGCTCCGGGCGGCGACACGATGAACACCGAGAGTAATCCATTCTATCCGGTCGTTGTCGTCCGGTTTCTGATCGGCTACATCACATACTTTGGCACGACCTCGCTGTTCGGTCTGCTGGCCGCGCCGCTATTCATCGTGCTGACTCCGCTGCCGCGAGTGAAGTGCCGGGTGGTGCATTCTTTGCTGCGCGGCTACATGGCGTTTCTCGGCCGGGTCTGGTTGCCGGCTCTCGGGATTTACCGGATCGCCGAACTGCCTCGTCCAAACGCGTTGCCGGCCGGCCCGGCAATCTACGTGGCCAATCATCGCGGGTTCATGGACGGGCCGCTCTTGCTGGGACTGTTGCCGCCTGTGGGAGTCATCGTAAAATCGAATTACATCCGCTGGTTCGTGCCGCGCCTGCTTGCGCCGCACTTCGATTGCATCCAACTTGATCCCAATTCCCCATCTTCGGTGCGGGCGGCGGTGGCCCGGTGCCGGGCGGTGATCGCAGCCGGCCGCAGCCTGTTGGTGTTTCCGGAAGGCACGCGTGCATGGTCGGGCCGGCTGGGCCGGTTCAAGTCGGTCGCGTTTCGCATCGCTGTGGAAACCGGCGCGCCGGTCGTAACGGTGATCACGCATTCAACGCACCCGTTCATGGCGAAAGTGCCGGGCAGCCTGTTTCCGCGCGGGCGCAACGTGTACCGGCTCCGGGTTCTTGACCCGGAACGCGTGCAGCCGGAAGATTCGGCCGATGCGCTGGCCGACCGGGTGTATTGGCGGATGGCGCGCGAACTGAAGGAACTCGATCGCGGAACATTTTGGGAGGTTCTCCCAGGAGGCGACCATGGAACGACTCGGACCGTTTGAGCAGGCGGAGGTGCTGAAAGCGTTGCCGCATCGGCCGCCGTTTTTGTTTGTGGATCGCGTGACGGAACTCGTGCCGTTCAAGTCCATCGTGGCGGAACGGTTGTTGCGCGCCGACGAACCACAGTTTGCCGGGCACTTTCCCGGTCAGGCAATCATGCCGGGCGTGCTCGTCAGCGAAGCATTGGCGCAGACGGCCGGCTTGATTCTGGCGCTCAGCCTGCGCGCGACCGGGCAGAAAGACGCGGAAGGGAAAATCTTCCACCTTGCCGCCGTCAACGTGAAATTCCTCAGCCCGGCCGTGCCGGGCGAGTTGCTGGTCATCAAGGCCCACTGCGAACGCGACTTCGGCAAGCTGGCCCGGCTCAACGCCGAGGCGTTCGTCGGTAAACGGCTGATTGCCAGCGGCACCGTCACGCTGGCACAAGTGGAGGACGGCAAGTGAACGTGCTGCTGCTGCGCGGCAATCCCCGCAAGGACGGCTTCACCCAGCGCCTGACCGACCGGTTTGCCACGGGCGTCCGCGAAACGGGCGCGGTGTTGACGGACGTGGACCTGACGAGCGTATCGGTGCAACCGTGTCTGGGTTGTTTCCACTGCTGGCTCGTCCAGCCCGGCCAGTGTGTGCACAGCGACGCCATGAGGGACCTGCTGCCGCAGGTGTTGGCGGCGGATGTGATCGTCTGCGCCACGCCGGTGTACTTCTTCTCGATGAGCAGCTACTTGAAGGCGTTTTTCGAGCGTCTGTTCCCGTTGTCGGCGGAGGGCTTGGAGCCGAGTGGCCTCGGGTTCCTGCGCAACCGGCTGCGCGAACCGGAGCGTTGGCGGGACAAGAAGTTCATTTCGATCGCGGTCGGCGCATTGCGGAGTCCGCAAACCTACGAGCCGCTCAACCAGACGTTTCGCCTAATCGCTGACACGTTGGGCATGGAACTGGGCGGACAGTTGACCCGGCCCGAATCGCATCTGTTGCCGTACAAGTTTTCGAAGCCAAAAACTGTGAAACGTGTCGAGACCGCATTCTTCAAGGCCGGGCGCGAAGCCGGCACGACCGGACGGATCGCGCCCAAGACGATGGAGGAAGCCGGCTTGCCGTTGTCGGCGGACGAGACACATTTTTGCACCTACTCGAACATTTACTGGGAACATGCCGTCGCCACCGGCGCACAGACCACCAATCTCGACACGCTCCATGAACGCGTGGGCGGCGACCCGGATATCTTGATGCGGGAAATGGCCCGCGCCCTCGATCCGAAGACGACCGCGCGGCTGCGCGCCGTGCTGCAATTCGATTTCCCCGACCAGCAGCGACATTACCAACTGACGGTCAACCACGGCCAGTGCGAGCTGAAACCGGTACCGACTGAGCGACCGGACTTGCGCGTGACCTGCAACACCGACGTGTGGGTGGCGCTGTTCACCCGGCAGTTGAACATGACCGAAGCGATACGCCAACGGCAGATTGTGCTCGAAGGCGACAAGAACCTGTTCACTAAACTCGACCGGTATTTCCCGCCCCCGTCGTCCTAAGGGCCTTTACCAGAGGCGCTTCTCTCTTGCGCTCATGGAGCCAACCGAATCCTGCACGGCGTCCCTACTTTACTGCCGCAGGTTCCAGTTCAAACTCGTAAACGCTTGGATAACCCTCGACCCAAAGGAAGAAAACAGGCAGGCAAAAGCCACCTATACAAGGGCCGATCTTGAACTCATCTTTACGGATGACCGTGTTAAGAGGTAGGTAGCCTACTTTTTCCAGTCGAAGCTGTCTTGTGCTTCCCAAGATTGCCGTGTCCGAGTATTTTTGTGGTGTCGGTCCCAAGCGAATATTGTCCAAGTACGCTGTCGCACCCTCAGGCTTTGAGCGAATAACCGTGGTGCTAGCGCATCCGCAAATTAAGGCTGTAAGGGCGATGCACGTAGTGGCGCGCAGGAATAGTGTTTTGATACTGTCATTCATCATTCTGATCCCCCCGTTTAGACAAGGCTAATAAGGCACGCGGATGCAGTCAAGCTTTGTCTCAACCGACATTTCCTCCAAATATTCAAATGGGGAGCACGCTAAAGCCGACCGCTGGCCATAATGGGTAACAGGGTTCTAAGCGCCGACAGCCGCCGCAACACCGCGCAAGTTGTTGACGGAGAACACGCGCACGCCGTCGCCGAACCCGTTGACGCGCGCCAAGCCGGCCAGAATCCGGCCCGGCCCGATTTCGAACAGTTGCCGGGGCTGCATCGTCCGGAGACATCCCAAGCACGTGCGCCAACGAACGGGACCAGCCAGCGTGTCGGTAACGCATTGCTTGATCTGGGCCGGATCCGTCTGCGGCGTGCCGGTCGCGTTGGGAATCAACGGTACGGACGGTGGCCGGAAGTGGATCGAGGTCGCCCATTGGGCAAACGCGTCGCGCGCCCCGGCCATGAACGAGCTGTGCCACGGTCCGTCTACCGGCAACAACTGTGCGCGACCAAGTCCGCCCTGCGTGAGCCGGTGCCTGATGTCCTCCAGCGCATCGAGGTCACCAGACAAGACGAATTGGTGCGGCGTGTTGTCGTTGGCCAGAACCGCATCCGGGCGATCCACCAACTGCAACGCCTGCTCGCGGTGCGTCGTGGTCACGGCCAGCATGCCGCCCCGCACCTGCGCCGCCGCCGCTTCCATTAGCGCGCCGCGTTTAGCGGCCATGAGCACGGCCTCTTCCGCTGTGACCACCCCGCTCGCGCCGAGCGCAGTGATTTCGCCAAGTGAATGGCCAAGCATGAC
>JBEKYJ010000101.1:0-14347 GCA_049511095.1 Verrucomicrobiia bacterium
GTCCACGAGTGGTTTGTAATTGTGCCTGTTGACGCGTCCGTGAAGGTCACATTCAGCGGCGCGGCTCCATTGGTCACGCTGGCCGTGAAACTCGCCACCGGCGGCGCGTTCGTCACCGTGATCAGGTTCACGCGATTCGTTGTCGACGACCCGCCGGGACCGGAGACTGTGAGCGCGACGGAGAACAATCCCGCGTTCGTATAGGTGTGGCTCGGGCTGCTGGACGTGCTCGTGCCACCGTCGCCAAACGTCCACGAGTGGTTTGTAATTGTGCCTGTTGACGCGTCCGTGAAGGTCACATTCAGCGGCGCGGCTCCATTGGTCACGCTGGCCGTGAAACTCGCCACCGGCGGCGCGTTCGTCACCGTGATCACCGGCGGCGCGTTCGTCACCGTGATGAGGTTGGACTGCGTGTTCGTCGATGATCCCAGCGGGCCGACCACGGTCAAGCTTACCGAGAACGTCCCCGCGTTCGTATAGGTATGCGTCGGGCTGCTCAACGTGCTCGTACCGCTGTCGCCAAACGTCCACAAGTAGTTCGTGATCGTACCCGTCGAGGTGTCCGTAAAGTTCACATTCAGCGACACGGCGCCATTGGTCGGGCTGGCGGTGAAACCCGCCACGGGCGCGATGGCCGCCGAACCCGTTATCGCGTTCGTCGACACGCCGCCGTTGCTCGCAAAAACCACGCTCCCCGTAAATGACCCAGCGCTGTTCGGACCAAAACTGACCGCCACGAACCCCGTCTGGCCTCCCGGCACACTGTACGGGCTGCCGCCAACGAGCGCGAACTGCGCCCCGCTTACCGTCGCTGTGCCGCTCAGGGTGTCCACCCCACCATTGATCACGGAGAACGTCTGCGTGCTGGTCTGGCCGACAGGCAACAAACCGAAATCCTGGCTGGCAGGCGTAACCGTCAACTGCGGCGGGATGTTCGTTACCGTGATGTAACCAGGTTGCGTATCGGTGTCGGCACCGAGGGGACCGCTGACGATCAACGCAACCGTATACGTGCCCGTCGAGTTGTAGGTGTGCCCCATGCTCGGGTTCACCGTGTTCGTCGTTACGTTGTCACCGAAATCCCAGAAACGGTTCGTAATGGTGCCGGTCGATGTATCCGTAAACGTCACGATCAGCGGCACCAGGCCGCTGGTGTGGTCGGCACCGAAACTGGCTGCGGGAACAACCGCGCCCGCGCCGGTCACCGTGTTCGTCGACACACCGCCGTTGCTCGCAAAAATCACTTTGTCCGTGAAGCTGCCGGTGCTCGACGGCGTGAAGCTGACCCCCACATTCGTCGAGCCGAAGCCTGCCACGCTGAAGGGACTGCCCGACGCAACCGCAAACGACACGGTGCTGACTGTGGCGGAGCCCGTCAGGGTCGTGCCACCGAGGTTGGTCACAACAAAACTGGTCTGGTGAGTGGTGCCGGTTGCGACCGTCCCGAAGGGGAAACTCGCGGGCGTGACCGACAGTTGCGACGAGGTGACGACGGAAAGGATGCTGGTGAGCGCATTGTCACCCGGGTTTGGATCGACGTTGAGCGCCGAGACGGAAACGGTGTTGGTGATGACGCCGGTCGCGAGCGGCGTGACGACGAGGGCGATCGACGCCACGCCGTTACTTGCAAGCGATCCGATACTGCAAACCACTCGACCGAACGCGTCCGTCGTGCAGGCGCCTTGCGCGGAGGTGGCCGACACGAACGTCACGCCGCTGGGTGGCACGTCCGTAACCGTCATGCCGGTGGCCGCGGCCGGTCCTTTATTGGTCACGGTAATCGTGTAGGTCAGGTTGCTGTTCACGAGCGCCGGATTCGACGAAGCGGCCATGCCCAGCGACTGGTCGGCGAAAAAGCTTGAATCGTTGGTGTCGGGTAGGAGGTATATGGAATTGAAGAACGCCTGATTCGTCAACCCGCCGCCGGTGCTCACGTTTTCCAACACGAAATTCGTGACTTGATGGTGGCCATTGCTGACACCCGCATTCATGAGAATGTTGCTGAAAACATGTGTGATCCCGTCCGCCAGCGTCGTCACGGAGACCTTGGCAGTGTCAATGTTCACCATCTCGACCACAATTCTCAGCCCCTGGTCGGTGTTCGTGATCCCCGTCAGGGCGCCATCGTTGTAGATGTTGGTCACACCGGTCAGGATAAACTGCAATCGGTTTTCTTGTAGGTCGTTCTTCAGGAAAAACCCGACTTCCGGGTTGCTGCTGTTGCTGGGCACATACCCGTTGTCCATCGAAATGACAAACCTCTGGCCATTGGTCATCGGGCCGTTAAACCCACGCTCGGCGTAGACACCCTGCCCGTTCCCCTGCAATCCCCAAGATTTGCCCGAGGTATCGATTGCCCCATTGCCGCCGGTGTTCGTGGAAGAACCAATGAAATGCGTGCTGGGGGTGTTAGACACTGTACTTCCGATGTAATTCGTCCAGGAGCTGCCCCAACCGACGCCGCCATTACTTCCGGTCGTCCAGCCTCCGTTATAGGCAGGATCCGAGGCACTGTCGATAGCCAGGCTGGATGCAAAAAGAGAAGCAGGAGCGAAAAGAAAGCTGACGGCAATCGCCAACGCACAACGGTAGACAAGTTTCATACTATGGCCTCCTAAAAACAAATCCATGAACTTCGCTTGGAAGGAATCGTTCCCCTTACTCCTTCGCCCGTTCCCCCGTTCAATGACACGCAGTCATAATAAACAGGCTACACACGTTCTGGCAAGTAAAGTTTGCACATTTGTTTGCGGCTACTTCCAACCTTGCGCCGGCCGATGGAAGCATTACACTTCTCGCCCATGTTGATCGACTACCACATGCATACGCGATTGACCGATGGCGCCGGCGTCCCGCTCGACTACGCCAAGATCGCGCTCGAACGCGGCCTCGACGAAATCGGTTGTTCCGATCACGCGCCGCTCGGCAATCGCGACACCGATTGGACCATGAAACTCTCCGACCTCGACACGTACGTCGGCTGGGTGCGCGACGCGCAAAAGAAGTTGCCGTTGCTTTCCATTAAACTGGGCCTCGAAGTCGATTTCATTCCCGGACGCCAGGATTGGATTCGCGAACTGGCCGCGATGCATCCGTGGGATTACTTTCTCGGCAGCGTGCATTACGTCGGCGACTTCCCCGTCGATCGTAGCGCCGAGGATTGGAAAAACGAAGATGTCGAAGGACGTTGGCGCGAGTATTTCAACGCGTGGACACAGGCGGCGCGGTCGCACTTGTTTGACTCCCTCGCCCACCCCGATTTGCCCAAAAAGTTCAACTTTCGCCCGAAGACGGATTTCACCGGGGTCTATGAGGACGCGTTGCGCGCCGTCGCCGAAT
Organism: Verrucomicrobiia bacterium; assembly: GCA_049511095.1. GTDB lineage: Bacteria > Verrucomicrobiota > Verrucomicrobiia > Palsa-1439 > Palsa-1439 > Palsa-1439. Next base: position 3,340 of record JBEKYJ010000101.1, read on the forward strand.
CGGATGTCGCGATTGAAGTGAGCACGGCCGGATTGCGCAAGCCCTGCAAAGAAATCTACCCGAGCGAAGCGTTTCTAAAGATCGCCCGTCGCCTGAACATTCCGATCACCCTCGGCAGCGACGCGCATCTGCCGCAGGATGTCGGGCAGGGCTTCGGCAGGGCCGCCGCGCTCGCCCACGCGTGCGGTTACGACAAGATTTGCCGGTTCACACTACGGAAGCGCGATCTGGTGAAGCTGTAGCCCGAATCTCATCCGCAGCCACAATCGTTCGTTAATTACTTCGTCGCCGCGAGCACGGCGCTGAAGGCCTTCGGGTCATGGGTCGCCAAATCGGAAAGAATCTTGCGGTCGAGCGCAATGTTGGCTTTCTTGAGCGCCGCAATGAACCGGCTGTACGTGATACCTTGCGCGCGACAGGCGGCGTTGATGCGTTGCGCCCAAAGCGCGCGATAGTCGGCCTTCTTATCCTTGCGATGGGCGAAGCTGTAGGTCAGGCCGTGCCAGACGGCGTTCTTGGCGTACCGGAATTTCGTGCTGCGCCAACCGCGATAGCCTTTGGCGGCGAGCAGCATGCGTTTGCGACGGCGCTGGCTGGCGGGGGCGTTGGTGGCTCTTGGCATGGTGAACTCCTAAAACTTCAAATCTGATGTTCGACGTTCAAAAACTATCCGCGATGGCTGAACGGCAGCACATCCGTAATATGGTGCTTGTGCGTGTCGCTGACCGCTTTGGTCTGCCCGAGGCGGCGCTTGTGTTTCGACGACTTGTGCCCGAGCAAATGTCTCTTGCCCGCGCCGTAACGCATCACTTTGCCGGTTGCCGTGATCTTGAATCGCTTCGCGGCGGCCTTCTTGGTCTTGGCTGATTTCCAACGTGGCATGTCCTGTTTCCTTCCTGAAAAACCTACGCTTCGCTTTCTTCGCTGTCGTGCCGCACCGCGGCCGCCTTCTTGCCCGCGCCGCGCATCGGCGAAATCATCATTGTGATGCTCCGGCCCATCAGCTTCGGCATCACCTCGGGCCGACCACAATCCTGCAGGTCCTCAATGACCTTCTGCATCATCTTACTGCCGTATTCAGGATGCGCATTCTCGCGGCCCCGCAGCATCATCGTCACTTTCACCTTCATCCCGTCGGCCAAAAAATCCCGCATGTGATTGACCTTCGTCTGGTAATCATGCGGATCAATGTTCAGCCGGATCTTGATTTCCTTCAGCTTGCTCGCGTGCTGGTGCTTGCGCGCCTCGCGCTCCCGCTTCTCCTGCTCGTACTTGTACTTGCCAAAATCGACGATCCGACAAACGGGCGGCGTCGCGTTGGGGGCCACTTCGACCAAGTCCATCCCGCGCTGCTGCGCGGCGGCCAGCGCCTGGCTGATAGAGATGACCCCAAGTTGCTTTCCGTCAGCGTCTACTACCCGCACTTCGCGGGCGCGAATCTTCTGGTTGACACGAACAAACTGTTGAATTGCTACGACCTCCTGTTGGCCCTTTGCGGGTTACATTCGTTGACTCACAATTCTTTGCTCACAGACGTCCCACACCGCAGGCGGTTCTGCCTTCCCAATCCGACCGTCAGTACGACCGCGAATGGCCCGTTCTTTTACGGCTTTTCCCACCCCAATGCAACAGTCTTTTTTACAGGTCGGCGCAACCGGGAGTTTCTACTCAATCGCCGCATCTGTCGGGCCGCTTTCAAAGCGGTAGCCAATTTCGCGGATGGTGTGGATGAAAGTGGGGCGATGCGGGTCGGGCTCGATTTTGCTGCGAAGCGTGGTGACGCAACGGTCCACACTGCGGGCGGTAACCATGATACTGTTGCCCCAGACCGCATTCATGATGCTGTCCCGTGTGAACGCGCGCCCGGGATGTTGGAGAAAGTATTCGAGAAAGCGAAATTCCTTGTTCGTCAGCGGCACTTCGACACCGTCTTTGAGCAATTGGTGCGAAATCATATCCAGTCGGAACCGGCCAAACTTGTATTCAGGCGCCACCCCCGCCTTGGATCGCCGCAGAAATGCTTTCGCCCGCGCGAGTAACTCACGGACGCTAAATGGCTTGGTGATGTAGTCGTCCGCGCCGAGTTCAAGACCGCGCACAATATCTTCCTCCTGCCCTTTCGCGGTGAGCATCAGGATCGGCATCTCCAGCTTTTCTGCCCGGACGGCGCGGCAAATTTCAAACCCATTGACCTTCGGCAACATGATATCGAGGATAATGAGATCCGGACTGCTATTCAGCGCCGCCTCCAGCCCCTCCTCACCATTGCGCGCCGTCTGCACGTGGTGTCCCTGCGCAACAAAATTGTCCTTCACGACACGCAGGATTGTCGGGTCGTCTTCGATAATGAGAATGTTCGCCGGAGTCATGATGCGGCCTCCACCACAGCGGGAATCTCGATCGTGAACGTGCTGCCGTGCCCCGGTTCGCTCTCGACACGTACCTTCGCATGGTGTGCCTCCACAATCGACCGCACGATGCTCAAGCCGAGCCCGCAGCCGCCCACCGTGCGTGCGAGTCGCTGGTCCGCCTGGTAAAAGCTGTCAAAGATACGCTGGCGGTCGCGCGCCGATAATCCGATGCCGTTGTCTGCAACCGAAAAATAAACACTCCCGTTCCGCGCCTCGGTACGCAGGACAATCCGCTTTTGATCTCCCGTGTACTTCCAGGCGTTATCGAGCAGATTGAGCAACGCCGTGACCAAGGCATCGACATCACCTCGAATCAACGGGACATTATCTGCGACCTGCGATTCCACCGTACATCCTGGCACGTGAGCGCGTTCGCCCAGGGCCGCTACGGCCTCCTCCACAATTCGTTGCGGACGAACGCGCGTAAACTCAAAGGCATACTTGTTCCGCTCCAGACGCGAAAACGTCAGGAAGTTCTCAATCAGCCGACTCAACCGCGCATTTTCCGCCCCCAGCAACTCCAGGTACTCACGCGTCTTCTTCTCGTCAAACTGTTTGGCCTCCAGCAATGTGTCCACAATCGCCCGCATCGCCGTCAGCGGCGTCTTGAGTTCGTGCGACACGGTCGCCACCAGATCGTTCTTCAGCCGCGCCAGCCGTACTTGCCGTCCAACCCCCCGGGCAATAAACACAACCATCACCGACATCAAGCCGATCACGATGCCAGCCACGATCAAATATCGAGTGACTCTTTGCTCCGCTGCGGTGTCGAAGAGTTTGCGGTCATCAAGGGACAACGCGAGCCGCCAACCCGGAAGTTCGGGCGCCAGCGAGGCCGTGACGACCGTGGAATCGGTCATGGCGTCTTCATTGGGGGCGACAACCGTGATCGTCACCCCTTTGGGCAGTGGAAACTCACGCACCACATTGCCCAGTCTCGTCTGCAAACCCGCCGTCGTAAACAAGGCCAGCACGTGCCCGCTCGGGGACCCCACCGACCACGTGTCCCGCACTTCTGTCGGTCGCAGGTTGGGCTCGCGCACGACACTGGTTGCGGTTTCCAGATAGCGGGCCACAAGTTCCTCTGCCGCCAACGTTGGCAATACCACATCCGGGTCGAGGCGTCGCAACTCATGCATGATGAATCGGCGTTGCGCGGATGGCAATGCGTCTTGGTCGTAGCTGTTCACCATGTCACGCAGTTGCGCCGCGATCGCCTGAAATCGCGGATCCGAGTGATCGGTCAGCGACTCCAGTGTCATCAGCTCCGTATACGCGTTCGCGTTTCGCCCCGGAGTATCAACCGTCGATGGCAAACGCGGATACACCGCGCGCCCTTGTTCATCAATGCAAATCACGCTGTCGGCCAAACCTTCGCGCACAAAACGCGCAAATCGAGCCGCCGCCGATCCAGAACTGTCGAGTGCGGCCAGCCGGTTCTTCCAACCTTCCTTTGTCTTCGCCTGCACCAGCAACAGCTGGCCCCGATAGGCGTCGACCAATTTCTCACGCACGGCCACGCGCTCGTTTCGCATCGCTTCGCGCATGAACCACAGCACGCAGCCAATCGCGACCAGCACCACGAGCAACAACAGCGCCAACGTGGGCCAGGCTCGCATCTCCCGGCCCACGCGGCGCTGAAACAAACTGAATCGGCGCAGGTTCACATCATTCGCTCAACCGAGCCGGCGCTTTCATTCGGTACGCGAAGACAAGTAGGCGCACACCAAGCACACCACCAGAATCTCCGCGGTTCCAACAAGCAAAACGGTGACAGCACCTTCTCCTTCCACCATCCGCAACGGAACGGCCAGAAACGCGACAATCAGGAGCATTGTCGGAATTGCGCTTGGGCGCGCAAAATTCAGTGTCCACCCGAGCCACTTGATTCCCCTCGGCACGATCACTCGCGGATCTGCCTTGCAGAAGTAGATAATACCCCACTTCCTGTTCCGGGGGTCTTTCCGACAGGCTTCGATTTCTTCTCGCGTCATATCTCCTCCATGCTTATGACATTCTCGTTTACTTCGTCCGGTAGCAGGCGAGGATGCTGTCGAACTGTGCTTTGAGCGCGTCGAACTTTTCCGGTGCGCAGGTGAGTACGAAGAGCTCGGAATTCTTCGCTCCCAGCACACGCAATAAGAACTGCACCCGCGGTTTGCCGCGCTCCGTGTACTCCACGATGCAGCCCACCCCTTGTCGTCCGTCGATGGTGTAATTCTTCCAGCTATCCGGGCGCACTTTGACATCTTTGTTCTTTGCGAGTTGTTCCTCGCTCCACGCGCGGGCCGATTGTTGGGCGGTCTCCGACAGCGAATCGGTCGCGAAGAGACGCATGCCCCCATCGTCCGTGTCGGCGTCGGGATCGAGTGTGCGAATCAATTCCTGTTTCGCAGGCTGGCCGTTCCTCGCCCGCCAGATGACCCAATTGGCCGGTGCGGTGAACGAAATACCCAGCTCGTCATCGCGAAACGGCACGACCTGGCCTGGGTTGCGTTGCGCAATCGACGTGAGCTCTGCCGTCACGGGGCCAGCCTCGAATTTGACCAAATACCGATGCGTGTCAGCGGAGAACCAGAAAGTTTGGTTCACCATACCGAGGTGCACTCTGTAACAGTCGAACGTCCCCGCCGGGACCGTCACGGTCTCCCTCCCTTGCACGTCCACCCCAACGGAGAGGACGGTTTCGCCTCCCAAGGTCGGGAGCACCGGGAGCGTCGTTTTATAGCCGACTTGTAGCGGGAGCCGTCGCATCATGTGCACGGCTTCTTCGTTGTCATAAACTGCGCCTTCCACCGTGACCATATCGGGCTGGGACTTGCCAACGCGCTGGATGGCAACTTCGCCGGGTTTATAGGTGGCTGTCACTTCGCCCAGCAGGGAATGTTTCCAATGGCTGGCGAGCGGGCGGAAGGTCTCGGGATCGACATCGACGCTGCTGACCGATTGCGGACCGGCCATCAGCCGCGCGCCGACGCGCCAAAACTTGTGTCCATTCACCTGCTGCACCAGATCCGCGCGATACTCGACCGTCCCGATGTCCGTGCCCGAGCTTAGAGCGATATTCAGTTGCAGTCGTTCGCCATCGGCCCATGGTACCGGCCCGAGGGTGAGATCGCTCGGCAGGTGCTCGCGCGACTGGGCCACGAGGTTCGTTTCATTCGGGAAATCGTGGATCAGTTTCTTAAATGCCGCCGTCGCCTCGGCGGGCTGGTTCTTCTTCAGGTAACATTGTCCGAGGCGGAATTGTGCCTGCGCGGCCAGCGACTGGTTGACATTCGCCTCCGCGACCAACTGCTGGTAGATCGCGATCGCCGAATCGAGGTCACCCTTGGTTTCTTCCGAGTAGATCCCCTTCTCCAGTAATTCCGAAGGAGACACCGGCGCGGCGGGCGCAGCCGACGGATACAGCGCCACGGTGACCGCTGCGATGAGAGTTCGAACAGAAGCAAGCAGAGATGATTTGGTTTTCATGCCGCCCATCATGGCGGATGTATGTTACCACTTTGTTACCCGCATGTCCTTTGTTTGTCCAAGGCCGTCACTTTTTTGGGGTCAGCGGCGTGTAGTAATAAATGACGGTGTAGGTGGCCGGAACTTTGCCGGGATTGCGCAGGCGAGTGGTGGCGTGGGAGGCGAAAAAGATGACCGAACCCGGTCCGACGGTTTCGGAGTGGCCGTCGTACGTCGCCTCAACCGTGCCTTCCTTGACGACGATGACCTCCTCCTGCAGATGAAGGCGCGGCTCGCCGCTTTGTTCACCGGGATTAAGCGTGGTAATGTGACAATTAATCTTGTCGAGCGTCGCGGTGGGTCCGTCGAACACCGTGCGGCGCACGCCATTCGACACTACCGTGGGCTGCATTTTGTCCCAATCATAAACGGCGGAAGCCAGCTTCGTCACATTGGTCGATCCGGATGGCACACTCGCCGGCGTTTGGGCTGACATTATTGTTGAGCACAGCGCGGCGACTATAACAGAACAGAAAACCAACTTCGCATTCATCGTGTCCTTGGGGTTGTGTGACCGCGTTGAGTGTTTCGCCCGGCGAGATTACACGCTCCGCTCTTTGACCGCAGCCAAAATACTTTCGCAGCCTTCGTCTGCAAGTTCGTAGCGAGTGCTGACCCGAAACGAATCCGTCGTGAACCTCACACCGGCCCCGGTTACCCCCTACCAACCCCCACCCTTATCCCGTCCTCACCGAGTTTCACTCCTCCTCACTCAGGCTCACGCCTCCAAATCATCACCCTACTACCGACCAGCCTTCAGCTACGCTTTTCGTTCTTTGCTCGCTGGTCGAATCTCAGCAATTGTTTCCACCTTCGGTTTGGCGCCGACGTTGCCTTTGCCGTGGAGGCGGACGCTGACCGCGCCGGCGTCCATGTCGTGGTCGCCGATGACGCGCATCGTGTGAACTTTCTCCCGCATGGCAGTGCCTGCCTGATGGCTCGGGCAGGTTAATCGGGACGAATCATTTCGAAACGATCCTGCGTGCGACAATACCAATTCGGGCTGGCCATGCGCCCGATCACATGAAAATGCTCGCTCCGAATCCGCAGTGTTTTCGGATCGAACAACTCGTCACGCACCTGCACGCGCTTCACCAAGCCGATGATGAGCCGATTCCCGCCAATCTGCAGCGTTCCCCATTCCTTGCATTCCAAACTCGCCGGCGATTCCGCGATGCGCGGCGGTTTCACCGCGGAACTCGCCGCGGTGGTGAGGCCAGCGGACTGCAATTCGCTCACACCGTAAGGCAACGCCGCGGCTGTGCGATTCATCGCCTCAGCCACCTTTTCATCCACGAGATTGACGACAAACTCGTGCGTTAACCGGATGTTGCGCGCCGTGTCCTTGGGCGTGCCGTCCGCGCGATCACCGGGACAAAATCCCAGAATGGGCGGGTTCGCTCCCAGCGCATTGAAGAAACTGAACGGCGCGGCGTTCACCACGCCATCGGAGCTTAATGTCGTCACCCACGCAATGGGACGCGGCGTGATCAATGAACCGAGCACGGCATACGCGCGGTCAGCATGTTTGCCTTCAAGATCGAGTTCCATAAGTCAAAAACCGTTCTGACCCGTTTGCGGACGGACTACGCTCTTCGTTCCTTGATCGCCGCTAAAATATCCGCAATGGCTTCCGCCCTTGGCTTCGCCCCGACGTTCCCTTTGCCGTGGAGGCGGACACTGACCGCGCCCTCTTGCACGTCGCGCGGGCCGATGACGAGCATGGTGCGGACTTTCGCCGCCCCGGCCTCCTGAATCTTGCCCTTGATCTTGTCGGGGCCGCAGTCAACCTCGACGCGCACCCGTTGTGCGCGACCGCGCTCGCTTCAATCCGCCTTCGGCAATTGCCCTTTCTTGTAGCTGTCGAGCACGCCTTCAAGGGCCTTCTTCAGTTCGCCTTCCTGCAGTGCCACAGCTTTCTCCTCCAAAGCGATGGCCTCTTGCTTCCTTCCCAGCATGAACAGGATGCGGGCCAACGTGTCAAGAATGGCCGGAGACTCGCCTTTGGCGGCGTCGTTGGCGCGCTTGGCGATCGTCTCCGCCAGGGCCAAATCGCGTTGCTCGATCGTCCGGTCCGTCGCGATGCGCCAGGCCAGTTCGTTTTGCATCTCCGCATTGCCTTTATAAGTCTCGCTCAACTGCGCGGCCAGTTTGTAGCTGCTTGCGTAATCCTTCCGTTTAATCAGGCTGTTGAAACGCGCCATGCCTTCGCGTAACTGTGCCTCCGCCTTCTGTTGCCTGTCATATTCTGCAGCGGCCTTCTGGAGATCGAACGTGCCTGCAAGCACATCCTCAATCACTTTCTCGCTCAGTCCCATGGGATGACCGATCCAGGCAATACGGCCCTTGGTGTCCACCAGGAATGCAGTGGGAATGCCATTCTCGCCGGCAGCGGCCATCCAAGCTTCAGCCATCCTGCCTTTCTGGCTCCCCGTCCTGTCGTCGAGAGCAACCCGATACGTCATCTTGCCGCCCATGCTCTTGACAAACGGCGCTACAAGGCTCTCGTCATTCTCCCAACAATTCTGGCCGATGACAATCAGGCCCTTGTCTCCATACTTCTTGTGTATCTCATTCAAGTGTGGAATCGAGGCACGGCACGGGCCGCACCACGTGGCCCAGAATTCAACCAGATAGGCCTTCCCCGTTTCGAACTGACTCACCGGCTCACCCTGTACCCATTTGCCAGTCTGAAGTTTGGGAGCCGGGTCACTCGTCTTGAGCGTCGGTTTGGTCGTCAGCGCGGGCCCGCAACCCGCAGCCAGAATCAGCACCGTCGCGATCCATCCAGCTTTCCGTACATTCATATTGTCGGACCTCCGCCTGTCAAAGCACACAAGCCAGACCGCAAAAGCGAACCTCGCTACGCCCGCCGCTCTTTGATCGCTGTCAGAATCTCGGTAATTGCTTCCGCCTTGGGCTTCGCGCCGATGTTGCCTTTGCCGTGGAGACGGACGCTCACCGCGCCGGCTTGCACGTCGCGCGGGCCGATGACGAGCATGGTGTGGACTTTCGCCGTCTCGGCATCCTGAATCTTGCCCTTGATGTTGTCGGTGGTGAAATCGCCTTCGCACCGCACCATGTTGGCGCGAAGTTCGGTGACGATGCCTTTGGCGAAGTCCACGACCGCCGCATCGTCTCCGATGGTCACGACGCGCACCTGTTCGGGCGCGAGCCAGAGCGGGAAATTGCCGGCGTAATGCTCGATGAGGAAACCGATGAACCGTTCATGCGTGCCGAGCGGCGCGCGATGGATGCACAACGGCGTCTTTTCGGTGTTGTCGCGGTCTTTGTAAACGAGACCGAAGCGTTTCGGGATAGCGAAGTCCACCTGATTGGTCGCGATGGTGAATTCGCGGCCGATGGCGCTCCAGACCTGCACGTCGATCTTCGGACCGTAGAACGCCGCTTCGTTCGCCACCTCGACGAAGTTGATGCCGCTGCTCTTGAGAACTTCGCGCACCATGTCCTCGGTCTTGATCCACAACTCGGGCTCATCCACGTATTTCTTGCCCATGCCTTCCGGCGCGCTGGTGCTGAACCGCATCTCGTACTTCTCAAGCCCGAAAATTTTGAAATACTTCAGGTACATCTCGTTCACCGCGTTGAACTCCGCGGCGAACTGCTCGGGCGTGCAATAGATGTGCGCGTCGTTCATGTTGAGCGACCTCACGCGCATCAACCCGAACAACTCACCCGACTGTTCGTAGCGATAGCAAGTGCCGTACTCTGCCAATCGCAACGGCAAATCCCGGTAACTCCGCGGCTCCGCCGCAAAAATCCGATGATGATGCGGGCAGTTCATCGCCTTGAGGTAGTAGCGCTCTGGATCAGCGACAGAAGTATGACGAAGTTCTACCTCTAAAGCAGTCTCTGCGACTTTATCCATGGCTGGGCTAAACTGCGGTCGACACTTCTTTGCTTCTTCGAGTACCGCAATGGGGTCAAAACTCTCCCCTGTTTGCCCGAGATCTTTTATCGCGAATTCTCGCAATGCTTGAACTAATCGCTGAATGTTCGCCTCGTGTTTCTGTTCGCACTCCAATAATTGAACGCCAAGAACCCCTTCTAGCCTCAAGCTCATCGGTGGGAACATCGAATCCGCATAGAGAAGCGGAAGGTGTCCGCTTGTCAGATACATCTTTTCCTTCGCGATATGCGGGGTCTTGACGCGGACGTAACCGGCGGCGAACTCGGTTTCCTTCGCGAGCTTTTCCAGTTCTTCGACAATCGCCGTGCCTTTGGGCAGCCAAAGCGGCAGGCCGGGGCCGACAAATTCGGTGTCGATGGCGAACAAGCCCATCTCCGCGCCGATCTTGCGATGGTCGCGTTTCTTGGCCTCTTCGAGCATCTTGAAATACTCGTCGAGTTGGGTCTTGTTCTTGAACGCGGTGCCGTAGATGCGCTGGAGTTGCGGGTTTTTCTCGTCGCCCTTGTAGTAGGCGCTGGCCACGTGCGTGAGCCTGAACGCGCTGACGTTGCCCGTCCGCATCACGTGCGGCCCGGCGCACAGATCGATGAAATCGCCGCTCTTATAATAGGTGATCTTTTCGCCTTCGGGAATGTCTTCGAGATTGCCGATCTTGAATTTGCTCGGGTGGCCCGGCCGTTCGCTGAGCGCGCCAAGCCGGCCACTCTGCGCGTCTCTCATGGCCTGTTCGCGTGTGACTTCGATCTTCTCGAAGACTTGATTCTCTTTCGAGATCTTCTTCATCTCGGCCTCGATGGCCGGGAAGTCTTCGGGGGAAATGCGGTGCTGCAACTCCACGTCGTAGTAGAATCCCTCGTCCACGGGCGGCCCGGCGGCGAATTGCGCGTCGGGCCAGAGCCTGGCGATTGCCGTGGCCATCACGTGTGCCGCCGAGTGACGCAACCGTTCGAGGTCGGTCATCTGCGCGCGCATGTCGAGTGTTTTTCGTTCCATGGAAATTGAAGGCAGGCGTCTCGCCCGCCGATTGTTGAACCTCGGTTAATACGGCGCGGGGCCCGCAAAGTCAACGGCAGAACGCACCCTTTGCCCGTCATCCCCGGCGATGCGCCTGCGCTTGCAGGCTAGAGTTTTTCAAGGACACTGACAGCCTTGT
>JBEKYJ010000102.1:0-14036 GCA_049511095.1 Verrucomicrobiia bacterium
AAACGCGGTGACGATTTGCCAGCGCGGCGGCGATGCGGCGCGTGAATGGGGCGCTTCGAGCATCGCGCGATGCTAGCATAACTCATGGAGTCCCGCCCCCGGAAACGCGACTGCAGCTCGGGCGAAAAATCGGATCGCGTGGGGATGAATCAGGCGAAAGAGCTGTGTCCGCCGGTAATGTAGCGCTCGAGTTCGCGGATGGTGAACTCGCGATTGGAGATGATCACTTTCACAATGTCGCCGATGGATACGACCCCCGCCAGCTTACCGTTTTCCATGACGGGTAGGTGGCGCAGCCGCTTGTCCGTCATCAGGGCCATGCAGTCCTCGATCGTATCGTCAGGGCCGACGTACAACACGTCGGTGATCATCAATTCGCCGATCGTCGTAGTTTTGGATGATCGCCCCTTGAGGACAACCTTGCGGGCGTAATCACGTTCGGTGAACATGCCCGCGACATTCCCCTGCTCGAGGACCACGACGGAGCCGATGTTCTTCGTGGCCATCAACTCCAGCGCTTCATACACAGTGGCCTGCGGCCCGATGGTCCAGACCTGGCTGCCTTTCTCTCGCAACAATTCCTTGACCGTATGCATACGAATGACCTCCGTTACGCGTCGGCTATGAATGTACTCGTGAATGGCCGCGCAGGGCAAGCGGAAGGATTAAGATTGGTCGGGGCGACAGGATTTGAACCTGCGACCTCCTGCACCCAAGGCAGGCGCTCTAATCCAAGCTGAGCTACGCCCCGACGGCGGCACGAAGTCTACGCGAACACGGCGAGGATATCAATAGCGGCCGAGATACATAATCCTTAATATTGGCTCTGGAGTGTAAACGTGGTCAAGCCAAGTGAGTCCGAATTGATTCCCGGCTGGTGTTGGCTAATGAAGTGCGACCTTCCCCAGGCGAGGGCGCTCGGGAGACCGATCCCACGAAACGGGAAAACCCTGTAAATCGTTCCCAGATGCCATATCCATGCGACCCTTGTGAGGAAGAGGAAACAAAGAGGTTCGCCGGTACAACCGGGTCAATCTCCATCCTCTGCGGTCGTCTGGCCCCTTGTTAGGGAGTCGCCTGCTGAAAAGGTTCCCGCGAAATGGATGGCCGTCGTTCTGCTGGCGATTATGGCGGCGCTGATGGTGGGAGCGGCCCGGCAGGACAGCGCGACGGTGGACGAAACGGCGCAGATCGCGGTTGGGTACATCTACTGGAAGGGATTGCCGACGCGGATGGGAGCGGAGGAACATCCACCTCTCGCGCAACTGGTGGAAACGTCGCCGCTGTTGTTCATGGACGTAAAGTTTTCCGACACGGTTCAGGCGATGCTCCGGGGGGAACTGGGCTCTCCGTGGACGATTTCATGGAACGGCACAATGCGTTCCGTTCGCGGCCTGCTCTCGCCGGGTTGCGAAGGACGCTACGTTCGGTTGCCTCCTCTGGACGATGTGATGGCCCAGTGGCAATGTCCTGGATCCTATCCGAATCATAACTGGTATTACTGGGCGGTGCCCGAAACGGGTATTTGTACCTCATCGACTCCAACTACGATTGGGGTCAGGACGCCAACCGATTGAAGCAATTTCTCGACGAACGGCAGATTCGCCACATCTATCTGGACTACTTTGGTACGCAGTTTTCCATCGAATACCTGAAAATCCCCAATACGCGGGTGAGCACCGAGGGGGTGAAGCAACTCCAGCAGGGCACGCTTCTTGTTTCCGCCTCGCAACTCATGCGACCCGAATGGGAGTAGCTGCGCCAGTCTCGGTCGCCAATCGCCCGCGTCGCGCATGCGCTGTTCGTGTATCAGTTTCCCCAGGACTAGCGTTTTCGCGCGGCAAACTGGATAGCTCCGGAATTACAGGGCCGGATGTTAGCGAGCCAAACTATTGGAGCTGAGAGAATGGCCGTTGGGAAATAGAACCAAGCTTGGCGTGACGGTGTGCGCAACTTCAACGTATCGGTAATCCAATTGCACAGCGTGACCGACAAATCACCAGGGTCGTAGGAAGGTGTTATGTGAATCACATCGTATCCCGCCGCAGAAAGCATATTCCGCAACGAGAGCGCGTCGAAATAAATCTGGTGACGAGGAATTGCCAGTCCCTGCCAGTGGCGTGGGAACACCCTGCGCCATAATGAGCTCCAGCTCGGAACTTCCCCCAACAACACGCCGCCCGTTTGGAGTTGGTGAGAGATCTTCTTCAGCGAAGCCAACGGGTCGGCAAGATGCTCCAGAACGTGAAGCATCACGACCGCGTCGTACTTCACAGGGAAATCAACCTTTTCAAATTCACCTTGAACGAAAGTAAGCCTTGGATGACGGACACTGTCGGTCTGCGGAACCGAGAGATCAATCCCTGTGAGTACGCATTCGCCCGGCAGTTTCTCATCCAGCAGCCTGAGGAGGCTTCCGTCTCCACAACCGATTTCCAAAAGAGCATGGCAGTTGCTACCGACGGCGTTGCGCAGGCGGCGGTAGCGGGATTGCAGACGAAGCCCATAAAGGAATCTGGGCAAGAGATTCCTGCGAACGGGATCACGAATGTGATAATGTGCGGGGTAGCATAGCGGCAGGCTTTCTGGTGTCGGACGCCGTGACAAGTAAATCAAACCACACGAAACACAAAAACTTACCACATAACGGCCGGGTACTCGATCTTCAACATCTTCAAGCTCTTCGAGAATGGGTTGGCGATCATCGGAACCGCATAGCGGGCATCCGACATCCACGATCGTGATACCGCCGGTGCTATTCATAGTGAATCTGGCAAAGTCTCATGGCTGTGGATCGCAGGCTTGGCACGCAAGGTCTCCAGTTGAAGTGAGGAAGCATATAGCGGAGTCTCCATGAAAACGAGGTGGAAGTCACGTGGCACTTGTCGCGCCGGGGCCGTTTCAACGGGTCTTGGCGATATTCAGTCAAAGCGCGCGGCCAATGCAGCAGGGACTGCGCAACTGCTGCAAAGATTTGATGTCTGCGGCTTCCCTGTCCATGCTCGATCACAGTTCATTGGAGTGTTGGCATCCGATCACGCCCAATGATTGAGACGATTTCATCTCCCACTGCGTTTGTCTTGGCGAGTTATTTGCGCCTGACGAATTTAGCGCAGAGCCCTTTTTGCTTTCATTGTACCGTTGCTTCCTGTACACTTTTGCAATTGCTGGTGAGCATTGGTCGCGTCGAGGTTCGTGTGTGGGCCCCAAGCGGCCAACCGACAAGTTGGAACGCGAGAAGCGGGGCTCAACGGCTGACTGGCCGACCCAGCTTGGCAGATTATGTTGATCATACGATCCGACAACCCCATTTTGCATGAAGTCACGACCGCCCCTTCAATCGTGCCGACGCGGTCTTCACACTTTGCGCGACGGAACCGGAAGACGCGGCAAGAGCGCAACAGTTCATGCGGCGATTGACCGCCGAAGTGGACGTTTTTTTGAACAGGACACACATATGCATATGAGCGCAATGCATTACCGACGCGACACCTGCCGGCTTTGCGGTTCGCGGGAAGTGGAGCTGGTATTGCCATTGGCAGCGGCACCTGTGGGCGAGCCCTATGTGCTCGCCGAGGACCTCGACAAACCGCAGGAAACCTACTCGCTGGACTTGTACCTGTGCCGGTCGTGTGGGCTGACGCAACTGGTGGACATCGTTGACCCGGAGGTGCTCTACTGCGGGTATGTCTATCTGACATCGATCTCGCTCGGGTTGGTCGGACATTACCGCCAGTATGTCGCAGAGGTGTTGGACCGCATCCAGCCACCGAAGGATTCGTTTGTGGTGGACATCGGAAGCAACGACGGCTCGCTGCTGAAGGAGTTTCAAAACAAAGGGATGCGCGCTCTCGGCATCGATCCCGGCCGCGATGTTGCGAAATTGGCCAACGAAAGGGGCGTCGAAACGCTCACTAACTTTTTCTCCTCGGATCTCGCCAAAACACTCCACAACGAGCGCGGCCCGGCGGCAATCATCACGGCGAACAACGTGTTTGCCAACGTCGACTCCCTCGGCGACATGGTGACCGGCGTCCGCGAATGGCTCACGACGGACGGGGTGTTCGTGATCGAGACCTCGTATCTGGGCGATGTGCTGGAAAAAACGTTGATCGAAACGGTGTTCCACGAGCACATCAGCTATCTCTCGGTGAAGCCGCTCATGTCGTTCTTTCAACGGAACGGGATGGAGATCATCGACGCCCAACGCCAGCCCACGAAGGGCGGCTCGATTCGCCTCATGGTGCAGAAGGCGGGAGGCAAGAGGGCCGTTTCTCCGTCGGTGGCCGAAGTTTTGGACTATGAAGCCAGACTCAAGATTCACGATCCGAAGACTTTCAAGGCTTTTGGAAGCGAACTGGCCAAGGTGAAGGCCGATTTGCACGCGCACCTGCTCGATTTGAAAAAGCGCGGCAAGACCATTGCCGGATACGGCGCGTCTGTCGGCGTGGTCACGTTGCTGTATGTATTTGAGTTGAACAACCTGATCAACTTCATTGCGGACGACAACATCCGCAAGCAAAACACGTTCACCCCCGGCCACCATATTCCCGTCTACGCGCCGCAGGCGCTCTACGACCGCAAACCCGATGCCGTGGTGATTCTGGCATGGAACTACGCAGAGCCAATCATGAATAAGAACACGCAGTACCTCAAGCAAGGCGGGCAGTATATCATACCCTTGCCAGACGTGAAGATTGTCGAGGCTGCCGGGGGCAAGAATCGCCAGAACCTTGGCACCAAGCCTGCCCGCAGATGAAAAAACCCCACAGTCTGCTGATCGGTGGCACCCGCGGCATCGGACGCGCTTTGGCCAAGGTGTTGTCGGATGAAGGCCACGCCGTATCCGTCATTGGCCGGCACGCTCCGACGGAACCCGACCAACACCTGCCCAATGTCCGGCACTGGATCGTTGATTTGCTGGATCGCAAGCGCCGCGATGCAGCATTCGCCGAAACCGTGGGGGAAAACGGCAAGATAAACAACCTGATCTTCCTCCAGCGTTATCGCGGGGAGGACGACGCATGGGTCGGGGAGTTCGAGACCAGTGTCACCGCGACGAAAGAGATCATCGAGCGTCTGGTCGACGAATTCGATGACTCCCAGGATTGCTCGATCGTGCTGGTGAGCTCAATCATTGCCGGGTTCGTGGTCCACAATCAGCCACTAAGCTATCATGTCGCCAAGGCGGCGTTCAATCAGATGATCCGCTACTATGCCGTGTTCCTCGGCGCGAAAGGGATCCGGGTCAACGGCGTTTCACCCGCGACCATTCTCAAGGACGAGTCGAAGGACGTTTACGTGGACGACGAGGAGCTGTACGACCTGTACAAGAAAATCATCCCCCTCAGACGCGTGGGCACGGCTGCTGAAGTGGCCCAGGTAATCTCGTTCTTGTGCAGTTCAAAGGCGTCCTTCGTGACAGGTCAGAATATCGTTGTGGACGGAGGGTTGACTCTTCAATTTCAGGAATCTCTTGTCCGCAGCTTATTCGGGCTATAAGAAACTATGAACCATTGGGAGCTCATGCGACACCGCTGTCCAGCGAGAGGTTTTGCTTCGGAACAGAGTGTGTGATATGAACCGGAAACACGGTTTCAAGAATGAATCAGCAAGCCACCAAACCGAGTATTTCGTTCATTGTCCCCGCGCTCAACGAGCAGGAAAACATCGAGGCGGCAGTCAAGACGGTCTTTGAATCTATCGGCGAGAAACAAGGCGAGTTTGAAATTGTTCTGGTCAACGATGGCAGCACGGACAAGACCGGTGAAATCATGGAACAACTCGCCAAACGCGACCCGAGAATCTGCGTTGTCCATAACGAACGTAGCCTGGGTTTTGGTGGTGCGTTCAAGAGCGGCTTGGCGCGGGCGCGGTTCGACCACGTGATCCGAATTTGCGGCGACAACGGCGTGCCGGCTCCCGGCGTCAAGATGATCTTGGATAAGATCGGGGAAGCGGATCTCGTCATACCGTACATCGCAAACCCTGAGTTTCGCCCTTGGAGCCGCCGCTTCGGCTCGTGGGGCTTCACGACCATCGTCAACACGCTGTTCGGGCTTCGGATCCCTTACTACAATCATTCCGCTGTGTTTCGACGGAACGACTTGGCCACCATCCAGATTGCGACTGACAGTTTTGCCTACCAAGCCGAGGCGTTGATCAAGATTTTGAAGGCCGGGCATTCGTATGTCGTTGTGGGCGTCAACGACATCCCACGCGTTCACGGTCGATCGACCGCCTTGAAACCGAAGAACCTGGTGAACGTGGTGCGGGCCATTGTTCAGTTGTTCAAAGAAATCCGTCGAACCGGGGCCATGCCGACCCTGCCGCAACCCGGTGCAGCGCCTGACCCGAGAAGAAACGCGTGATCTGCGCTCCGCCCAAACCGTCGCGGAAGTGTAAGGCAGAGGGAGAGGTCAGACAACGGCCAGCTTCACCACGACCAGCTTGCCGGCTTTCAGAATCTGGCCGTTGCGGACAGTCACGCGGGCCTTGTCGTCGGTGACCTTCTGGCCGCCGAGCGTCACGCCGCCTTGTTGGACGAGCCGGCGGATATCGCCACGGCTCTCGAACTTGCCGGTCTTTTCCACCAACTCGACAATCCAAATCTCACCGGCGGGGACGCAAAGGTCTTCGGCGACCTCCGCGAGGTCTTTCTTCGAAAATTGTTTCTCGAAATCCTCACAGGCATGATCAGCAGCCACAGCGCCGTGATATTGAGCGACCATGGCGTGGGCGAGGGCTTTCTTCGCTTCCATGGGGTGTCCCTTCTTCAGGTCGGCAATTTCGCGCGGCGTTTTGCCGAGTAACAGCGCGTACCATTTCCACATCAGGTCATCCCCGACGCTCATGGTCTTGCCGAACATGTCTTTGGGCGTGTCACTGATGCCGATGTAGTTGCCCTTGCTCTTGGACATTTTCTCGATGCCATCGAGTCCTTCGAGGATCGGGAGAATCATCACCACCTGTGGTTCTTGGCCGGCGTCGCGTTGGAGATCGCGACCCACCAAGTTGTTGAAAAGCTGGTCAGTGCCGCCCAGTTCCACGTCCGCCCGGATCATCACCGAGTCGTGGCCTTGCATGAGCGGATAGAGAAACTCGTGCAGGCCAATCGGCACATCGGCTTCGTAGCGTTTCTCGAATGTATCGCGTTCCAGCATGCGGGCAACGGTCATGTGACTGGTCAACTTGAGCACGTCAACGAGGCGCATTCCCGCCAGCCATTCGCTGTTGCGGCGGATTTCGAGCTTGTCGGGAGCCGTATCCAGAATCTTGCCGGCCTGCTCGAAATATGTTTTGGCGTGGCTCTCGATGTCGGTTTCGCTGAGCATGGGACGAGTCTTGTTTTGTCCGGTCGGGTCGCCGACCAGCGCTGTGTAATCGCCGATGATGAGCACGGCCTTATGGCCGAGGTCCTGGAACTGGCGGAGCTTGCGCAGAACGACGCTATGGCCGAGATGCAAATCCGGCGCGGTGGGATCGCAGCCCAGCTTGACGCGGAGCGGACGTTTCTGTTCCAGCTTCCTCTTCAACTCGTCGGGGGTGACGACCGTCTCGCAACCCTGCGTGAGGAGGTCCAGTTGCTCGTTGGCATTTTTCATGGCGTGTCTAGAAACAAAAACCCAGCCCCGAAAACTTTCAGGGCTGGGTTTCTTGTACTAGATTCGGGGTGAAACAGCTACTGGTTTTTCTCTTCCTCAGCCTGCTCGAACGCATGTTCGAGATCGACGATGGCTTCGCCCGGCTTGAGCGCGGCTTCGTACTGTTCCTTCTCGGCCTCCAGCTGCTCGGAACTGTAGTTGGCCGCCTTGATGCTCAGTCCGATGCGGCGTTCGGGCGCGTCAACCTTGATGACGCGCGCGGTGACTTCGTCGCCCACCTTGAGCACGCTCTTGATCTTGTCGATGTGCTCCTCGCTGATCTGCGAGATGTGGACCAGACCTTCGAGTCGGTCGGGCAACTCGATGAACGCGCCGAACGACGCCAGCTTGACGACTTTGCCTTTCACGAGATCGCCCATCTTGTAGCGTTGCTCGATCGTCCGCCACGGGTCGTCCTCGATCTGTTTCATGCCGAGAGAAATGCGCTGGTTTGCGCCGTCCACTTCGAGCACCACCGCATCCACGGTCTGGCCTTTCTTCAAGAGTTCAGCGGGATTGGTGACCTTGCGCGACCACGACATGTCGGAGACGTGCACCATGCCGTCGATGCCTTCCTCGATTTCGACAAACGCGCCGAAATTGGTAAGGTTGCGGACCTTGCCGGTGATTTTCGTGCCCGGTGGATACTTTTTCGGCACTTGCGACCACGGATTCGCCTCGAGTTGGCGGAGGCCGAGGGAAATCTTCTGCTCTTCGCGTTTGATTTCCAGCACGATGGTATCGATATCGTCGCCGACCTTCAATACGTCGGACGCGCGCGCGATGCGTTTGGTCCACGAAAGCTCGGAGACGTGCACCATGCCTTCGACGCCGTCCTCAAGCTGTACGAACGCGCCGTAGGGCACGACGCTGACGACTTTTCCGCGCACCTTGCTGCCCACGGGATATTTCACTTCGACATTGTCCCACGGGTTGCGATTCCTCTGTTTCAAACCGAGCGAGACGCGTTCTTTTTCGCGATCCACTTCGAGGATCATCACTTCAATTGTGTCACCGACCTTGAGCAACTCCGATGGATGATTGATCCGGCCCCAGCTCATGTCGGTGATATGCAGCAAGCCGTCGAGGCCATCGAGGTCGATAAACGCGCCGAAGTCCGTGAGGTTCTTGACCATGCCGGAGCGAATCTGGCCGACCTGCATGCCCGAGAGCAGCGTGCGGCGCTTGTCTTCACGCTCCTGCTCGATCAGCTCACGACGCGAGAGAACGATGTTGTGGCGCTCCTGGTTGATCTTGACGACTTTGAACTTGAAAGTCTTGCCGAGGTATTCATCGAGGTTGCGGGGAGGGATGACGTCGATCTGCGAGGCGGGGAGGAAGGCGTCGACGCCGATGTTGACCATCAGGCCACCCTTGACCTTGCCGCGGACTTTGCCATCGATGGTGCCGCCCTCGGTACAGATGCTGACGATGCGGTCCCAGTTCTTCTTTTGCTCGGCCCTGGCGAAAGACAGCACGACCATGCCGTCGTCGTCTTCGAGGCTCTCCAAGAGGACCTCGATCTCGTCGCCCACCTTGGGCTCCACTGGATCCTCGAATTCCGAGAGCGAGATTGCGCCCTCGGATTTGTAGCCGATATCCACCAACACTTCATTCGGGCGCACTTCGAGGATGCGCCCTTTGACCAGCATTCCCTCGGTGAAAGCCTTCACCTCGGAAAAGAGTTTTTCCATTGAATTCGACATTCGAGTGATTTTTTCTCCTGCCTTTGGCAAGCACGACTTGGGTGCGGTAGCTGAAAAGGCGCGCAAATATAAACGGGCGGTGAGTGGTTAGCAAGCCCTTTGTGGCCGTCCAAATTCTACTCGGTTTGCGGCTTCAGCGCGGCAATCCGGCGCATGATTTCGCGTCCGATATCGAAATACACGGCCTTGACCGTGTCGCCGCGCAATTCCTCGAAATTCGGGGGCAGCGGATACACAAAAGGCTCGCCAAACTTGATCTCCACCCGCGCCGGACGAGGGAAACTCGCCCCGCGCGGCAAGGCCCGCTCGGTTCCGAAGATGCGCATGGGGACGATGGGAACATTCGCCCGCGCTGCGATCATGCCGATCCCCGCACGCGCTTCCTGCAGTTGTCCGTCCGGGCTGCGTGTGCCTTCGGGAAACATCAGCACGGCTTTGTCTTCGCCGAGCAGCCGCAGGACCGTTCGCATGGCGCCGATGTCGCCACGGTCGCGGCTGATGGGCACGCAATGCCAACTCCGCAAAATCCCGTTTGCCAGCGGGTTTCGAAACAACGTGTCGCGCGCCATATAAAACGCGTCGCGCTGGCAGGCCAGCCCGAAGAAGGGCGGGTCGAGAAAGCTGATGTGGTTTCCCGCCAGAATGAATGCCCCGTGGTCCGGCAATCGCTCGGCGTTATAGACCCGGCCCCGGTGATACAGATAGAAGTAGATGCGGAACAGAAAACGGCAGAACCGATACCACAATGATCGCATAACGCGCTCAGGCGCCGCCGGCGCTGAAACTGCCGCGCCGCTGGTCTTGCTGACGGATGTGGTCGACGATGATCTGCGCGGTCTCGTCCACCGTGAGCTTCGAGTTTTCGACCACGGTTGCCCCGAGCGCGATCTGTAACGGCGAGACACTGCGGCCTGAATCTTTCCGGTCGCGTCGCTGGATGGACTCGGCCACGCCTTCCTGGGTGGCAGGGATTTTCATCGCTTCCAGATCGCGCTTGCGCCGTAACGCGCGAATTTCGGGCTTGGCCTCCAGGTAGAATTTGTAAGGCGTGTCGGGGAACACGACCGTACCAATGTCGCGCCCCTCCATCACGAGGTTGCCGAACCTTGTGAGCGACCGCTGATGTTGCACCAACACTTGCCGCACCTCAGGAATCGCGGCGATGGCGGAAACCTTTTCGGTCACGCGCGGCTCACGCATCGCGTTGCCGGGATACATGTCGTCGATCAGCATCCGCACCCGTTTCTCGACCAACTCGAAGCTGATCTGGATGCGATGCATCATCGCCACGACCGCGATGGTGTCCTCGACGTCGAGGCCTTCCTCGATGGCCTTCCAGGTAATGGAGCGGTACATCGCGCCCGTGTCCACATAATTGAAGCCGAGCATCTTCGCCGCCGACCGCGACACCGTGCTCTTGCCGCTGGCCGCCGGGCCGTCCACTGCCACCACCATGACCTTCTCCGTTGTCGACGGCACGTTCATCCTCGTAGTTGCTCCAGCTTCTCGAAAAAATTCGGGAACGTCTTGCTGGCGCAGCCTGGATTCTTAATGCGAATACCCGGAACCTGCAATCCCAACACCGCAAAACACATCGCCATCCGATGATCGTTGTACGTCTCAATGTCCGCGCCGTGCAGTTGGTTCTTCTCCGCAGGCCAGACGGTGAGACCGTCGGGTTGTTCCTCTGCCCTGGCTCCCACACGCCGCAACTCCGTCACCAATGCGGTAATTCGGTCGGACTCCTGTTGTCTCATGTTGGACGCATCCACGAGCCGTAGACCGGCGGGCAGAAAAGGTGCGCAAACGGCGAGGGTCATGGCACTATCGCCAAGGTGGAGGAGCCGGGACAACTTGAAGAATGGGTCTCCGGCCGCGCCCCCCATCGTTTTGGGGTCCGCTTTGGAAGACTCCCGCAGGATATCGGGGAACTCCCTGTCGATTTGCAGCGATTCGCCCGGCCAATCGGCGATCTCGACAGTTCCACCGCAAAGATGGGCGGCTGCCAAAAAATAAGACGCACTGGAAAGATCAGGCTCGATCCTGAAGTCAGGGTCAAACGTTTTGAGCAGGCGATTCGTCATCGAAATGTAGCCGTATTCGTCGGGAACGTCTTTGAGTGAAACACAACCCTGTGCTCCTGCCGCCCGCTCAATCAGCATCATGGCGCTCGCAAACTGCGTGCTCTGTTCCGTGGACATCGTGATTGGCTTGGGGGTAAGACCGTCGGCGCGTACCACGGCGGGCAGCCGATCCTCGTTGGCTTGAATCTGCGCCCCCCACTGTCGGAGCGCCTGAAACAGATCCTTCATCGGTCGTTCCTGCATCCGCTCGTTCCCGTGAATGGTGTATTCGCCGTGACCCAGGCAGACAAGCGCGGTCAGGAATCGCGCGGCGGTGCCCGCATTGCCGACGTAAAGCTCCGCTTCCTTCGCGGGAATCCTGCCGCCGCGACCGACAACCGTGATGGTCCGATTGCATTCCTCCGTTGGATCGGGGTCGACCTGCACATTGAACCCGAGTTCCCAGAGCGAATCCACCATCACCTGCGTGTCGTCGGCCCACAACGCGCCGCGAAGCGTGCACTTCTCCTTGGACAGAGCAGCCAGAATCAACGTGCGGTTGGTGATGCTCTTCGAACCGGGCACGATGATCGTGCAACTCGGCGGCTTCGCCAGCGGTTCGATCGGGTATGGGTCAGGAAGCGGCTTCACGTCCGGAACCTCAACTCATCGCGGAAATGTTTGGCGCGTTTGAGCATGGTACGCAACTCGACGGCATCGGCGTTCTCGACCGCGGCGCGGATTTTGCCGAGTTCCTCGATCAATTGGTCAAGGGCGCGTCCGATTTCCACGCGGTTTTCGAGGCAGATTTCCGTCCACATCTCGAACGGGCCGCCGGCGATGCGGGTGAAATCCTTGAAGCCGGGGCCGGCAAAGTTCAGCGCCTGCGCGTCGTCCGTGCATACGACGTTGACGACTGCGGCGGCGACGACATGCGGCAGATGACTGATGCGGGCGGCGATTTCGTCGTGCTCCAGCGGCGCGAGCGTCTTCACCGAGCAACCCAGTGCTTTCCAGAAGTCGTAAACAACCTTGAGCGCAGCTTGGTCTGTGTCCTCGCGTGAGGTGACGATACAGGTGGCGTTTTCAAAAAGATCGCGCCGCGCCGCGTCGATACCCGATTGCTCGGAACCGGCCATCGGATGTGAGCCGACAAAACGCGCTTTGCCCTGAAGCGCGTCGGACAAGACGGCAACGATGGGGTATTTGACGCTGCCCACATCGGTCACGACACAACCATCGGGCAGGGCGGGACGTATCTGGTCAACCAGCGAGCGCATGACGCCGATGGGCGTCGCCAGCACAACCAGTTCGGCGTCCGTAACGGCCTTGACCGGATCATTCGTCGCCTCATCCGCGGCGCCGAGTTGATAGGCCTGATCCGCCGCGTCGGGCCGGCGCGCCCAAATGACGACGCGCTTGGCGATCTTGCGGTGTCGGGCCGCAAGGCCGATGGAACCCCCAAGGAGGCCGGGACCGAGGATGGAAAGTTTGCGAAGCATCGATGGTCGTTGTAACAGCAAACATTTCGTTTGGCAACACCACGGGATTCGGCTTATAGTGCCTCGGTTTTTGGAGTGCGCCAATGGGTCGGCGCTTTGGGGATAAAAGCGGTGGCAAGTCACCGCATTCCAAGAGCTCACAAGGAGATATTATGAGGAGGTTGGGGAGCTTTCTCGCCAGCACGCTGGTCGCGGCTTGCGCTGTCGTATTGTTGAACTCGTGCTCCCATTTGTGCCCGACGTGTGACACGAGATTATCCAAACCATCACCTGCGCCGCCAGTCGTGACGGCGCCGACACCTCGCGTGGCGCGCCTGGGCGAACTGCGCGGCGTGTGGGTGAGCGACACGACAAAACTCGATTGGGACACGGCCACGGCCAGTCTGCAGCGCGCGGGCTTCAATACGATCTTCGCCAATCTCGCCTCGGGTGGCGCGGCGTTTTACCCGAACAGCCGGGCGTTGCCGAGCATCGTGCATGATTCTCCGGATCCCATCGCGCGCGGCATCGATCTGGCGCACCAGCGCGGGCTGGCGGTGCACGCCAAGCAAATCGTCACGTTCATGTACAAGGCTCCGCCCGAGTTTCAGCGTCGATTGCTCGCCGCGAATCGGGTGATGCGCGGGCCGAACGGTCGTCCGGTTCTGCAATCGGGCTACACGTGGCTGTGTCCGTCGCAGGAGGCGAACCGCGCGTTGATCGCGTCGTCGGTAACGGAGATGGTGAAGAGGTATCCCGTTGACGGCATGCAGTTCGATTACATCCGCTTTTGCGAACAGCCATCATGCTTTTGCGAGAATTGCCGTCGTGAGTTCGAGCACAGCATCGGCACGCATCTGAAACATTGGCCGGAAGCCGTGTTGCAGGGCGCGTACGTGGCGAGATTCAACGACTGGCGGCAGCACGAAATTAATGATTGGATACAAGACCTCGCGGCACGGGCGCGCCTGGCCCGGCCAAACCTCGCCGTCTCAGCGGCCGTGTTCTCGGACCTCGATCGCGCGCGGGAGGAGAAGGCACAGGACTGGAAGTTGTGGCTCGACCGTGGATACGTGGATTATGTCTGCACGATGACCTACACGCCGGACTTGCGCGATTTTGAGTCCAAGGTGCGCCAGCAAC
>JBEKYJ010000103.1:0-27154 GCA_049511095.1 Verrucomicrobiia bacterium
GTTCATCCGCGCCATGCGCAAACTTGCCGACCAAAACCTCGCGGATCTTTCCCCGCACCCGCTTATCGAATTCCTCCTGCACGATCACCCGTCGCTGGCGCGACGCATCGCCTGGGCTGAACGATGGCAAGGAAACTGAGCTTTGCCATCCTGGTTCTGTTCCTCGGCGGTTGTGGCGCGTCGCAGACCCCGCCGGGGGTTGCCTGGCAACAGTGTAACGGGGCGCGGGCCTACGAACACGTCGCCACACTCGTCGGATATGGGCCGCACCCGACCGACAGTGAGGCGCTCGGACGCGCCGCCACGTATATCAAGACGCAGTTGCAGGGTTACGGGCTGACGGTGGAGGAGCAAGTATTCATGGCGCCGACGCCGTTTGGCCCGAAGCAGTTTCGCAACATCGTCGCCAGAACGCGCGTGCAGCAGGGCGGACCGAATCAGGCCATCATCATCGGTTCGCACTACGACACGAAGCTGTTTACCAACCTGACGTTCGTGGGCGCGAACGACGGCGGTTCGAGTACGGGCACCCTGCTGGAGATCGCGCGGGTGGCCGCCGGGCAGCCGAATCTTTGGTTTGTGTTCTTCGATGGTGAGGAGGCGATGGTGCAGTACAGCAACGAGGACGGATTATGGGGGAGCAAGTTTTTCGTCGAGGATCTCAAGGGCAAGGACGCCGTGAAGCAAGTCAAGGCGATGATCCTGCTCGACATGATTGGCGACAAGAACTTGAACGTCACCGTCACTGGCTCCCTCGTGCACGAAGTGTTCGACGCCTCGCGGGCGGCGGGCTTCCGCGACTACTTCAGCTACGGCGGGAATGGGATACTCGACGATCACGTGCCGTTTCTGCGCGCGGGCATCCCCGCCGTCGATCTGATTGACTTCAATTTTGGCAGCGCGCCCGGGCTTAATGATTATTGGCATACGGAGAAGGACACGCTCGACAAGATCAGCCCGCACAGCATGGAAATCGTCGGCCAGACCACGCTGCGGCTCATCGAACTCCTTGAGAATCAAGCGGCTGGGCATTGATTCGGCCCACCGCTTGCTTTACCTTTACATGGTGACGAAAGTGGGCCGGGCGCCCACCTGAAACTGACGGGTCAACGAAAAGGATTGCGACGTGGAGGACAAGCTCCAAGTACTTGAGAGAGTGCCGGTTCTGGCCAGTCTCGGCGAAGAGCTGATGAAGGGCTTGGCGGAACGGGCGGAGTTTGTCGCGGTCAAGAAGGGTGACCTCGTGGTGCGCGAAAATGACCCAGGCGACGCGCTGTACGTAGTGGTTTCGGGTCGTCTTCAGGCTTATACGCGGCTCAAGAGCGGACGGGAACGGGTCTTCGCCACGTACTGCGACGGTGATTGTTTTGGCGAGATGCCGTTGCTTAGCGGCGAGACGCATTGGGCAAACGTCCGGGCCCTCAACGATTCGATGCTGTTGAAAATCCCGCGGGCGGATTTCGAGGCAATCGTCAATCGCGATCCGCGCGTGGCGGTCAGTTTCAGCCAGCGACTGGGCCATCGCATCAAGGAACTTCGCGAGGAGAAGCATCGCGCGAAATGGAGTACGATCATTTCGCTGTACGGCTCGCAGCCGGGCACCGGGAAGACCACGCTGGCCCGCAATCTCGTGGCGAGCTTGGCGCGCGAAACGCGCGAACCCATCCTGCTGCTCGACCTGAGCGGCAAGCAACGCGGCGTGGCGCTGCTGAGGTGCGAACGGCTCGATTTTCGCAGCGGCCTCGGGCTGCAGGATCTCGTGGTGCACTCCCCCCTGGGGTATGACCGCTTGGTTCTCGATCTCGTGGGTGACGAACGCGAGATCGCGCTCATCGCCCCGATTTTCGGACACCTCGTGAAGCAGTACGACTACGTCATTTGCGATCTTCCCGACGAGGTATCCGCGTCCGTGTTCGCCTGCCTCGTGCAGTCGGACCAGGTGTTCGTCATCGCCAAATACAACGATGAACACCTGTACCGCACCCGGCTGTTGCTGGAGGATTTCCGGTCCCGGGCGGCGGCGCGCGAGCCGGAGGTGCGCGTGATCCTGACGGCGGTCGGTGACACGAGCGCGCCGCACGTCGAGGAAGCCGGGCGCAAGGTGGGGCAGCCGGTCTCGCATCTGTTGCGCTGGATTCCCGAGACCGAGGTGGTCGAGGCGGTGGACGGCACGCCGTATGTACTGCGGCAGCCGATGGCGCCCTACAGTCTCGTGGTGCGGCGTATCGCGCGCGAGTTGGGCAACGTGCTGGTCGGGCTGGCGCTGGGGACGGGCGGCGCCCGCGGGTTGGCCCATATCGGCGTCATCCGCGTGTTGGAACGCGAGGGCATCGCCATCGACGTGGTCGCCGGCAGCTCGATGGGCGCGCTGATTGCGGCGGCGTGGGCGGTCGGCAAGTCCGCCGACGAAATGGAAGAGATCGCCAAACGGATCCGCGACAAGCGGGCGTTTTTGAAATTGCTCGACCCGATGTTTCCCGGCGCGGGCATCCTTCGCGGCATCAAGGTATACAACTTTTTGCATTCGATCGTGAACGGGTTGACGTTTGCCGACACGCTGATTCCGCTCAAGATCGTCGCCAGCGACTTCAACACGCTCGAAGAAGTTGTTTTTGAAGAAGGCAAGCTGATCGACGCGATCCGCGCCAGCATCACGATTCCCGGCGTCTTTCGTCCCGTGGTCAATGACGGGCACACGCTGATCGATGGCGGCATCACGGATCCCGTGCCCGTGCAGGTGCTGGCGCGCGCGGGTGTTTCCAAGATCATCGCCGTCAATACCATCCCCAATCCCGAAGAAATGAAGCAGCGCTACCTGCAGCGCAATGTGTTTTCGGGCGTACCCACGGAGGAACGAAAGGGTGTGTTGCACGAGACGGGTCCGGTGGTGGAGACGCCGACCAGCATCATCAATGTCTATATGCGCTCGATGCACGCCATGCAGTCGCGCATGGCGGAAGCGGCCTGCAACAACGCCGACGTGGTGATTCGCCCGGTTCTGGCGGGCGCGGTGTGGTACGATTTTTATCATCCGGAACGGCACATTCGCTGCGGGGAGGAGGCGGCGGAGACGGCGTTGCCGCTGTTGAAAGAGCTGGTGCGCGCATGAAATGGGACCGCCTGACCATCGCGGAGCAGCGCCGCATCCAGGACGAAAAGCTCCATCACTACCTGACGGAGGTGATCGCGCCGTTCAGTCCCTACTACAAAAAACTGTTCGCCGAGCACAAGGTCGACCCGCGTCGCATCAAGACGGTCGGGGACCTGTGCCAGCTTCCGTTCACGAGCAAGGCGGATCTGCTGGCGACGTCGGAACAGCCGGAGAAATTCCGCGAGTTCATCATCACGCCGGACATCTCGGTGCTCAAACATCGTCCGCGCGTCGTTGCCGAGGCGTTGCTGCGCGGGCGCAGCGCGATCGAACGCCGTTTTGAGCGGGAGTATCGCCCGATTTTCCTGACGGCGACGACGGGCCGCAGTTCGTCACCCGTGGCGTTTACGTACACCGACCATGACATGCGCAACCTGCGCACGGCCGGCGCGCGGCTGATCCAGACGTTTGCGGCGACGACGAAGATGCGCGGCGTGAACATGTTTCCGTATGCGCCGCATCTGGCGTTCTGGCAGGTCGTGTTCGCGGGATTGGAGTTTGGCATGTTGCTGGTGAGTTCGGGCGGCGGCAAAGTGATGGGCACCGAAGGCAACATCAATCTGATTGAGAAGGTCAGGCCCGAGGCGCTCATCGGCATCCCGACGTTTGTGTATCACGTGATTCGCGAGGCGCACGCGCGGGGACGGAAGTGGCCGCAGGTGTGCAGGATCGTGCTCGGCGGCGAGAAGACTCCGCAGGGCATCCGCCGCAAGATGGTTTCGCTGTTGCAGGAGATGGGCGCGGGCGAGGTGCGCGTCTGCAGCACCTACGGGTTCACCGAGGCGCGACTGGCGTGGGGTGAATGCCCGACACCGCCGGGTGAATGGAGCGGCTACCACTTGTTCACTGATCTGGGCGTGTTCGAGGTCGTCGATCCCGAGACCGGCGAGGTGAAGGGCGAAGGCGAGCCGGGCGAGCTGGTGTACACGCCGGTCGACGCGCGTGGCACGGTGGTGCTGCGGTATCGCACGGGGGATTGCGTGGATGGGGGAATCACGTGGGAACCGTGTCCCTACTGCGGGCGGACGGTGCCGCGGATCGTCGGCAAGATCGGGCGCCAGTCCAGCACGAAGGAACTTCAGTTTGGGAAACTCAAGGGCACGCTCGTCAATTTCGACACGTTGCAACAGCTTCTCGACGACACGACCGAGATCGGCGAATGGCAGTTGGAGATTCGCAAGGCGCACGATGATCCGCACGACGTGGATGAGTTGGTTTTGCACATCGCGCCCGACAACGGCACCGATGTCGAACGACTCAAGGAGAAGATTCGGACGCGCTTCCTGACCGAGATCGAGATGACGCCCAATCGCATCGAGATTCATTCACTCGACGACATGCTCAAACGCATCAAGCTGGAAAGCTCGTTGAAGGAAGTGCGCGTGCTGGATGCCAGGCCGAAGGAGTGAGGCTGTCGCAACTGCGTTGCGTGAACGTCATCGGCGTGGTAGCCTGCGGTTGAAATAGGAGGAGGTCGCGATGAGAATACGTTTTTGCGCGGCGGTCGTGGCCGCGTTACTTTCAGGCATGAACACGTACGCCGCATTGCACACGGAGGCCATCGAATACAAGCAGGGCGATACGACGTGTGAAGGATATCTGGCCTACGATGACGCGGTGAAGGGGCCACGGCCGGGTGTGCTCGTGGTGCACGATTGGTTGGGCTGCGACAGCTACGCGAAGATGCGCGCGGATATGCTGGCGAAGCTGGGTTACGTCGCTTTTGCCGCCGATATTTATGGCAAGGGCGTGCGCCCGAACGGGCCGCAGGAAGCGATGGCGCAGGCGACGAAGTACAAGGGCGACCGGGCGTTGCTTCGGGCGCGGGTCAATGCGGCGCTCGACGTATTGAAGAAGCAGGCGCAGTGCGACCCGAAACGGGTTGCGGCGATTGGTTATTGTTTTGGCGGCACGACCGTACTTGAACTGGCGCGTAGCGGCGCGGACATCGCGGGCATCGTGACGTTCCACGGCGGACTCGATACGCCGACACGTGATGCGAAAAATATCAAATGCAAAGTGCTCATCTGCCACGGCGCGGATGATCCGTACGTGCCGGCGGCGGACATCACCGCGTTGGAAGACGAACTCCGCGCGGCGGGTGTGGACTGGCAGTTGATCAAGTACAGCGGGGCGGTGCACAGTTTCACGCGACCCAGTTCCGGTAATGACAATTCGAAGGGGGCGGCGTACAACGAGAAGGCCGACAAACGGTCGTGGGAGGCGATGAAGCAGTTTTTCGCGGAGATATTTCGATAACGGACCCAGGGAATGACTCGCCTGGCCATCATTGATGGGATACGGACGCCGTTCAGCAAGGCGGGGACGGAGTTGAAGTCGTTGCCGGCGCAGGAACTGGGACGCATCGTGGTGAGCGAGTTGTTGGAGCGCACAGGTTTCGACGCGCACAAGATTTCGCAGGTGATTTTCGGCTGTGTCGCCCAGCCGGCGGAGGCGGCCAACGTGGCGCGGGTCATCGCGCTGAACGCCGGCATTCCGCAGGAAGTTCCCGCCTACACGGTGCATCGGAATTGCGCGAGCGGTTTCGAAGCGATCACGAGCGCGTACGAGAAGATGGTCGCGGAGCAGGGCGATGCGTTCATCGTTGGCGGCACGGAGAGCATGTCGAACATCCCGTTGCTGTTTTCGACGCGGGCGGCGGACAAATTCGCGGCGGTGGCGCGGGCGAAGTCGTTGCCGCGAAGGCTTGCCGCCACGCTGGCGTTTCGCCCCGGCGATTTCAAACCCCGCATCGGGGTGATGCTGGGACTGACGGATTCGGCGTGCGGGCTCAACATGGGCCAGACCGCAGAGGTGTTGTACCGTGACTACGGCATCCCGCGCGAGCAACAGGACGCGTTCGCGCTCGAATCGCACCAGAAGGCGACGAAGGCGCGCCCGAAACTGCGCGAGGAAACCATGACCGTGTACCTGCCGAACGGGAAGTATGTCGAGCAGGACAACGGCGTGCGCGAGAACCAGACGATGGAGGCGCTGACCAAGTTGCGGCCCATCTTCGACAAGCACAACGGGACGGTGACGGCCGGCAACGCCTCGCAGGTTACCGATGGCGCGGTGGCGTTGCTGGTGATGGATGAAGAGAAGGCGCGGCGGCAGAACTTCAAACCGCTCGGATATCTGCGGGGCTACGCGTTTACGGGCGTCGACCCGCGGCGCATGGGGTTGGGGCCGGCGTACGCGATCCCGAAGGTGTTGGAGGAATCGCGGGTGAAGTGGACCGACATTCAACTGATCGAAATCAACGAAGCGTTTGCGGTGCAGGTGCTGGCGGTGGAGTCGGTGTTGCGCAAGGAATTCAGCATGATGATCAACCACGACCTGCTGAACGTCAACGGCGGCGCGGTTGCGCTCGGCCATCCGGTGGGCGCGAGCGGGGCGCGGCTGGTGCTGACGCTCTTGAAAGAAATGAAACGCCGCAACCTCAACACGGGAATCGCGTCCGCCTGCGTTGGGGGCGGGCAAGGCGCGGCGTTAATCCTGGAGTGTGATTGATGCGGTTCCACAAGCCATGAAGACTGCAACACCAGAATCGCCACGAGTGGAATACGATGCCGAGGGGATCGCGTGGGTGGTGTTCGATGACCCGGACTCGAAGGTGAACGTTCTCGGTTTCGGGCAGATGCAGCGGCTCGACGCGGCGGTCGATGACCTCTCGAAGCGCAAGCCCAAGGCGGTCATTTTCATCAGTGCCAAGCCGAACATCTTTATCGCGGGCGCGGACATCAAGGAACTGGAAAAGATCCGCGATGGCAGCCACGGGGAACAACTGTCGCGGGAGGGGCAACGGGTGTTCGCGAAGATTGAAGAACTGGGTGTGCCGACAGTCGCGGCCATCGATGGCGCCTGCTTGGGCGGCGGGTGCGAGTTGGCGCTGGCATGCCGTTATCGCGTGGCGACGGACAGTCCAAAAACACAGATTGGGTTGCCCGAGACGCAACTGGGCATCATTCCGGGCTGGGGCGGCTCGCAACGGCTGCCGCGGTTAATTGGATTGCCGGCAGCACTGGACATTATTTGCGCCGGCAAACGTTTGAGCGCGGACAAAGCGCGGCGAATCGGCTTGGTGGACGCGGCGGTGCCGACGGTGGTGTTGCGCGAGACGGCGGTAAGATTTGCGGCCAAGACCGGTCGCGTTCGGAAGGGCACTCTGAAGGTACGGCTGCAGAACATGTGGCCGCTGCGCCCGATTACCTGTCGGATGGCGCGGAAGCACGTGTTGGCGCGTACCAAGGGCCAGTATCCGGCGCCGATGCGGGCGATTGAAGCGATGGAAGAAGGGCTCGCGGGCTCGCTGAGCGACGGGTTGGATAACGAAGCGACAATCTTTGGCGAAGTCAGCGTCACCGCACCGTGCAAGAACCTGCTGCGCGTGTTCTTCCTGCGCGAGAAATACTCGAAGCTGGTATTCGACGTTGAACAAGCAGGACGTACCACGCCGGTCTCGACGCGGGTGGTGACGGCGCCGATTCAGAAGGTGGGCGTGCTCGGGGCGGGCGTGATGGGAGCGGGCATCGCGCAGTGGTGCAGCGCCCGGGGGTTGACGGTGCGGTTGAAGGACATCAAGCCCGACTTCGTCGCGGCGGGCATCAAGCGCATCGCGGCGGTGTATCGCGAGGGCGTGAAACGGCGGAAGATGTCCGAGCTGGACGCGCAGCATGGCTTTGCGCGGGTGCACCCGACGACGGAGTACAGTGGCTTTGGCGATTGCGACATGGTGATCGAGGCCGTGCTGGAGAAGATCGAGGTGAAACGGCAGGCGTTCAGTGAACTGATGCCGCAATTGCGGAATGATTGCATCATCGCCTCCAATACATCGGCGATTCCGATTGACGAATTGGCGGAAGCGAGTGAGCGACCGAAGCGATTCGTGGGGATTCATTTTTTCAATCCCGTGCACAAGATGCCGCTGGTGGAAATTGTGCGCGGGACCAAGACCGCGCCGGAAGTCGTCGCGGCGGCGGTGGAATTTGCCAAGCAACTCAAGAAGATTCCGATTGTGGTCAAGGGCGCGCCCGGTTTTCTGGTGAATCGGCTGTTGCTGCCGTATTTGAACGAGGCGGGCAAGCTGTTGGGCGAAGGCGTGGGCGTGGAATCAATTGACGGAGCGATGCTGGAGTTTGGAATGCCGATGGGGCCGTTGCGGCTGCTCGATGAGGTGGGGATCGACGTCGCGTATGATGTGGCGCACGAACTTGCCGAGGCGTTCAAGGAGCGGATGACGGTCGCGCCGGCGCTGCGGCAGGTTCACGAGCAAGGTTTGAAAGGTCGGAAGGGCGGGGCGGGATTCTACCTCTACAAGGGAAAGCGTGAGCGGGTGAATCGGCGCGTCGCCAAGACCTGGCGAAAGCCCCGGGGCGAACGGGTCGAGCCACCCCCGGCCCAGGACATCCAGCGGCGGCTGATGCGCGTCATGATCGAGGAAGCGAAGCTGTGCCTCATTGAAAGGGTAGTGGCCTCCGAGGACGACATCGATACCGGCATGATTTTCGGCACGGGATTTCCGCCGTTCCGTGGCGGGTTGGTAAAATACGCGCGCGACACGGGAATGTGGTAAGGTCCGGCGGATGGCATTTGAACTTCCAAAAGGTGAATCGCTGGCGGGGCTGGTGTTGGCGGCCTCGACGGAACTGCTGGACCCGAATTTTCATCGGACGCTGGTGTACATTGCCGAGCACAGCCCCGAGGGTGCGCTGGGGTTGGTGATGAACCGGCCGATCCACAAGAAACTTGGCGAAGTGGCCGAGTCGCCTGATTTGCCGGAGGCGTTGCGGGACACGCCGGTGTTTCGGGGCGGGCCGGTGAAGCCGACGGGGTTGGTGCTGGCGCGGTTTCGACGCGGGAAGAGCGATGAGGAATTGCATTGCCAGATCGTCGCCGACCCGCAGGAACTTATCGAATTGCCGAAGCGGGGCTGGATCCGCGCGTTTGCGGGCTATGCCGGGTGGAGCGAGGGGCAACTGGAGGCGGAACTGAGCCAGCGAGCGTGGGTGGTGTGCCGTCCGCACACGGCGTTGCTGGAGGTACCGACGCCGCCGGCGATTTGGGAGGCATTTGTTGGTGAAGACCAGCGGTGGCGGAAACTGCTGCCGCTGTTGCCGAAGAACACAGGGTTGAATTAGCTGCTGGCGTGTCAACCGGCATTTGACGTGGGGGTCGAGAACGTGCGCGCGCCCTCGACTCAGTATGATAACGAAAAATGAACTCGTCCCCTTTTTTGACTCGGCTTACTAGCGAGCTTGCAGTCGCTTGAGCGCGGTTCGCGCCTCGGTGAAATCGGGGTTGATCCGCTCCGCGTGCTCGTAGTGTGTGATGGCTTCGCGCACCTTGCCCATTTGCTCCAAGGCAACCCCCAGATTGTAGTGCGCCGTGGCAAAATCGGGTTTGATCCGCAGTGCCTGTTCGAAATGACCGATGGCCTCTTGGATTCTGTCGAGTTGGCGGAGAGCAATTCCCAGATTGTTGTGCGCCGTGGCATAATCGGGTTTGATCCGCAGTGCCTGTTCGAAGTGCCCGATCGCGTCCTGGAATCTGCCGGCTTGCTCCAAGACAGTCCCCAGATTGTAGTGCGCGTCGGCGTAATCGGGCTTGAGCCGCAGCGCGTGTTCGTACCGTTCGATCGCCTCCTGCACCCTGCCGCTCTGCTGGAAGGCAATCCCCGCGCCGTTATCTACCTCGGCGTAATGCACGACGCCCGCCAGCAGGTTGAACGCCACCGAGAAGCCCAGCAACAGACCCCAACCCCAGCACGCCGTACGCCGCCAGACCGGCCGGTCGGCCAGCGCACGTTCCAATCCGAGGATGCCAACCACGGACAGCAACACCAGTGCCGGCAGAAAGTCCACCTCATAGCGGAGGATCGCGCTCCCGAAGAACCCAAGGGTCAATGCGCAAATCCCAGAAAGCAGGGCCGACGCCGTCACAAACCAGCGCAGCATCGATGCCTCCTGCCTCGACCGGCCCCGCCACGCCAGTGGTGCCGTCAGTGCAAGCCACACCAGCGGTATGTTGGTGAGAACACCGTAAGGAGTCTCCACCTGATCATAACCCGCCGGCAATGGCGGCAGGGCGATCTCATGCACGAAGGGGAAACAAGTGCTCCAGCGCACCGGCTCCAGAAAATACACCCGGAAATTGAACCAGAGATATCTTGGACAGAAGTATTGCCACCCAACCGATCGTACCGAAGCCAATTCGTAGTGTTGCCCGAATTCGAGTGGACTATCGAATCGCATCGCGTTGTAAAGCATCAACCCCAATCCGATGAGCGTAATGGGAGTAGTGGCCGCGATCAGCAGCGTCCAAACGCGCCGCTGTTCGCGCCACGCCTGCGCCACCGGTACCAACAGGATCACGGCACCGAATAGCAAGGACGCCCGCGCTCCCACCGCCAGCCCGTACGCCACGCTCGCCGCCGACAGCCAGCGCCATCTCCGTTCCGGATTGTGTAACGCATACCATATTGCCCCCAGCGTCAACATCGTCAGCATGTATCCGCAACCGATCGCCACTTCGTTATAGGCGGATCGCGGTAACATCGCCGGCACCAATGTCGCCAAACCGAGGGCGAGCGCGCATGCCGCCACGACTCCGACACTCACTTCAGGAAAGTAGCGCCGCCACAACGCGCGCAACAGGCCCACGCTGGCCAGAAAGCCTATGGCGCAAAAAATCACCGCGGCCTGCCGTTGGAACAGGTAGCGGCCGGTCAGCGCGACATACGGCCAGAACAATATCAAGGCGGGCGTGACGCCGAAGTAGAGGTAGAGCCTGCCGTTGTAGTAGCTCAGGTCGTGCAAACCGTAAGGCAGATCTCGATAGAGAACATTCGCGGACGGATCGTAGGGGTCGGCGAGTTGCGTAAGCCCAAGCGGCACCTCTTTTTTCAGGCTGAGCTGACCGTCGCTAAACCCCTGCACCAATAAATTGTAGTACGCGTCAGCCGCATTCGGAGTCAACGATTCCCACGCGCCCGGCTGGGCGATGTACGCGTATACCCCGATGACTAGGGCGCACGCTGTGGCAAGTGGGAACCACGTGTTCTTCATGGCACCGGCGATCTTTTCGTCACGATCCTTGCTTCCCTTCGGAGGGGAACCTTTACCTAACTGTCAAATGTCAGCTCAAAAACACGCCAGTGAGCTTCGCTCCAAAATTATACCAAATGCGCCACCAATAGCAGGCGAGATGCCGGCTACGACAGTAAATAGTTCCCGGATGCAGCTTCTCGCGATTTGGGAGGCATTCGTCGGTGAAGATCAGCGGTGGCGAAAGCTGCTGCCGTTGTTGCCGAAGAACACAGGGTTGAATTAGTGGGGGCAGGAGACAGAATTCAGAAGACAGGAGACAGGAGGCGGCAAAGGCAAGGATGAAAGGGTAGGGGCCGGAATTCGAATTCACCACAAAGGACGCAAGGGCCGCAAGGGACGCAGGGGGGCGTCAGAGCGTGAGAGCGTCGGGCCGAGAACGTGGCGCACCCTCAATTCATTATGATAACAAAAAACGAACTGACCCCGTTTTCGTCCGACTATGGCACGGGGTGGATGCGATAGAACTGCTGTGACTGACCGAAGGCATTGCTGACGGTGGTGCTGGCAACGCCGCCGTTGCCGGAAGTGCTGCCGGGCAGGGAAGCCCACGAGCCAATCGTCATGTCCGACCGGCTCTGGACTTCATAGTTGGTGCCGAGCCAAGTGGTGAAATCCAGCCGAAAATGATTACCAGTCTTCTGTGCGGCGGTGATGCGCAATTTACTGGCTTCGTAGGCGCCGATGTCGGCACCGTCACCGCCCGGTGGCAAGGTGCTGTCGGGGTTGATGTATATGCGAGGCTCACCGCGTTGGTCGGTGGTCACGCCGAGGCTCTGGCCCTGATCAATCGCAGGACTACCAACGCGCAACGCCATTGTCTCGGTGGGCCCGCCATTGTCAGCCAGCGGACCGAGCGTCGGATCCGTATTAATCTGATCGCTGGTAGCAGTCAAGAAGCCGCCGCCGTCATCACTGCTCAGGTTGAAACCGTCTGAGATAACCGTGCCTGCGAGATTCGCGATGTTCTCGCCCGCAGCGCCGGCGTTCAGGATGGTGTCGCCAATCTCCAGCGTCGCGCCGGTCGCGGAACCGTCAGGCGTATGGATGCCGCCGCCAGCGTTGCCGGCAGTGACCGCTGAGTTGCCGCTGAAAGTGGTGCGGATGTTCGGGCAACTGTAAGCGTCGTTTACGATGCCGCCGCCGTGGCTGGCCGAGTTGCCGCTGAAAGTGCTGGCGACGACCGTCAGCGTCGCGCTGCCGGGCGCACACGTGTGGCTGTAGATGCCGCCGCCCGCATAGTCGGCCGAGTTGCTGCTGAAAGTGCTGGTGATGACCGTCACGGTCGCGCTGCCAGACTGGCCGTTGTTGTAGATGCCGCCGCCCGCATAGTCGGCCGAGTTGCCGCTGAAAGTGCTGGTGATGACCGTCACGGTCGCGCTGCCTGCATAACCGTTGTTGCAGATGCCGCCGCCATCACCGGCCGAGTTGCCGCTGAAAGTACTGGCGACGACCGTTAGGGTCGCGCTGCCTCCAGCGCCCTGGTTGCAGATGCCGCCGCCCTCATAGCTGCCCGAGTTGCCGCTAAGGGTGCAATTGCTCACCGTCAAAGTGGAATAGTCGTTCAGTATGCCGCTACCCCAGGAGCCGGACGCGCTGCCGTTGGTGATGGTCAAACCGGAAATTGCGGTCGTGACGCCATTGTTGATATGGAACACGGAGCCGGCGGCGTTGCCGTCGACGGCGAGCACATTCGCACCGGGCCCGAGGATCGTCACGTTGTTGGTGATCAAGAGTTCCCCGTTCGTCAGTGTAATCGTGCCGGTAACGACGTTGGAGAAAATGATCGCGCTGTCGCCCCCCAGCGCCGCGTTGTCAGCGATACACTGCCGTAACGACCCCGCCCCGCTGTCGTTGGTGTTGTAAACGAGTAGATTGACTGCCGGCGCCCGGCCGGCCAGCGCGAGGCTTAGTACGATGCCAGTAAGGAACGCAGGTTTCATGTTTGTTTCCCCTGAGTGGCCAGATCAACGGCGAATGAACTCAAATCCACACGAAGAGGAGTGCTTGGCGCGCACAACTACGATATTACGTATTGATGGATCTTTAACTGTGATGGGTCTGCTCGAATGCCACAACATCCTCGTCAAATCACTTCTTAACAAATCCCTTTTCCCGAAGTTGGTTGCCGATGCTCGACCATTCGTATCTCCATGTGATTTAGTGTGACTGCACGTGGAGGTAGCCTCATCGCCTGGGTATTATTGGACAGTAGCGTGGTACTGTCAAGTTGCGATCAGTCTAAGGGGTCGGAAAAGGTGTCAGTTCGTTTTTCGTAATCAGTCGAAGGTGCGGCAGATGCGCTGCGACGTTTTGCCCCTCGTTAATGGCTGACCGATGGGTCGCCAGCCCCAAATCCTGCAACAATTCGCGATCGACGTCCGCTTCCGGATTTTGCGCGGTGAGAAGGGGGCGGAAGTGCACGGCGACAGAGCGCCGTGGCTACAAGAGCGGCGGAGCGGCTGGATACCTTCGTCGGACTCAGGGATGCCGCATACGACAGCGGCGTCTCGTCCGACTCGGCTCCCAGCCCTACAAATCCGGAGATTTCGGTTATCGAAAAGCGATATTTTTTGCTGGACGCGGCGGGGCGGGGCGTGTATAATGGCGACAGTTGTTTGACAGAGGACGGACGGCGTACAGAAGCAAGGGGAATTGCAGATCGGAGATTGGAGATCTCAGAGAGACGGCGAAGGAACGTCGGTTGGCACGGGACTTTCCAAAAAAAAAAATGGAGTTGGGTTCGTTTTGCAAAAATGGGCAAAAAACGAGGGATAAATGCTGAAAAAAGGCACTGGAAGGGTGATTTTCCGCAAGGAACGAACCTGAAACGAAGCCATTCTGCCCCCTAGTGCGGCATCGGATAGGGTCGAAACTGAACGAGACAGCAAGACGAAACGACTCGGACGCCACAATTCCCGCTTCTCCCAAACCGCCTTGACAACTCCACAACCCGGCCCAAATACTTCATCATGAAAAGATTCCTTTTCTTCGTTCTTCCAATCCTGGTCGCCATGCCCTGCGGTGCCCAGTGGAACTATCCGCCGACAAAAGCCGTCGATGCCTCGGACACCTACTTCGGGAAGACGTACAACGATCCTTACCGCTGGCTGGAGAACTTGAAGGATCCGGATGTCGAAGCCTGGTTCAAGGCCCAGGCGGAATTGACGGATGGCCTGCTCGCGAAGATCCCGGCACGGGATGCCCTGGCGCAGGAATGGATGGCGTTGGACAAACTCAAACCTGCGACTTACTCGTCAATCACGTATGAACACGGACGCGTCTTTTACAAGAAGACTCTGGGTGGCGAGAACGTCGGCAAACTCTTTTCCCGTCAAGGGTGGAAGGGGCCGGAGAAACTGCTCTTCGATCCAGGCACTTATAAAGCCGGGGTGATTACGACCATCCAAACCATCGTCCCGTCGTGGGACGGGAAACATGTCGCCATGGGGCTTTCTTCGGGCGGCGCGGAATGGTCAGAGATCCGCGTGTTGGACGTGGACCGGGGAACCCTGCTGCCCGAAAGCATCTACCCCTCCGGTGGAGCGAATGGGTGGATGAAGGACGGCAAGTCGTTACTCTATGACGCCGGTAAGGTCACTGACATCAAAAGTCTCGAAATCGAGCTGAACCGCAAGACCAAAGTGCACAAGCTCGGCACCGACATCGCCACGGACATCGATATCTTCAGCAACGAGAGCAACCCGGAACTGG
Organism: Verrucomicrobiia bacterium; assembly: GCA_049511095.1. Classification (GTDB taxonomy): domain Bacteria; phylum Verrucomicrobiota; class Verrucomicrobiia; order Palsa-1439; family Palsa-1439; genus Palsa-1439. The sequence continues at coordinate 14,971 of JBEKYJ010000103.1, forward strand.
GCATCACCGCCAAGGAGTGGCCGGGTGCTTCCATTAATGAATCATACCCGGACTACATCGTCGGACCCCTGGAAACCGTCCAAAGCGAGATGCGGATTTTCTATGCTCCCATCTCCGAGCTGAAGCACAACAAAATCAAATGGAATGTCCTGTGTAAACGCTCGGACAACCTGGTCCGATCGTTCGCGTTCCACCGGGATTACGTCTACGCCGTCACCCATGCCGGCGCGCCAAAATACAAGCTGGTTCGGACGAACGTGAAGCATCCTGACTGGGAACACGCCCAGACCGTGATCCCCGAGGCCACTGACTCCATCAAGTACATCACGAAGAGCAAGCACTACCTCCTCATCGTGTACTCCAATGGGGTTGTCGGCCGCCTCGTGAAATACGACCTGGCCACCGGCCAGACCGCCGAGATCAAACTTCCGCGATCCGGGACCGTGAACGTCACTTGTCCGGATTGGAGAACGGATCGTTGCCTGGTGTACATCACCTCCTGGACCTCTCCCCTGACGATCTACGATTTCGATGCGCAGAAGGAGACCTTCGCCAAGAGCATTTTCAACACGGACGTCTCGTATCCCGGTTTCGAAAACCTGGTCTCCGAAGAAGTCGAAGTGCCCGGGCACGACGGCACGATGATTCCGCTCTCGATCATCTACAAGAAGGGGATTCCGCTGGACGGGTCAAACTGCTGCATCCTCACCGGCTATGGCTCGTATGGGTCCAGTTACTCCCCCTACTTCAGCATTCAAAATAATTCACTGGCAACCCATGGTGTGGTGGTTGCCATTGCGCACCCCCGGGGCGGCGGTGAAAACGGCGAGGCATGGTACAGGGCCGGTTACAAGACAACCAAGCCGAACACATGGAAGGACTTCATTTCCTGCGCGGAGTATCTGGTGAAGAAGGGATATACCAGTCCCCGGAAGCTCGCGGGAACCGGCACCAGCGCTGGCGGAATCCTGATCAGCCGGGCCATCACGGAACGCCCGGATTTATTTGCTGCCGCAGTTTGCAATGTCGGGTGCGCGAACGCGATGCGACTGGAGTTCTCGCCCAATGGTCCGATCAACACGCCGGAATTTGGCACGGTGAAAGACCCCGTTGAGTGCCAGGCCCTGTTCGAGATGGATGGGGTCCAGCACGTCCAGAAAGGGGTGAAGTACCCTGCGGTTATGGGTGTGGGTGGCTGGAATGATCCCCGAGTGACAGCCTGGGAACCGGGCAAGTTCGTGGCGGCCTTGCAGGCGGCAACGGCCTCGGGCAATCCCATTCTGATGAAGGTGAACTACGACAACGGCCACTTCACGGAGGAGAAAATTGTCACCTTCAAAAACTTCGCGGGCCAGTTCGCATTTCTCCTATGGCAGACAGGGCACAAAGACTTCCAGCCAGTGAAGTAGGCAGGGGGAGACTTGGATTCGCGCGCCGCTCGCGCTGGTTTCGGCAGTATTTTGAAGACAAGAAACGATGGCCTACAACCGGACAACCTGTTCAGCCTGCCGGAGTGTCAGCCGTCGGCGCGGCGGGAGCGGAAGAAACTTTGCAGGAGGTCGCGGGCGTCGGATTCTTTCACGCCCGAGTGGACTTCGAGGGTGTGGTTCAATCCTTTGGCCGAAGTAATCGGAAACACAGAGCCGGCGCCGCCGGCACGGTCGTCGCGCACCCCGAACACGAGACGTTTCAAACGCGAGAGCATGATGGCACCCGCGCACATGGGGCAAGGTTCCTTCGTCACGAAGAGAGTGCAGCCCTCGAGTCGCCAATCCCCGAGCGCGCCGGCGGCCTGGGTGATGGCGAGAATCTCGGCGTGGGCCGTGGCGTCCTTGAGCAGTTCCACCTGATTGTGGGCGCGAGCGATGATTTTTGCGTTCCGAACAATCACCGCGCCGACAGGGACTTCATCGGTCTCATAGGCCATCTTGGCCAGACGCAAGGCCTCTCCCATGAAATACTCATCGCTCGTGACGTCAATGGGTTGCGGCCGAGGGGATTTCCCGGCTGGCGAAGGTTGAACCATGACGAGAGCGTAGCGAAGGCGGGCGTTCATGGCAAGGGGCTTGCTGCTTTTAAGAATGGGGGATGAGAAGTCAGCTCTGTCGGATCAGTTTCTCTTTTCCCCGTACACAAATGAACGAGGCATGGAAAGAGCAACGGTTTGCGGCGGCGGGCGTGATAATCCTGATCACGTTGCTGGCGTATCTGCCGGCGTTGCAAGGCGGATTTATCTGGGATGACGATTCGCACGTCACCGGATGCCAGGTGTTGCGAACGGTGCATGGGCTGGTTCGGATCTGGTCGGAGCCCGGTGCCGTGCAGCAGTATTACCCGCTGGTACACACGACTTTCTGGGCTGAATACCATCTTTGGGGGTTAAATCCGTTCGGTTATCACCTGGTCAACGTGCTGCTTCAGGCATTGAACGCCGTCCTGTTATGGCTGGTGTTGGAACGGCTGCGGGTCCGTGGGGCGTGGCTGGCGGCGGTGATTTTTGCGATTCACCCGGTGGAGGTGGAATCGGTCGCTTGGATCACAGAACTGAAGAACCTTCTTTCGACCGCGTTTTATCTGTCGGCGTTGCTGGCGTACGGACAATTCAACCCTTGGGATGCGGAAGAGACAGAGCAGCCAAGACGGTGGGGACAGTATGGATTGGCGTTGGGGTTGTTTGTGTGCGCGCTGTTGAGCAAGACCGTCACCTGCACGCTGCCGGCGGCAATTCTCCTATTGATCTGGTGGAAGAGAGGACGTTTTGGCAGGCGCGACGTATGGCCTCTCGTGCCGTTTTTTCTGGTTGGCGCCGGGTTTGGACTGACCACTGCTTGGATCGAGAAGCGCTTTGCCGGTGCGGAGGGGACGGAATGGGCGTACACGTTTGCCGATCGCCTGTTGATCGCGGGGCGCGCGTTGTGGTTTTACGCGGCGAAGCTGGTGTGGCCCGGGAATTTGATGTTCATCTATCCGCATTGGAAGATCGACATCGGGCAATGGTGGCAATGGTTGTTTCCGCTGGGCGCGGTAGTTCTGGCGGCAGCGTTTTGGGCTGGACGGGCACGGATTGGTCGGGGGCCAGTGGTGACGATGCTGTTTTTCGCGGGGACACTGGGGCCGGCGCTGGGATTTGTGAATGTGTTTCCCATGCGGTACTCGTTTGTGGCCGATCACTTTCAATATCTGGCCAGCATGGGAGCGATCGCCGCAGTTTCCGCCGGAGTGATGGCGGTCGCGCGGCATCAGCGAATGAGGATCATTGCGGGTACGGCAATCGTGGTGGTGCTGTCGGCGCTGACGTGGGAGCGGGGATTGGTTTACCGCGACGTGGAAACGCTCTGGCGGGATACGCTGACGAAGAACCCGGATTGCTGGATGGCGCACAACAACCTCGGTATCTTGTTGGCGGCGCGCGGCGAACTCCAGGCGGCGCGCGGGGAGTACCACGAGGCGTTGCGGCTCAAGCCGGATTTTTACGACCCACACAACAATCTCGGCAACCTGCTGCGCAAGGAAGGCGAGACCGAAAAAGCGGTGGCGGAATATCGGCAGGCGTTACGAATCGAACCGCGGTACGTCCTGGCGCGGTACAACATGGCAATCGCGCTGAACGACCTCGGCAGGGTTGAAGAAGCGATGGCCCAGTACCGCCTCGCGGTGGAGATGAAACCCGACTACGCGGACGCCCATTACAATCTGGGAATCACGTTAGGCAAACAGGGACGGTTTGCGGAAGCCTGCAAGGAGTTCGCCCAGGCCGTGCGGTATCAACCGGAGTCAGCCAAAGCGCAGTACAACTGGGGATTTGCGTTGGCCAAACAAGGCGATTTCGACGGAGCCATTCCGCACTTCCGCGCCGCCCTGAGACTCAACCCCGACTTTGCCGCCGCGCATTACGGCCTGGGCGTCGCCCTGCTGCAACGGGGTCAGCGTGTCGATGCGATCCGGGAACTGCAACGCGCGCTGGAGCTTGAACCGACTTCGCCCAAGGCGCGAGGCACGCACGATGCGGCGCGCCAAGGCGCCTGACAGGTTCGCGGGTGATCCGGTAGTCTCGGAGGCGACGGCGGTTTGCGCAGCAGTTCGGAATGATTCTAATTCGTGTTTACCAAGTCGATGGCTGAGTGCTATTGATTGTGGCTATGAGGGACGCGCGGGTCGATCCATTTGCCCCGAAGGGCGCGAAAAAATCACCGGCTTTGGGCGCTGCTCTCATCATTGTGCTGACATTTGTCGCCTACATTCCCGCGATGCGCGGCGGGTTCATCTGGGATGACAACTCTCTGATAGTGGACAACCCGTTGATAAAGGCGTCCGATGGGTTGCGTCGATTGTGGTGCACCGCTTCCGGCCCGGATTACTACCCTGTAACCGCAACCACGTGGTGGCTGGAATGGCGCCTGTGGGGGAACAACCCGCTCGGGTATCACATGGTCAATGTGATCCTGCATGCGCTGAGTTCGCTGCTGCTGTGGCGGGTGCTTGCCAGACTCAAAATCCCCGGAGCCTGGCTGGCGGCCGCCGTCTTCGCGGTGCATCCTGTGAATGTGCAGTCCGTGGCTTGGATTGCGGAGCGGAAGAATACCCTCGCGATGTTTTTCTATGCATTGACTCTGCTGATGTATCTGCGATTCGAGGACCGGGGCCAGCCGCGATGGTACTGGCTTGGGGTGGGAACCTTTGTGTTGGCGCTATTGAGCAAGACAGCGGTGGTGATGTTGCCGTTTGTGCTGCTTGGCATTGCATGGTGGCGACGGGGGAAGGTGGAACGCCAGGATCTTCTGCGCAGCCTTCCGTTTTTCGCCGTCGCCGGGGTGCTCGGGTTGGTCACGGTGTGGTTTCAATATCATCGGGCCATCAGCAGCGACATTGTACGTCAGGACGATTTCTGGTCGCGTCTGGCCATTGCGGGATGGGCTGTGTGGTTCTATCTGTTGAAGGTGATCCTTCCCCTGAATTTGAGCTTTGTTTACCCGCGTTGGCAAACCGGTGTAAAAAACATCTTTTCGTACGGGCCAGCACTTCTCATGGTCGTGGGGCTGTTGGTGTGCTGGCGCAATCGACGACAGTGGGGAAAGCCCTTGCTGTTCGGGCTGGGGTATTTTGTGGTGATGTTGTTGCCCGTCCTGGGGTTTCTCAACATATACTTCATGCGGTTTACCCTGGTGGCTGACTATTGGCAGTATTTCTCCATTATCGGCCCTATTGGCTTGGTGGTAAGCGCGGGCGTGATGACTTGCCAGCGAATGGGTGAGCAAGGCAAGCGGGTTGCCGTGCTGGCCGGCGCGGTGTTGCTAACTGCATTGGGAGCGGCTACTTGGAAACAGGGGGACGTGTATCGAAATGAAGAAACATTGTGGCGGGACACGATTGCCAGAAACCCGGGTTGCTGGATGGCCCATAACAATCTCGGCCTCCTGCTGCGCCAGACGGGCCGGCTTCAGGATGCGATCGAGCAGTACAATGAGACGCTGCAGATCAAGCCCGATTATGCTGAGGCGCACTACAACCTGGGGAATGCCTTCCTGCAAGTGGGCCGGGTCCAGGATGCGATCGGTCACTACGAGCGGGCTCTGCAAATCACGCCTGACTATATGGAGGCCGACAACAACCTGGCATTCGCCCTATTACAGGCCGGCAAGGTCAACGAGGCAATCGCGCGCTTGGAGCAGGCAGCGCGAATCAGTCCCGACTCCGTCAACGCCCACTACAATCTGGGAAACGCCTATATGCAGGCAGGTAGGCCCCGGGAGGCGATCGGACACTATGAACAGGCCGTGCGTCTGAATCCCAATTACACAGCAGCGCACGTGAACCTTGGGTTCGCGCTGGCGCAACGTGGCCAGTTTGACGAAGCCGTGCGGCATTGGGAAATTGCACTGCGACTCGATCCGGGCAATCAGAACGCGCAGCGTGGTCTGGAGCGTGTTCGCAGCATCAGATCGTCGTCCCCATGAGATCACAAGGCTTCCGAGATGAATGTCAACCGTAACACCCCGAATAAGGTCGGCGCTGCGAGGACGTGAATGCCCACACGACTAGGGGCGTATCCGCGCCGCCCCGGGAGGTTTTGCAGCACGTCCGGGTGCAGCCTGAAACAAGATAGAGCTGGGTGCACCCAAGTGAGCGATTGAGAAGAGAAGTGTTGCGCAGTGCTGGCGGCGTTTTCTCTGGACGCCTTGGTTGGCGTTGGCGTATCTTTTACAAACTTGCCGAGCGAAACAACCAAACGCAAACTTCTGTTACTGCTGGCCCTCTTCGTTGGCGCCGCCATCGCTTATTTCTGGGTCCGAAGCAGCCAGTTGCCACTGTTGCGCGCGCCTGACGGGCATTACGTGCTGGCTGATCCGGACAGCTTCGTGCGCTGGCACTTGGTGGAACGCGCGCTTTCGGGAGAGGGCGTACGCATTCACTGGATGCCCGAGGAGAACGCACCGTACGGCCATTTGAACGGGTGGACGTCGCCAATGACGATTCTTGGTGTGGCGCTTGTGCGCGCCGCAGAATGTCTCGGAGGAATGTCCCGGGCGCAAGCGTTGGAGTGGGGCGGGTTATGGCTGGGGCCGATTGTCGGGCTGATCAGTTTGGCCGCGCTGGGGGTTCTGGGTTGGCGTGTGGGGGGTTGGCTTTTGGCGGCCTGCTGGATTATAGCCTGGCCGGCGCTGATTGATGTCATCGCGATTACGGGCTTCGGGAATACCGACCATCACAGTCTGCATCAACTGCTGTTCATTTGCATGGTGGCTGGCTGTCTGGCTTGGGCGCGCAAGCCGACAACCGCCGGAGGAATCTTCGTCGGCCTCGCGAGTGCCCTGGCAATTTGGTCGGCTGGGTCTGAGTCATTGCCAGCTTGGGCACTGGTGGCGGGCCTGGCTGTGTACGAACTCGGGTGGCAGGCACCGAACGAGGCGTGGGCACGATTCTGGCGCGGGTGGTGGGTCAGTGGACTTCTGGGGACCATGTTCGCCTGGCTTTTCGAGTTCTGGCCCCATGTGTTTCACGCTCGGCTGGAGTTCATGTCTGTTTGGCATGTCGGGTTGTGGATGATCGCAGGAGGACTGTTGGAATTAATCAGTCACTTCAGCATCTCGTGGCGTTGGAGGCTACTGGCGATTGCGGCTGCAGCAGGGACCGCCGTGATCTTTGCGGCGGCGACGAAGGGTTTTGATTGGCAGCACCTCCACGTGATGCAAGATGTGCGACTCAAGCGGCTGATGAGCGTAACGGCAGAGTGCATGCCGTACCCAAGGACCTTCTCCAGCGCGCTGCAACACGCGTGGATTGATTTCGGCCTGTTGCCATTGCTGTCACTCGGCTTGCTCTTTGGGCTGAAGGCGCATCATTTGCGCATTCGTTGGGTCGGTCTCGCGACCGTTGTTTATCTGCTGCTTACCCTTTCTCAGGTGCGCTGGTTGGACTTTCTCGTTCCGTTGCTCGTAATCACCGCCGGGCTGGCGGTCACTCATTTTCGTGGCCGCGATCCATTGCGATGCTTGGCGATTGTATTCGCGGCAACAATCCCTATCTGGCTGCTGAACATTCGAGTCAGCCAGAATTTGAGATTAATTCGAGGCAACTCGATGCGCGGGCCATACGTTGAAACCTTCGCGCTACGCGCCGCCTCCGATTGTCTTGGTGCTTCGGCACGACGGCCAACGGTGCTGGCAGCGTGGGAGCCGTCGTCTGTCCTTGCAGGAATGGGCAAGGTGAGGGTCGTTGGGTCGGGCTTTTGGTCTAATCTGGATGGGATTAGCGACACATGTGAGATGCTTACGACCCCGTCTGAGGATCGGTTCTGGCAGCTTGTGCGAAAGAGGAACGTGGAGTTCTTCCTCATGCCTTCACCGGCGGCATTCGAACGAGATGTTCGACAGTCATTCGTGGCCTTGAACGGACGGGTGCCAAACCAATGGGAAGTGTCCGAAGCCTACGCCTGGCAGATCATGGGAAGCGACCGCTTCCCAAAATGGACGTGCGAGGAACTGTCTCGGTTGGAGCCGGCGTGGAAAATCGTGCCTCTCAGCAGCATCGTTCAACCTGCTGGAGGTGGTTAGGGTTGCGGTTTCCTTGGCTGCGTGAGCGATGCCCAGAAACGATTGGTGGATTCAAGAAAAGAGGGACATGGATGAGAATCAGATGCGGGCAGTAGACGAGGGGACACCGGATGTGTCCATTGTGGTCCCGGTCTATAACGAAGATCAAATGATTGAAGGGGTTCTCCGGATGATTTTGGGAGTGAATTTTGGCGATCACAGTCGAGAAGTTGTGGTCGTCAATGACGGCTCAAGCGATAAGACGAGAGACGTGCTGAAGAAATTTCACAGTATGCGAAACCTGCGGATCATCCATCGCAGAGTTAATGGCGGTAAGGGCGCTGCGGTTAGGGACGGAATTAGCGTTGCCACTGGCAAGGTGATCATTATTCAGGATGCAGACGGAGAGTATGACCCGAATCAAATTCCGATGCTTGCTAAACCGATCTTGGAGGGGAAAACCAAAGTGGTTTATGGCTCTCGATTCAAGGGAGTGATCCGGAACATGTCGCGGACTCGCAGGCTCGCAAACCGGTTTTTGACCTCCTATCTCAATTTCCTTTTTAGTTCACGAATTACTGATGCCTGCACATGCTATAAGGCTCTCGATGGCGACGCGATCAGAAGCTTTGCCTTGAAGAGCAACGGGTTTGAAGTATGTCATGAAATCACTGCGAACGCGTTGCGAAGAGGTCACGAGATCACAGAATTGCCGATTTCATACTGTGCCAGAAGTGTGGACGAAGGGGTGAAATCGTCCTGGAAGGATTTCATTAAGCAACTCAAATGGATTTTGATCTTCAGGTTTGGTCGGTTGAACAAGACTGAGGGATCACAGACGGTGTCCGGATGCCATGAAACCCCGCACAGCTCAGGCGGTGATTGAGCGCGAGTTCGGGGTGCCAAAGGTGGCGAATGCGCGGGTTTTCCACGATGTACAGTGCGTCATCGAAGATGAAGGGACAGTGATGAAGGCTGTTGTGATAGGCCAGAAGCCCAACGCCGATCGCCAGCAAGGGGATGAACATTTGCACTTTCAACAACGCGACAGGTTACCCGGAATTGTTCCCGAAGACCACCTGATTCCTGCAAATCGAAGATTCCCTGCCACACGCTCGAGGTTTTACAGCGGGTGCGTTGCGCGCATCGCTGACCACGGTCTCAGTTGCCTTGAGACGCTGTGGGCTTGCGCCAGGCGTGACCTGCGCGGTAGGACTTCAACCGGGTTTCGATTTCGCGAACCAACTGGTGCTGTCCGGCAGTGCCAGCCAGTTCGACGGCCTGTTCAGCAATGGCGATGGCCTCGCTGAATCGACCGGCAGCCGCGTACGCGGCTGCTAAGGTGTCGAGATACGCCGTTGCGTGATGACCTGTTGCATCGCACACGCGCTCGGCAAGGGCCACGGCACGTGTTGGGTCGCCGCCCTCCATCGGCGAGAGTGTCGCCAGCACCCAAGCCAGGTTGTTCTGGGCGAGGATATAATTGGGGTCTACGCGTAGCGCCTGCTCGTAGTGCCTGATGGCCTCTTGGAACTTGCCTGCTTGGAGCGAAGCCTGGCCCAGGTTATTGTGCGCTTCAACCAAGCTTGGGTCGATCCTCAGCGCCTGCTCCCAATGATCGATCGCCTCTTGCGCTTTACCAACCTGCCACAGGGCCACCCCCAAGTTGATGTACGAGTCGGCATAGCTGGGCTTGATCCGCAGTGCCCGTTCGTAGTGTCCGATGGCCTCCTGAATTTTGCCCGCTCGCTGCAGTATTACCCCTAGGTTGTTGTGGGCCAGCCAATTGTCCCGGGTCACATTCAGGGCATGCTGAAACAGTATCTCCGAGTCCTTCCAGTACTCGACCTGAACTCTGGACAGCGCCGCACACACCACAAGCACTGCCGCCGCAGCGACGCATGTAATCACCTTCAGGTTCCACCGCTCCATCGCATGGGCCGGCACGCTCCAGCACAGCATGATGAACAATCCAACCAAGGGAAGATACGTAAAGCGATCCGCCATCGACACTCCTCCACCCTGTAGCAACCCGATGACCGGCACCAGCATTCCCAAGTACCAAAACCAGCCTGTCACAAGCCACGGCTTACGTCGCGCCCCCCAAATCACCGCTGCCGTCACCGCAACCAATCCCACGCCGGCCCCCAGCACTGCGGTTGCCGACATCCCGGCATGCGCCGGGTAGAACACAGCCAGTCGTGTTGGCCAAACCGTCATGCCGATGTAACGCACATACGACAGCAAGGCGTTGGCGATCCTAGTTCCCGGCGACACCGAGATGAAATTCATTCCACCTCTCCCGGTCTGCCCCCCAAAAGTCACCACGGACGATGCGGCGGCCAGCGCAAACAACGGAAGCTTCTCGTTCAGCAACCGGCTCGGAGGCATGGTGATATTGTTACCGGCCACCACCGGCGGCACCCATTGCGTACGCCCCAGCGGCCAGTAGTCCAGCAACAGCAACACGAACGGCAGCGTCACCACCATCGACTTGGACATCAGAGCAAGTGCGAACAGGAAGAACACTGCCAAGTAACGAAGCATGGAGAATGGGCCACGGACATAGCGGGTGTACGCGCCGAGCGTCAGTATGAAAAACAGACCGCTCAATACGTCCTTGCGTTCCGTCACCCAGGCCACCGACTCGACACGCAAGGGGTGCAGCGCAAACAGCGCCGCCACCAAGGCGCAGCGCCAAGGAGCGTGGATCATCGACTGCAGGACCAGAAAGAGCGCCACCGCCGCCGCAGCATGAATCCCCACGTTTATCAGATGATGCCCCGCCGGGCGTAGCCCGAACAATTCGATGTCCAGCGCGTGCGACAGAAAGCTCAGAGGCCTCCAGTAGTCGGCATTCGGATCATGGTGGGTCAAACCCGCCGTAAACGCCCAGCGCACCGATCGCCACGTGAGGCCGTCCCGGAGATTCGGATTCTCTGCCACGAGCGCAGCATCATCAAAATTCACGAATTCGTGATGACACACAGGGAGGTAGACGACGACGGTGGCGATGACCAGGGCCAAAGACATGAAGACATTCCAGACAATCTGCCACCGCTGGGGGGTTGGGAATGGAGTCATATTTCTTTGCGCCTACAAATGCTTTTTCAATTCCAGCTTGGCGATTTTGCCGGTGGCCGTGCGGGGGAGGGTGTTCACGACACGGATTTCGCGTGGAATCTTGTAGTCGGCGAGGCGGTCGCGGCAGAACCGCAGGATTTCGTTTGGGTCAAGCGTCACCCCATCGAGCGGGCTGACGAAGGCGATGGGCACTTCGCCGCGTTTTTCGTCGATTTTCGCGACGACGGCGGCCTCGCGGACGTTCGGGAACTGGTGCAGCACTTCTTCGATCTCGCGCGGGTAGACATTCATGCCGCGCACGAGCAGCATTTCCTTGCGGCGGTCCACGATGTAGATGTAGCCGTCGTCATCCTTCTTGCCCATGTCGCCCGTATGCAGCCAGTGGTCGCGGAGCGAGGCGGCGGTTTCCTCCGGCTGGTTGTAGTAGCCCAGCATGACGTTGGGTCCGCGCACGACGATTTCGCCCAGTTGGCCCGGCGGCAGCTCGCGTCCGTGATCGTCGAAGATTTTCACCTCGATGTCGGGCAGCGGTAAGCCGACCGACCCGGCCTTGCGGACGCCATGGATCGGATTGAAGGAGACCACGGGTGACGCCTCGCTCAGCCCGTACCCTTCGAGCAACGGAAAGCGGAACTTGCGGTCGAATTTCACCAGGGTCTCGCCCGGCAACGGCGCGGCACCCGAAACCACCAGCCGCAGCTTCAGCACCCAGTGGAGCCAGAAGGGAATCTTCGCGTCCGCCAAGGCCTGGAAGAGTTGCGGGATGCCGACCAGGATCGTCGCCCGGTTGCGGATGATCTCGCGCATGGCCGACTTGAACGGCTGGACGGACTTGATGAGCACGATGCCCGCGCCCATCGACAACGGCGTGAAGATGCACACGGTCAGCATGAAGCTGTGGAACATCGGGAGCAACAGCGTCAGGCGATCGTCCCTCGTTTCTTCGAGCGCCTTGATGCAACTGCGCACGTTGGACGCGATGTTCTCGTGCGTCAGCATCGCGCCCTTGGATTTGCCCGTGGTGCCGGACGTATAGATGATCACCGCCAAGTCCGCGGGCTCAACCGCGG
>JBEKYJ010000104.1:0-13874 GCA_049511095.1 Verrucomicrobiia bacterium
AGCCGGTAGTAAGCTGGCTGCACTGAAGACGAAATCCTTGGGCAAGCTCGTGCCAGCCGACCCCAGCGACCCAAACTCATCGGTAGTGAGAATTGAAGGACTTTTTGAATACGTAGACCAAGAAGGCGAACTCCAGCGCATTTTCTTCAACCCGGGGGCGAGATACACTTTGGCATTGAAGGCGGGGGATGCCATAAAGCTTGAGGGCAAACCACAAGTCGCAAAGGAATCTTGCGAGATAGAAATACTAGTCCCTGTGGAGAATTCGCCAGCCGACAACGTCCCTAAAGCGAGAGTGAAGTATAAGCTATTGACCGGGAAACTGGCTCCAGTGCCATCGGGAAAGGATGACAAGAGAGCAGAACAGCCCGGGAAGAAGTGAACCGAGTGGTAATGCCAGCCACGGCGTTAAGGCATCAGCCCGGCAAAATGGCGAAGATGCTGACAGTCATTGGGGTCAACTCTTCAGTATTTCAAATGGGGTCAACTCTTCAGACTAAGTGTACAACCGGGGTCACATCTCTTGTTTCTGGATTCTGATTGATGGGAAATGGGGTCAGGTCTCATTATCAAACAATTAACGCTCTTGTCACCTCGCCGCGACGACTTCGATCTCCACCAACGCGTCCTTCGGTAATCGGGCGACTTGCACCGTCGAACGCGCCGGCGGTTCCTTCGTAAAATACCTGGCGTACACCTCGTTTATCGCCCCGAAATTGTCCATGTCGCTCAGGAACGCGGTGGACTTCACCACATTTCCAAAGCTGAGCCCCTGCGACTGGAGCAGGCCGCGAATATTTTCGAAGACACGGATCGTTTGTTCGGTGATTCCGCCGGCGACCATATTCCCTGTCGCCGGGTCGAGCGCGATTTGACCCGCGCAAAACAAAAGGTCCCCGGCCCAGACCGCTTGCGAGTACGGCCCGATGGCCTTCGGCATTGCATCCGTTACCACGACTTGTCGTTTCATGATTTGCCTCCGTTGTTTGCCGCGCTTCCATCATTCAGTCGCCACGCCAACCACGCCGCCATCGCCAGCATCGCCCCGTCCTCCAGCAGGGCCACCACACCCACCTTTCGCGCCTCGACGGTCCCGAAGCAGCCGCAGCGAATGTCGTACCCGTGGGCCAAGGCCCAGCCGATGGCGGCCAGAAACACCACCATCAACGCCGTGATGACCAGCGCACTCGCCCGTTTCCAGATTCCGCAGACCAGCAGTCCGCCCGCCAGCAGTTCGATCCACGGCAACGTGATCGCCACGAGGTTGGCCAGCGCCCGCGGCGGGACATGGTAATTGGCGACATCCTTGGCGAACGCCGCCAGGTCCGGGACATGCGAAAACTCCATCCCGTGGGCGTGGCTCACTTGCACGTTCCAGATCTTGGCGACCGCCGAAGCGATGAAGATGCCACCCATGACCAGTCGAAAAATCAGGTCCACGACCTTCACGGCAGTTCCCCCGTGTGCGTTGCCAACTCCGCCCTGCGCCACGCGCTCCAGCCGTTCACCAGATGGCGGACGTTGTGATAGCCGAGTTCGCGGAGCCGGACCATCAGACGCTCGCTCAGATCACAGTCCAGTCCGTCGCAGTAGATGATGATCGTCGCGTCCGGCGTGAGCATCCGTTCCACGGGTGCGAAACGGTCGTTGAATTCCTCGATGGGCAGGCTCAGCGCGCCGGCGATATGCCCGGCGGCGTAGTCGGCTGGCTCGCGGGCGTCGAGGAAAAACGCCGACCCGCTGGCCCATAACTCCTGCGCCTGTTGGAGCGCGACCGTGTCCTCTGCCCGCGACGCCGCTTTCCGCGGCGTGAGGTATGGAATCCGACGCGGAGAAACCGCGTTGGCTGCCAAGCCCAGCACCGCGCCCGCCAACACGATCACCAGCGCCCGCTGGATGGTCCGCCGCATGCCCGACCGATCAGTGCGCCCCCATGACGACGACCGTCACGGGAATGGTAATCTTCGGCTGGCTCGGCGTGTTCGTGTCGAAGCTGACCGAGCCCTGCTCGGATTTCTCCGGCTTTCCGTCGAGCGTGGCGGTCACCATATATACCTTGCCGGTTTCGATCGTCGAGAGTTCGACGGTCAAGTCCTTGAGGCTGCTCATCACATTCTTGACTTCCAAGGCCCGGTCGGATCGCGTGGAGGTGATCGTGACGCGGCGCACTTGCTGTGCCAGGGGATTGTTCGCCGGCGTCCGCGCGGGATCCATGACCGACCAGTACAGCGATTCATGATCGATGACCACATCGCCGAGCACTTGTCCGTTGACGTAGATCGTGCCAATGGATGGAGTGATGCCATCCGCGAACAACTTCACATTCTCGTTGAATCGCACCGGGGCGCCGTCGCCTTTGAGTTCAAAGACGACTTTGGCCGCCTGGTCCGCGTTCGTCCCTTCGACCGGTTCGACGCGGGCGTGCAACATCTTGTTGGCCGGCTCGATCTTGCCCAAAACGAGTTTCTTGCCATCAAGGCGTCGGATCGTCACCGAACCGTTCGTCGACGTCCCTTGTCGAATACTACCCAGTGAGATCGACCCGGGCGAAATGTCGATAACTTGCTTTATGTCAACTTTGATCGCCAGGTTGATGCTCGGCGACTGCGGGTCGTTCGACGGGACGGTAATGTGTTTCTCCAGCGCACCGTGCGCCGTGCCGACATTGACCTTGAACACCAGTTCACCCTTTTCCCCCGGTTTCAGGGTATCCGGCTTCACACTGGCAACCGTGCAACCGCACGATGGCTTCGGGGCGCCAACCTTCAGATCTCCCTCGCCGCCATTCTGGAACGTGAAGGTCCCGGTGACGGACTCGACAAACGAGGTGACGCCGAAATCGTACACGGTCTTGTCGAAGTGGATTTTCGGAGCCGGCCCCGGTGGCTTCGCGGCTTCCGCCGGGTTGTTGGTCCCCTCTGCCCAGGCGACTCCGATCGACGTCATGGTAAACAATGCTACTGTCAACAATTCTCGCTTCATGTGATTTTCACTTTCTCCGTTTACATTAGCCCAAACTGCCGCCTGTATCTTACTCGGCCCCGTCCCCGCTGACAAGTCCAACTCTCAGCCTGCGTGACACTGAAAAACGTTGCATTTGGCCGGGGTCCGGTTGAAGATTTCCCAGCGGTTTGGACAGCAACCATGTGTTTTTCACTCAACCTTTTTCCACAATTCCTGGCCGCCGCGGCCACGACCGTCGGCTCGGGAACCTTTTCGGAACGGGAACTGATCGCGCGGTATCCGGCCATCGCCAACGCGGTCACGCTCCTGCTTTCGCTCGGCCTGCTCGGCGACCTGTATCTGCTAGTAAGATTTGTCCGGCCCGCACTCGCGAACCGACAGGCGACGAACACACCCCTTCTCAAGATTGGACCGAAACCGTGGAGTCTGCACGATGTGTTGCACGTCACGGCCCTGCTGGTCCTGGTGCTCGGCGCCGTCGAAGTCATCGCAATGCTGGTCATCAAGTTCGCCCGCGTGGACGAGGCCGTCGCCCTGCCATGGTTGCTCGGGATGGATCTCTTGTTGCGCCTGGCCGTCCTCTTCGGGTTCGTCCAGTTGTTTCGTCGACGCCGCATTGACTGGGCCGCAGCACTCGGTTTTCGGCGCGAGCCGCCCCTGCGCGCGCTCGGGCTGGGCACGGTCTTTTTTGTGGCTGTCCTCCCCCCACTCGCTGTGGTGTTCACCGTGTACTCCAAACTATGTCATCTGGTCGGCATCAAGGATGAGCCGCAGCCAATCTCCGACCTGCTGGCCACTTCCGACTCCATGATTGTCGTGGCCCTGATCGTCATCTTTGCGATCATCGTGGCCCCCGTGTGTGAGGAGCTTTTCTTTCGCGGCTTTGCCTACCCCGCCCTCAAACAACGCTGGGGCATCTGGGTGGCGTTGACAACCGTGTCCGCCGCGTTTGCGGTCATCCATCTGCACCTGCCATCCCTCGGCCCGCTCTTTGCCTTGGCCATCGGACTCGGTCTCTCGTATGAATTGACAGGATCGCTGCTGGCCCCCATCACGATGCACGCGTTGTTCAATGCCACCAATGTCGCCATGCTCCTGTACGTCCGCGCCCACTCATGAAACGTGCCCGCAAACGAAATGTCACCGTCCACGACCGTGGCGAGTTCGGCCTGATCGGCGAAATCCAGCGCGTCATCGGCCAAGCCAGCGACTCGGTCGTCGTCGGCATCGGCGACGATTGCGCCGTGCTGCGCGGTGGCGACCCCGACAAGTATCTGCTGTACACTTGCGACCCCGTCGTGGAAGGCGTTCATTATCGACGCCGCGACCCGCCTCGCCAGGTGGGTTGGAAAGCCATGGCCCGTAACCTCAGCGACATCGCCGCGATGGGTGGCGTGGCGCGTTGGGCCATCGTCAGCATCGGATTGCGCCGCGGTGCCGACGTGCGTTGGGTGAAACAACTGTACGCGGGACTGCACGCGGCGGCGCGGAAGTTCGGCTGCCAGATTGTTGGCGGCGACACGACGCACGTGAGCCACGAGCCATTCGTCGTGGTCGCCCTGATCGGCGAGGTTGAGAAGACGCGAATCACCTTGCGCCACGGCGCGAAGATTGGCGACTCGATATTCGTAACCGGTGCGCTTGGCGGCTCGTTGCGCGGGAAACACCTCGCCTTTACGCCGCGAATCGAGGAAGCGCGCTGGCTGGTCGGCAACTTCCCCCTGCACGCCATGATCGACCTGAGCGACGGGTTGTCCAGCGATCTGCAGCGCCTCGTGGAGCGTAGCGGACGCGGGATCGGATTCGAGATTCATGCCGCCGAGATCCCGATCGCGCGGGCGGCCCGTGGAAGCCTGGCGGCGGCTCTCAACGATGGCGAGGACTTCGAGTTGCTGTTCACGATCGACCCGCGCCATGTGACCGCGCTTCGCAGGAAATGGGCCCGGAGATTTCGCGTGGAACTGACCGAGATCGGTCGCGTCGTGCGCTCCCCGCACAAAGTCGTCCTCATCAGGCGCGATGGATCAAGACGTGTTCTCGCCCCGGGTGGTTATGATCACTTCGCAACACGTTGAAACACACTGCCTCGAGGAAACCCTGAAATTCGGCGAGCAACTGGCTGCCGCGCTTCACCGTGGCGACGTGCTGGCCTTATCCGGCGATCTTGGCGCCGGAAAAACCGCGCTGATCAAGGGCATCGCGCGCGGTCTCGGCATCACGCAGGACGTGACCAGTCCCACGTTCACGCTCGTGCACGAATACACCAGCGGTCGGCTCCCGTTGTTCCATATCGATCTCTATCGCCTCGATACCGTGGACCAGGCATTGGCCATTGGCATCGAGGATTACTTGAACGGCCCGGGCGTCACCGCCATTGAATGGGCGGAGAAAATCGAGCCGCTGTTGCCGCCGGGCACAACGCGCATCCGCATGGAATCTGTCGGCGAGAACACGCACCGCATCGAGGTGGCATGATTACCCTGGCGATCGACACCTCGACGCCGCGCGGCGCGGTCGCGCTGTTGCGCGACGACAAACCGCTGGCGGAAAAGTCATTCGACCGCACCCAGCCGAAACAGAATCTTTTCGATACGGCGGCAGAACTTCTTTCGACGAGTGAACTCGGCCCGCGCGATTTGGGCCTGCTGGCCGTGGGACTCGGCCCGGGCTCGTTTACCGGAATACGCGTTGGCCTCGCCGCCGCGAAAGGAATCGCCCTGCCCGGCAAGCTGCCCATCAAGGGTGTCAGCAGTTTCGACGCCCTGGCCCTGACAGCGTTGCCGAAAATGCCGAGCGAGTGTCCGCGGATGTGCGTGTTCTCCGACGCGCGACGCGACGAAATCTACTATGCTCTCTATGACGGCGAAGGCCGGCGCGTGAAGGAATGTCAGATTGCCGCGCTCGAAACGGTTGCCGATGAGATTCATCATCCGATTTGGTTTGTCAGTTCCGAAATCGAACGATACAAAAGTGATCTCGTCACGCTCTTTGGCGGCTTTGCATCGATTTGCCAAGCGCCTGTGTTCCCGAGCGCGGCGGCCGTGGGCTGGCTGGCGTTTCACCGGTTTCGTCACGACGGCAATCGTGGCGACGAAAACGTCGAGCCGATTTATTTGCGTGAACCGCAGTATAAGACGATTGGAACATGACGCAGCCCAAGACAACCCCAATTCCACAGTGGTCGGCGAGCCCGGATCACATAACTGACACGGGTCAGAAAGCCTTTCAGATCAATCTGGATGCGACGAAATACGGCACCTTCGCCGAAATCGGCGCGGGCCAGGAGGTCGCACGCTGGTTCTTTCGCGTCGGCGGCGCGGCGGGCACCGTCGCCAAGACAATGTCCGCGTACGATAAGACTGTCAGTGACGCCATCTACGGTCCCACCCAGCGATACGTGAGCCGACTGCGGCTCCAGCAGATGCTGGATTATGAGTACAACCTGTTGAAGGAACGGCTCGACGCATCGCGGGGCGCGGAAACGTGCTTCTTTGTCTTCGCCAACACCGTCGCCGCGCGCAGCTTCACCCGTCGCGATGACTCCAACGGCTGGCTGGGCATCAAGTTCCAGGCGCAGCCGCGTACCGAGCCCTCGCAAGTCATGATCCACGTCCGCCTCTTGGACGAGGAAAACCTCCGCGAGCAGGAAGCCCTTGGCGCCATCGGCGTCAACCTTATCTACGGCGCGCTGGTCCACTTCGAGAACCCGCGCTACCTGATCACGTCATTGCTCGATCAATTGACCAAGAGTCGCATCGAAGTGGACATGATCAAGTTTTCGGGACCCGGCTTCGCCAAGGTGGATAACCGCCTCATGAGCCTGCAACTCGTCGAGCAGGGGCTCACCGAGGCGGTGATGTTTACCGTTGACGGCGAAGTGGTGCAGCCGTCGGAAGTGCTCTACAAGAAGCCCGTCCTCGTCGAGCGCGGCAGCTTCCGCCCCGTCAACAATCTCCACATCGAGATGCTCGAGTGCGCCTCCCGTCAGTTCCTCGCCGATTCCCCGGACAACAAAGACGCGGTCGTCCTGATGGAAATCACGATGCGCAACCTGCTCCAGAACGTCAACGTCCAGCCCGCCGATTTCCTCGCGCGCGTCGATAGCCTCAGCACCATCGGCAAGACCGTGCTCATCACCAGCCACGGCGAATTCTACCACATGGTCGAATACCTGCGCCGCGCGACCAACAACAAGATCGGCATCGCCGTCGGCATGCCCACCTTGCAGGAATTGCTCGAGCCCCGGTACTACGCCGACCTGCCGGGCGGCATCCTCGAAGCCCTCGGCCTCCTCTATTCCGGGCCCGTCAAACTCTACGTCTATCCCCGCCAGACGGCGGGACGCGACAAGCTCATCACCACCGAGAACATGCCCGTCGCCGACAACCTCAAAGACCTCCTCGCCCACTTGCGCCACAACCATCTCGTCGAAGACCTCCAAGGCATCAACCCCAACAACCTTACCATGTCCTACGCTGACCTCCTCAAGAAAATCCGCGGCGGCGACCCCGAATGGGAAAAGATGGTCCCCCCCACCGTCGCCGAAATCATCAAGTCCCGCCACTACTTCGGCTTCGGCGGCGGCAACGACGAATAGCCTGCCGCTCCCGCCCTGAAAGCCGCCCGCCAGCACTGGCGCCACGCCCCAAACTGAGTACATTACTTGCTGTAAGACGAAGGAATGACGGCCTTGAGAAAGATCAACATTTGGATGGCAGTTGGCGTCTGCGCCGTGCTCGCACTGGGCTGCGGCACTGCCGCAAAAACCCTGGTGATGAACAATCCCCAGGTGGAAAAAATCCTCACCGAGCCCAAGCCTGACCACGCCGTCACACACACCGGCCGCGTCGAGTACATCGGCGACGCCGACGATCGCATCACCGTTTTGTATGTCACCGGCACCCCGTATGAGATGGGCTACGAACACGGACGCCTCCTCGCCGAGCAGGTCCGCGGCACCATCGGCGACGTCCAGGCCGGCGCGGATAAATTTCTCCCGAAAGAATTGCGCGACTCGAAGTTGATCTCTCACCGCGAGCAAGACAACATCATCGACGAAATCCTCGACCGCGCCTGGCACATGATGGCCCGCTACGCCCCGCACGAGGACCTCGAAGAAATGGCCGGCCTCGCCGCGGGCAGCGGCATCCCCCTCGACCGCATCCATCGCATGCACGCCATCCCCGATGTCGGCGAAACCAGCTGCAGCGGCCTCGTCGCCAAAGGCGGCGCGACCAGCGACGGCCATGTCTATCAACTCCGCATTCTCGACTACGGCGCCAATTTCAACCTGCAACGCCGGCCGCTTATCTCCGTCTATCGTCCCACCACCGAAAACGCCAACCCCTACGTCACCATCGGCTGGGTCGGTTTCGTCGGCGCGGTCTCAGGCGTGAACGAAAAAGGCGTTGCCCTCAGCGAAATGGGCTTCGGCAACCCGCCCGGCGAAACGCTCGCGGGCACGCCCATGCCATTTCTGCTGAAAAACGTCCTGCGCTATGCCGACGCCGCTGAGGAAGGGGCGGCCATCATCCGCGCCGCGCGCCGCACGAACTCCTATGTCTATTTTCTCGGCGACAAACGCCACGACCCCATCGGCATGATCACCTCCGCCCAACGCTGCCTCGCCTATCACGCCAACGACAGCGACACCCTTGCCGTCAACGGCAAGTCCATGCCGCAATTCCACGATGTCGTCTACGGCGGCCACTACGAGGACAAACAAGCCCAACTCGTCCGCGACCTGCAAGGCAAGTTCGATGTCAGCACCATCCAGGAACTCGCCCGCCAGATCGCCATGAAATCGAACCTCCAGACCGTGATCTGCGATCTCACCGCTGACAAAATTTGGGTCGCCAACCGCAAAGACAAAATCCGCGCCTCCGACCGCCCCTACGTCGAGTTCTCCCTCGCCGACGCCTGGAGCAAATCCGCCCAATACGCCTCCTCCACCACCGCCCCGCAACTCAGCGCCACTAAGTAGCACTCACGGATGTTTCTGTCGCCTGTCTCCCGTCTCTTCTGTTGACACCCCGCCGCCGACAGCGTTAGAAACATCCCCATCAGCCCATAAAGGAGATTCCCACGATGAACCCCCGCACACTTTGCATCCTCATCACCAGTTCGGCCCTCAGCACATTCGCCATCGCGGCCTCCACCACCAACCCGCCGCCACCAGCCGCTTCCGCCAACCAGTTGCCGCCTCCCCTCACCGCCACCCAGCCGGCCGCCACCACCGCCGCTCCCGCCAAGCCCGCCGAAACCGAGCCCTCCGAGGCCGAAATGCGCCAGGCCTTGCAGAAACACATCGACGACATCAACGCCTCCATGCGACCCACCACCCCGCCGCCGACCACCACCACGCCCCCCGGCGCCTATCCGCCCCCTGTCGCCTACACGCCGTACGGCCCGCGCTACTACAACACCTATAAACCCGACAGCAAAGACAGCCAGTACGAGAACTGGACCGACGTCGCCCATCGCGCCGGCGCCGCGCCCCGACTCGAGATCATCTCCTTCAAGAAAATCGGCTGCATCCCCGCCGCCGCCGGCCGACCCTGGTTCATCGGCGATTACGTCGCCGAAATCCGCCTCACCGGCCACCACCCCCTCGCCCAGGAAATCCTCCAGACCTCCGGCAAACCCACCCAAGCCACCTTCATCCACGGCGACGCCGGCTGGATCTGGGGCCAGGCAGAATAACCCGAGCGACACGCCTCCCTATCCCCCTCCGAATCGGATTGACTTTTGCAGCCGTACAAGCCTATAATGCTCGCATTCACAGGGATACGAGACAGTTTCTCCCCGAAGCGCAGTGCGTCAAATAAGGCAAACTTTTATGACCATCAAGACCATCACGTCCCTCACCTGTCTCGCCGCCTGTTTCTGCCTCGCCCGTCCCGTATTGGCATGGAATGGCCAGGGCCACATGGTCGTGGCGCAAATCGCCTACAACCACCTCGACCCCGCCGTCAAAGCCAAATGCGACGCGCTGATCGCGCTTCCCCCACCCTGTGACAGTGTCAGCCACACATTCGTGTCTGACTCAACGTGGGCTGACAACAGATGCGAGTCGTGGACGTCTTCGCAGCATTACATCGATATACCCATCAGCCTTGATGGCTATCCGACCAACGGTGTCGCCAACGACTCAACCAATGTAGTCACGGCAATCCGCCAGTACACTGCCATACTTCAGGACCCGACTGCCAATCCAACCAACCAGGCCACGGCCTTGCGTTACCTGATCCACTTCTGCGGCGATATCACTCAGCCCTGCCATGCCTCCACCGGCGTTTGCACCAACATGCCCACCGGCGATGTCGGCGGCAACCATTTCTACCTCAACGGCACGTGGTCTGAACTCCATGCCCTTTGGGACGCCGGCGGCGGCTTTCTCACCGACGGCGCCTCAGTGAGCAACAAAGCCGCCGCCGTCGAAGCCGCCTACCCCTACACCTTCAGCGTCGGCAGCATTCCCGACCCGATGACTTGGGCCTTGGAAAGCCACGGAATCGCCGCGACCGTCGCCTACGTCGGCATCAGTTCCAACACCACCCCCTCCGTGGCCTACACCAATGCCGCCCAGGCCACCACGGCCCAACGCATGGCCATTGGCGGCCAACGCCTCGCCAAATTGCTCAACACCATCTACGTCACCAATGCCCCTGTCGCGACCTCCACGGCCTTCACCGGTCCCAATTTCAGTTTCTCATGGACTTCCGTTTCCGGCCGTACCTATCGCGTTCAATGGAAACAGGATCTCACCGCCACCAACTGGACCGACCTGACCGACATCACCGCCTCCACCACCTCGACTACCTTCACCACCAATTCCGTCACGTTACCCCAACAATTCTTCCGCGCCATCGTCGTCAACTAAGTCGCCTTCCCTCGCCGTTGTAGGCCGCGTGCCCCCACGCGGCGTCCTGTGTTTGCCCGCCGGTGTAGCGTCCGCTGTCCCAGCGGATTCCCTTCGTGGTCGTCCCGCCCCCCCTTGAACGCTGGCCCGCCGTGGCGGGTTGAGCGTTGGCCGTTGAACGTTCGACGTTGATTCCCTCAGTCTCCCCTACTTGCCCTTTCGCCCGCCGTACTTCTTCTTCGGCGTTTCCCGCACCATCCGCCGTTACGCCGCTTCCGCCCAACGCGCCGGACGAATTCTCCCGTCTCTGTCGTTTCCCGTCGTTGGTAGGGACGCCTCTCCGAGGCGTCCGCTCCCCGGCGTTGTAGGGCTGGATGCCCCGTCCGACGAGGTAAGCCGAGTCCGACGGAGCCGAAGCGAAGCGGAGACGCCGCTGTCGTCTGCGGCAAACCCACACGCAGTACTCCCGTGGCAATCCAGCCGCGCCGGCCTCGCTTCGCTCTACCGCCGCTTTCTTAATTCTTCCTTCTTACTTCACCCTTTGCCTTCCCCGCCGCCCCGGCCTGCCCCGATTCCGTCATCGGGGCCGTCCAGCACCATCCGCCGTCACGCCGCTCACGCCCACCGCGCCGGACGAATTCTCCCGTCCCCCCCGCTGTTTCCTCCGTGGTAGGGCGGGCTGGCCCTAGCCCGCCTCCCGCGTCTCACCCCTCATCTTTGGTTTTACAGAAGTGCGTAATGAGAGAGTAAATGATCAGGAAGAATCCTGACGCTCCCGCAAGCATTCCCAACAACAGCGGAATGAAGCTCGCAAACATCCACCTCAGCATGCTCGAAAACATATGCCCGATGTCTGGAAACATTCCGGGCGGAGTACCCTGCGCGGGCGGAGCCAACGTCTGAATGCTGTAAAACATGCCGGCAAACCACAGCACGTAACCGAGTGCCGGTCCGAAGATCAGCAACGCAACGCCAGTGATAAGCAGCTTACGAGTTTTGGCCTTCATACTCCTCCTTCATCTCTCACCCCTACCCCCTACCGTTGCTCCACTGCCGTACTGGCTCCGGCTCGCCTAGAGTTTGTTCTCACTTACCAAACGCCAATAGTACCGCCCCAGACTTGTCAAAGCACAAGCCCTTGAATTCATGGCAGCGTGATACATGTGCTCCTCGCCGATCGGTTCCACAAGACCAGCGTTTCGAAGCCGTTGTAGGTCGCGGAAGATCGCTTCCTTCACAGGATTGTGGGGCTCTGCTTCGGGCTCGTACTCTGGCGACAGTGGAAGTTGCTCAGCAGGCAATGGGAAATACTCAGTCAGCCGGTGTAACAATACAATATCAACCCGGGGTTCGGCCTGGCGCAAGCGCGTGAACTGTGACACGTTGGCTCTAAACAGTGGCCGTTGATCCCAAGCCCCCATCGCAGTCTCAATGTAAGCGTACACGCTTGCTGCCGAGACTTCACCCAAGACCCCGGCTGCTCCTCCGTCAAGAGCCTCAATAAGAAGTGACGTAAACACGCCCGCCCCGCCTTCCTCGATGGCTTCTTGGCCCGAGCGTGTGGCAGTAATCACGGATACGCCTTCAGACAGGATTATCTTGTCCTCGCTAATAGCCGGAACAAGACCGAAAGCTCCGCTATGACAACAATCCAGCGTGATAAACTTCTCGTGGACAGCCGATTGGTTAGCCAAGGCCAGCACCTCAGCCATGGCGACGCCTACATCGTAATCGGAGTAATCAGGGGTGACCAAATATCCGCCGAGACCGTTGATCGTTCCGTGACCGGAAAAATGAAGAAAGGCAACGTCTGCGGGGTCTTTGAACAATTCAGTTATCTTCTGCCGTAGGACGCCACGGGTTATCTCAGTCGGGGGGTTAATAAGGAGTTCACACTGGAAGTTCAGTGTGTCGTCATGGTGGCGTGACAGAACTTTCGAGACATTCCGGGCGTCATTTACGCAACCGTGGAGCGGGCACCCCGGGTAATCATCGATTCCAACGACGAGTGCGCGTCTCATTATCGGTTCCCTGCGATCAAAGCCTTCAAGTTGTCCCAAGTCCACCGATAGATTTTATCCGTCGAACGCGCCGCGGCAGGTTTCACGCACGTTTTGTCGCTTCGCCCCCATAGCAGGAAGTAGGGAATGCTTTCCTCTTGCGCCATCTCGAGTTCGTCGGTAACGCCACCCGCCGTATCGGTGTGCTCTCCGCAAATCACAATCACAACGTCGCAACCCTTGATTTTCGTCCTCACCTTGGCTTTCCAATTCCCACTCAGTTCCTGCTTCACGGAGAAGTCCGAGATGCTAAACGGCGTGTCTGGATTCCGTGCTTGGCCAACGAGTAGATTCCGCAAATCCTCGTCATGGTCCGCATCGAAACTGATAAAGGTACGTTTAGCTGCCATATGTCGTTCTCCTTGGTTGTTTTAGCGCGGATTGTTGCCGGTTAGCCAATCCGGAAATCTGACGAAGCTGCTTGCAGTGTTGTGAATATATAGCGCCGTGTCACCAGTAATCACGACGTAGGGGTATAGCCCAAGATACTCTCGACCAGAAAACTCATCCGTTGAGTTGCGGTCTTCGGCAATTGGCGCCACCGCCACGCGTCCCTTCAGGCCATCGAAGTACCCGAGTTCCCATGGCATCCAATTGGATTTTGCCGCATTTTCAGACGTTGCATACAACAATGACTTGCAGTTTTTCATCCGGACGCGAACGACCTCTGCGTTTTCCCTTGTGACATGTGTTCTGTCTAGGTGTGGGTCTTGTATCCAGTCAACGTAAACAGTGTAGCCAAGTTTCTCGATTTTTGCAGCCAAGCTTTCGATCACAACTTTGTCGTCATAGCTGTGGGAGAGAAAAATGTCGTATGTCTTGGACGAACTGTAAGACGCGGCGCGATTGCTTAATTTTGCTCTTACCGTGCTCTCGGCATAATACCGGTCCGCAGTATTTGCAAAACTTGTTAAGCCTGCTGATTCTAATAAATCTCGCTTATTGAAAAGTGCCACAGTCTATCCTTTCGGCGTGATCATGATGGTTTC
>JBEKYJ010000105.1:0-13868 GCA_049511095.1 Verrucomicrobiia bacterium
GTGTGAGCGCGGAGAACCTGCGAGGCCGCCATTTTTTCGAGGAACTGGGTTTCGTCGAATTGTATCGGGAGCCGCGGTTCCACAAACCGGATGGCGCGGGTGGAATCCTCTACACGATCCTCTATGGCAAGAAGCTGGAGTGACGTGAAATGCGCCGGGGTCAGCATTTTACTTGAGGAAGCCATGTGTGCGCCGCTATGATGCGCTTCTCGTATGGCTGAGGATACCAGCGTGTTTGACGTCTCGTACGTGGCGCATCTGGCGCGGATGTATCTGTGCGACGCGGAGAAGCAGAAGATCTCCGCGCAGCTCAAGGACATCCTGGCCTACGTCGCCAAACTCAATGAATTGGACGTCTCCAAGGTCGAGCCGACGGCGCATGCCACGCCGCTCTCGAACATTCTCCGCAAGGACGAGGTGCGGCCGTCGATCGACCGCGACAAGGTCCTCAACAACGCGCCCGAACAAGCCCGCGGCCTGTTCATCGTCCCGAAGATAGTCGAATGAGTCTGCATACCCTGACGGTCCATCAACTCCGCGAGAAGTTGCGGCGCGGCGCCGTTTCCGCGCGCGCGACGACGCAGTCGTTGCTCGACCGCATCCAGGTGGTCGATGGCAAGTTGAAGGCGTATCTCTGGCTCAATGCCGAGGATGCCTTGGCGCAGGCCGACGAGATTGATCGCAGCGGCATCGCCAGAAACGGCAAGCTTCTCGGCGGCGTTCCCATCGCCATCAAGGACGTCATCAACGTCGAAGGCCAGCCCTGCACGTGCGGCTCGAAAATCCTGAAGGGACACACCTCGGTCTACGACGCGTTCGTGGTGCAACGGTTGCGGGACGCCGGCGCGATTTTGCTCGGACGCACGAACATGGACGAGTTTGCAATGGGAAGCTCCACGGAGAACTCGAGTTGGGGCGTCACCCGCAATCCGTGGGACCTCGAGCGAATTCCCGGCGGGTCCAGTGGCGGCAGCGCGGCAGCGGTCGCGGCAGACGAGGCATTTGCCGCACTCGGCACTGATACGGGTGGCTCCATTCGCCAGCCTGCAGCGCTCTGTGGTTGCGTCGGGTTCAAACCGACCTATGGCCGCGTCTCGCGCTATGGCCTCGTGGCCTTTGCATCGTCGCTCGACCAGATTGGGCCGTTTACCAAGGATGTGGCTGACTGCGCATTGATGATGCGTGTGCTGGCGGGTCACGATCGCCACGATTCGACGAGCGTGCCGCAGCCTGTGCCCGATTACACGGTGGCGCTGGACAAGGGCGTGAAGGGTTTGCGGATCGGTTTGCCGAAGGAGTATTTCATCGACGGGATGGATCGCGAGGTTGACGGGGCGGTGCGCGCGGCGATCAAGAAATTGCAGGAATTGGGCGCGGAGATCGTGGAGATTTCGCTGCCGCACACGGATTACGCGGTGGCGGTGTATTATTTGATCGCGACCGCCGAGGCGAGCGCAAACCTGGCGCGGTTCGATGGCGTGCGCTACGGGGCGCGGGTCACGGGTGAAGACGTGATCGATATGTACGGCAAGACGCGGGGCGCGGGTTTCGGGGCCGAGGTGAAGCGGCGTATCATCCTCGGCACGTACGCGCTGAGCGCGGGCTACTACGACGCGTATTACCTGCGCGCGCAGAAGGTGCGGACGCTCATCCGCCAGGATTTCGAGAAAGCCTTCGAGAAGTGTGATGCCATCGTGACGCCGACGTCGCCCGAAGCCGCGTTCCGGATCGGGGAAAAGACGGACGATCCGCTGAAGATGTATCTCAGCGATATTTTCACCATCAGCGTGAATCTTGCGGGCATTTGCGGCGTGAGCCTTCCGTGCGGGTTTACGGCCAGTCCCCGTCTGCCGATCGGGCTGCAGGTGCTGGGCAAGCCGTTCGGCGAGGAAACCGTCCTGCGCGTGGCCCACGCCTACGAGCAGGCCACCGAGTGGCACAAGCAGAGGCCGGGTTTGTAGCACCATGCAATACGAAGCGGTCATAGGCTTGGAAGTCCACGTGCAGCTCAAGACGAAGAGCAAGATGTTTTGCGGGTGCGCGACGACGTTTGGCGCGGAGCCGAATACCCAGGTGTGTCCCGTCTGCCTCGGCTATCCGGGCGTGCTGCCCGTGATGAATGAAGAGGCCGTGAGGAAAACGATCCTGACGGGTCTGATGATTGAAAGTGAAGTGGCGCGGTTCAGCAAATGGGACCGGAAGAATTACTTCTATCCCGATATGCCGAAGAACTATCAGATTTCCCAGTACGACCTCCCGCTGTGCGCGCACGGCTCGGTGGAGATCAAGTTGGATGGCGGCAAGACCAAGAAGATCGGCGTGACGCGGGCGCACCTCGAGGAGGACGTCGCGAAGAACCTTCATTTCGAGACGAAGAGCGGGGTGGATTTCAACCGCGCCGGCACGCCGTTGATGGAGGTTGTGAGCGAGCCGGATATGCGTTCCCCCGACGAAGCGTTTGCCTACCTCACGACGCTCAAGGAAATCCTCATCAGCGGCGGGATCAGCGATTGCGACATGGAGAAGGGGCAACTGCGCTGTGATTCGAACGTGTCCGTGCGGCCCGTGGGCCAAACCGAATTCGGCGAGAAGGTCGAGATCAAGAACATGAACACGATCTCGGGGGTGCGGCGGGCGCTGGCGTATGAGATTCAGCGACAGACCGCCGCGCTGCAAAAGGGTGAGAAAGTCTCGCAGGAGACACGCCGCTGGGATGACGCGGCGGGCAAGACGTTTGTGATGCGCACCAAGGAATACGCGCATGATTACCGGTATTTCCCGGAGCCGGACCTGATGCCGGTGGTGGTCAGTGATGAAATGCTTGCCGAGGTCCGGAAAGGGTTGCCGGAGTTGCCCGAAGCCAAGCGGCAGCGATTCATCAAACAGTACGGCCTGCCGGAGTATGATGCGGGCGTGCTGGTTGCGGATGTGACGTTGGCGGCTTTCTACGAGCGGGCGGTGCACGGGGCGAAGAACCCGAAGGCCATCTCGAACTGGGTCACGACGGAGTTTCTTGGCAAGCTGGCCGAGGCGAAGATGACAATTGATGAATGCCCGATCAGGCCGGAACATCTGGCGGAGTTGGTATCTCTCATTGACGGCGGCCAAATCAGCGGGAAAATTGGCAAGGAAGTGTTCGCTGAGATGTTCCGTAGCGGCAAGAGCCCGTCGGCAATTGTGAAGGAGAAGGGGTTGGTACAGGTCAGCGACGCCGGCGCGATCGGGGGGTTCATCGAAGAAGCGATTGCCAAGAACCCCAAGTCCGTGGCAGACTTCAAATCGGGGAACGAAGCGGCCATTAATTTCCTGAAGGGGCAGGTCATGAAGCTAAGCAAGGGGAAGGCGAATCCACAACTCGTCGGCGAAATCCTGCTCCGCAAACTGAAAGGCGGTTGATATGGCGCAACCCGCTAGCGATTCGCGGGTTGCGACGCCTTGGCTTCTTGACTGACGCAGGTACAGGCGGTACTATTTACTTGGTTCGATACGGTCTCGGACAGTTATGCCGGCTCAAGACGAATATACGGTTGAGATTCTCAAGGACGTCGGGCTTGTCTCGCTGGAAGACATCCAGAAGGCGAACGAGCGGGCCAAAGCCGACGGCGTGGGGGTTGTCGACGCGCTGATCCTGAACGGGCGGATCTCCCACATGGACGTGTCCAAGGCGCTGGCCAGCCAGTTCGGCATGGATACGATCAATCTGGCGGATTACCGCGTCCCCGATGATGTGCTCGCCCTGGTCCCGAAACACGTCGCCCGCCGTTACAAAGTCATCCCCGTTTACAAGCACGACAACACCCTCACCGTCGCCATCAGCGATCCGCTTGACGTCGATACGGTGGACAGCCTCCGGTACATCCTGCGGATGAACGTCGAGCCGGTCGTCGCCGCCAAGAACGACATCGAGAACTCGATCACGCGGTATTACGGCGGCGCCGACGACACTGTTGAGAACATGCTGCAGGAAATCACCGAGGGTGAGATCGATCTTGGTTTGGCCAGCGACAGGGCGACGGACACCAAGATTGAGGAGGGGGTGGAAACCGACACCGACGCGCCGATCATCAAACTTGTCGGACTGGTGATCATGGAGGCGTACCGCAACCGCGCGAGCGATATTCACATCGAGCCCCTAGAGAAGAGGTTGCGTGTGCGGTATCGCATTGACGGCATGCTGCACGAGGTGGACAACCCGCCGAAACGGTTGCAGGCGGCGATCCTCAGCCGCCTCAAGATCATGGCCAACATGAGCATCGCCGAGAAGCGCGTTCCGCAAGACGGCCGCATCCAACTGCCGGTCATGGGCCGCACGCTGGATCTGCGCGTGTCGTGTCTGCCGACCAATCACGGCGAGAGCATCGTGATGCGTATTCTCGACAAGACCAGCCTGCTGCTCGGGTTGGGTGACCTTGGGTTTTTCAGTGACGATCAGGAGGCGATGGCCAAGATCATCAGTATGCCCGACGGCGTGTTTCTCGTCACAGGACCCACCGGCTCAGGCAAGACGACCACGCTCTACGCGTGCTTGAACGATATCAACAAGCCTGACCGCAAGATCATCACCGTGGAAGACCCCGTTGAATACCAACTCAGCGGCATTAACCAGGTGCAGGTCAATGCGGACATCAACCTGACCTTCGCGGCCGCGTTGCGCTCGATTTTGCGCCAGGCGCCGAACATTATCATGATCGGTGAAATTCGCGACTTGGAAACGGCAAACATCGCCGTGCAAGCGGCGCTGACGGGTCACCTGGTGTTTTCGACGCTGCACACGAATGACGCGCCCTCCGCCGTGACGCGTATCGTCGACATAGGCGTGAAGCCGTTCCTGGTTGCCTCCGCGGTCAAGGCGATCATGGCGCAGCGGCTCATCCGCAAGGTGTGTCAGAAGTGCAAGCAACCCTACACGCCCACGGATTATGAGATGGCCACACTGAAACTGAATCCGGATGAAATGAAGAACGCGACGCTGATACGCGGGACCGGCTGCAACGAATGCAACCGCACGGGTTACCGCGGACGCATGGGCATCTATGAGATTTTTCGGGTGGACGAGGAGATCCGGCGGCTGATTTACGAAAAGGTGCCCTCGAACGTCATTCGCACGCGGGCGCGAGAGTTGGGCATGCGGACGTTGCGCGAGGATGGAATCCGCAAGATCATGGCGGGAATCACCACCCCCGAGGAAGTCATTTCGATCACGGCCGGCGATGAAGAATAGCAGGACCGTATGAGTCACGCGGAGAACTGAACGGAGATACGCATTTTATGGCAGCGCAGATGGAAGATTTGTTGCAGGTCGTGGTGGATGAGGGCGGGTCGGACTTGCATGTTCGCGTGGGCGTGCCGCCGGTGATTCGCCTGCATGGCAAGCTGATCCATATGGACCTGCCCGTGCTGACCTCGGTGGATACGGAGAACCTGATGAAGGCCATCACCTCCGAGGCCCACATCCAGAAGGTTCGCGAGCAGGGCGGTACGGATTTTGGTTTTGCGTTCGGCGACGCGGCGCGGTTCCGAGTCAGCGTGTTCAAGGAGCGTGGCAACTATGGCATCGTGCTGCGGCAGATTCCCAACCGGCTACTGAGTCTGGAACAAATCGGGTTGCCGCCGTCCGTAAAGGATCTGCTGTTTCGTCCGCGCGGGCTGGTTCTGGTGACGGGACCGACCGGCTCCGGCAAGACCACAACCCTGGCGTCGATGATCGACATCATCAACACCGAGGAAGATTGCCATATCATCACGATCGAGGATCCGATTGAGTATTATCACCCGCACAAGAAGAGCATCGTGACGCAGCGCGAAGTCGGTGTCGATGTGCCCGACTTCGCGGAAGCGTTGCGCCGCGGGTTGCGCCAGGATCCCGATTGCATCCTCGTCGGCGAAATGCGCGATTTGGAAACGATGGAGGCGGCCATCACCGCGGCGGAAACGGGTCACCTCGTCTTTGCCACATTGCACACCACGGGCGCGGCCCGCACGGTGGACCGGATTGTGGATGCGTTCCCGACGGACCAGCAGGAACAAATCCGCACGCAGTTGGCCTCGTCGATCATCGCGGTGATTTCGCAGGTGCTGTTGGTACGGGCCGACACCAAAGGCCGGGTCGCCTGCTTCGAGATTATGATTACGACGCCGTCCATCCAGGCGTTGATTCGCGACAACAAGACCTTTCGCATTACCTCCGACATCCAGACCGGCGCGAAGTATGGGATGGTGACGCTCGATTCGAACCTGATGAGTTTGTACGAGCGGGGATTGATCAGCTACGGCGATCTCATCACCATCGCGCAGGATCCGCAGTCCATCGTGTCGAAGTTGCAGGGGGAAGGAGGCAGGCGCTAGGCCATGTTCGAAGGCGAGGGTTCAATACTTTCCGAGTTGGTCCGCGAGCGCGATCTGCTCAGCCCGGAGCAGTTTCACGAGATCGAGGAGGAGCACGAGCGCACCGGCAAATCGCTCTCGCAAATCATGGTCGATTTCGGCCTGGTCAACGAAGAGCAGTTGTTGCGCGCGGTGGCCGAGCACCTGAGCCTGGAGTACCTCAACCTGGAAGATGTTGATTTCAGTCAGCCAGTGCTGCGATCCATGCCCTCCAGCGTGGCGCGAATGTACGGCGCGGTGCCTGTCGCGTTGAACGGCAACACCATTACGGTGGCCGTCATCGACCCGTACAATCCGCAGCTCGTCGGCGAGCTTTCGTTCATCCTCGGCAAGGACGTGCAACTTGCGGTGGCGCCCACGAAGCAGATCGAGGAGGCAATCCAAAAGTACTTTGGTGAAGAAAGCGAGTCCCTGAAGGATGTATTGACGGACATGGAGTCCCAACTCGCGTCCGCCGAAACCATCGAGACGGCGACAAGGACGGGCGGGACCGCGGCCCTGGAAGAGTTGGCGAGCCAGGCTCCCATCGTGCGATTTGTGAACCTGATCTTGTTTCAGGCGATTCAGGATCGCGCCAGCGACATTCATTTCGAACCATTTGAAGACGAATTCAAGATTCGCTATCGCGTGGACGGCGCCTTGTACGAGATGACGCCGCCGCCCAAGCATCTCGCATTGCCGGTGATTTCGCGCGTCAAGGTCATGTCCAACTTGAACATCGCGGAGCGCCGCATGCCGCAAGACGGACGCATCCAGTTGAACATCGCCGGACGGCAGGTGGATTTGCGCGTGTCGACCTTGCCAACGCAGTATGGGGAATCGGTGGTGTTGCGCGTGCTGGATCGCTCGGTGGTCAACCTCGAAATGGAAAGCCTGGGAATGCCGACGGAAATCCTTGAGCGTGCCAAGGAGGTGATCAAGATCCCCAATGGCATCTTCATCGTCACCGGGCCGACGGGCTCCGGGAAGACGACGACATTGTATTCGTGTTTGAGGCGCATCAACACGATCGATATGAAACTGCTCACGGCGGAAGACCCCGTGGAGTATGACATTGAGGGCATCATGCAAGTGCCGATTAACGAATCGATCGGCCTGAACTTCGCGCGGGCGCTGCGTGCCTTCCTCCGCCAGGATCCGGACATAATCATGGTGGGTGAGATGCGCGACTTGGAGACCGCACAGATTTCCATCCAGGCATCCCTTACAGGCCACCTTGTGTTTACAACGCTGCACACCAACGACGCCGCGGGCGCGGTCACGCGAATGATCGACATGGGAGTCGAGCCGTTCTTGATCAGTTCCACGCTGCAAGCGATTCTGGCCCAACGGCTTGTGCGCAAAGGGTGTAAGAAATGCCGAATTGCCTATGAGCCGACCGAAGCGGTATTATCGGAGTTGGGGCTGACGAAGGAAGACACGCAGGGCCGGCCGTTTTATTACGGCAAGGGCTGCGCGGATTGCAACGAAACCGGGTACCGGGGCCGCAAAGGATTGTTCGAGCTGCTGGTCATAACGGAACCGATTCGTGAATTGATCAACATGCGCGCGCCGTCGGGCGTCATTCGCGGGCGCGCGCTGGAGTTGGGAATGAGGACCTTGCGGGAAGATGGCATTCGCACCATCCTTGACGGCGAGACGACCGTGGAGGAAGTTCTCAAGTACACATAACAGCGCGGGTCCCCACCGCGATGTGGGTGACCGGTGCGGAGGTTGGTTATGGCAAAATTCAGCTATGTAGCATTGGATCCACGCGGAAAGGAAATCACGGGTGTCCTGGAAAGCGAAAGCACCACGGCAGCCGTCAGCCGCATCCGCGAGATGGGCTATTTCCCCACGAACGTTGCGGAGGCGGACAAGGTATCGGCAAAGAAAAAGGGCAAGGGTCCGGCGCCGGCAGGGCAAGCCGGCGGCAAGGCTGGCGGCAAGAAGGGCTTGGGCTCGATCGACCTTAAGTTTTTGAGCTCCGGCAAGATCAAGTCCAAGACGTTGACAGCGATGACGCGGCAATTGGCGACACTGATCGATGCAGGCCTGCCGCTGTTGCGGGGCCTCGACGTGCTCCGTAAAGGGGAGAGGAACCCGACGCTAAAGCGCACGCTGCAGCAACTGGCCGACAGCGTGGAAGCTGGCAGCACCTTCAGCGAGGCGTTGGCGCAGCACCCCAAGATTTTCAACCGCCTCTACGTCAACATGGTGCGCGCTGGCGAGGCGGGCGGCGTGCTGGACGTCACCCTTGGGCGTCTCGCGGATTTTCAGGAAAAGGCGCAGAGGATCAAAGGCAAGGTCATCTCCGCAATGGTGTACCCAACAGTCGTTATCTGCGTTGCCATGGCGATTGTGACGTTCCTGATGATTGTGATCGTCCCCAAGTTTCAGGAAATCTTTGCCGACCTGCTCGAAGGTGCGGCGTTGCCGCCGTTGACGCAGTTCGTGATGGGCGTCAGCAATATCGTGCAGCACCAGGCTTTGTTTGTCGCGGGGGGTGTTGTCGGCCTGTGGATCGCGGTCAAGTCGATCGGCAAGACCGTGAAGGGACGGTACTATCTGGACAAGATCAAATTAAACGCGCCGATGTTCGGGCAACTGATTCGTAAAGTCGGCATCGCCCGGTTCTCGCGCACGCTGGGCACACTCATCTCCAGCGGCGTTCCGATTCTGCAAGCCCTGAACATTGTGCGCGATACGTCGGGTAACGCGGTCATCGCGAAGGCGGTATCGCAGGTGCACGACTCGGTGAAGGAAGGCGAGCGTATCGTGCAGCCCTTGGAAGCGTCCGGGGTGTTTCCGCCGATGGTCATCAGCATGGTTGACGTTGGGGAAGAGACGGGCGCGCTGCCTGACATGTTGATGAAGGTGGCCGACGTGTATGATGACGAAGTGGACAACGCCGTGGGGGCGATAACTTCGCTGCTCGAACCGATCATGATCGTAGTCCTGGCGGTCATCGTCGGCACGATCGTCATCGCGATGTTCATGCCGCTGATCGCGGTCATCGGCAAACTGAGCGGTTGAAAGTTTCTGGACTTCGGGGATTCGAACTGGCGGCGGCGGGATCGGGCAAGGGGCGCCGCCGCCGTTTCACCTTCCGGTAAAGAGGTCCCTGGTTCCCTGTTCGGGCAAGCTCTCCAAGTTTGCCAGCAAGGATTTGAAACCGAAACGACGATACAGAGCCGCAAGTGCCGTTGTGTCGGGAGGTTGAATCTTCAGCGCTTCCAAACTCACGGAGAGAGGAACATCCGTTTGCAGGGTGATGAGTTGTCGATTGGCCCGCAGTCTGTCGGCGGCTGCGGCCAGACTATCGCGTAATTTCGGTTTGGCGACCTCGGAGACATGCGCCAGAAGATTGTCCAGCGTGCCGTACGTGTGCAGCAGTTGGGCCGCCGTCTTCTCACCGACTCCTGGCGCGCCGGGAATGTTGTCGACGGAGTCGCCGAGCAAGCTGAGAAAATCGACGATTTGTTCAGGGGCGACGCCGAAACGTTCCCGGACCGCCGCTGGGCCGACAGTGGTTGTCTCTTTGGTGTCAGGACGGAGAAGTCGGATGCGCGCCCCGATGATCTGCATGAAGTCCTTGTCATTGCTTGCGATAAGAACGTCGTGACCTGCGCGGGCAGCCTGCACGGCCAACGTGGCGATGATGTCGTCCGCTTCTTCCCCATCCAGTTCCACCACCGGGACGCGCATGGCCTGCAACATTGCCCGGATGCCAGCAAGTTGCTTGTCCAGATCGGGCGGAGTCGGCGGGCGCTGTGCCTTGTAACCGGGTAGCAGGGTGAGGCGTTTGTGAGGCGCGCCGAGGTCGAACGCGGCTGCATGATGGGAGGGCCCATGGTCGGCGACCAGTTTCTTGAGCATCTTGGTCAAACCGTAAATCGCGTTGACCGGCTCGCCATCCGGCCCCGTAAGGGAGCGAATGGCATAAAATGCGCGGTAAATCAACGAATACGCGTCGTAGAGAAGGAACGTGTCAGCCATGACGCGCCAGCGTAGCATGCGGTGGGAAACAAAACAACCCGGCCCGGCGTCGACGCGCGGGCTAGGGCGGTTCGAATGGAGGCAAACACTAACGGGTGCTGGCAGTCAGCGGACTGCGATGAATCGGATTGCCCGCCGGGTCAACCAGCCGCGCGGTCACGAAGATCAGCAGGTTGCGTTTGTTACGCGTGGTGGTCTTGCTTTGGAACAGGCGTCCGAACATCGGGATGTCGCCGAGGAACGGCACTTTATCATCGATCTTCTGCACGTTCTCGGTAATCAGACCGCCCAGAACGACCGTTTGACCGTCCCAAATCACGACACTGGTGATCAGATCACGGGTGGAAAACAGCGGTTGCTTGATGCTGTTGAGAGTTTGGGCGACGCCGGTCGGGGTACCGATGGTGATGGTGTTGCCGTACTCGATGAACCCAAGGAAATCCGTGACTTGAGGGATGAGAGTCAAGCCAATCGTGTAACCATCGGCTCCAACCCACGGGGTGACGTTGAAGACCACGCCGACCGGTCGAGTTGCGAAAGCGCTCGGAGTCGATGGCGATATAGCGGGTTGCGTGGCAATACCACCGACCCCGCTACTCGAGCCCGCCACGATAGTGGCGGGGGTGTAGGTTATGGGATAGATGAACTCCTGCGCCACGCGGATCTGCGCCTGCGCGCCGCTGATCGTGGTAACCTTTGGCGCGGAGAGAACATCAGCGCTCTGTTTCTGGGAGAGCGCCTTGATGATTAGCTGAAACTGGGGATTTGTCAGGATTCCACGGATGGTGGCAATCTGGTCAGCCGCCGAGGCAGCGGTGCCGCCCGCCAAGAGGGACTCAACCGCATTTCCCTGGATAGCGGTGTAGTCTCGTAGACCGGTCGTCACATCGGAGGATTGACCTGCAGTGACGCCGCTTCCGGGAGGGAAGGCCTCGGGGCCGGTACCGCCGCTGGCATCGAAACTGCCAAGCGACTTGGTGCCCACTTGCCAGTCGAAGCCAAGCTCATCGAGGTCGTTTTGGGACAGTTCCACAAACTTGGCTTCGATTTCGACTTGCGGCGGGATGATATTGAACGTCGCCAAGACGCGCTCGAAAGTCTCAAGGTTCTCAACGGTGTTGTGGACGATGATGATGCTGGTACGCTCGTTGTAAAAGAGGCTGGAATTCGTGGGGAATAGCACGCCGGCTTCGATGAACATTTCTTTCACATCATTCGTTTCAACATAAATACTCACTTGGGGAAGGACAGCGGCCGGTCCGGTTTGGGCGGCCGCTGTCGCCTGGGCTGCGCCACCGCCTCCACCACCGGATGGAGTCGTCTGCGTCGTGACCGAAGCGTAATTTGTCACCACCGTGGTAGTTCTAATTACACCGGGGTTGATGGGATAGGAGCGCGTGACCATGTCGCCTTCGGGGGCACCGGACGGCAGTACAATTACGGCGCTTGACTCGACCCGATACTTCAGGGCTGCCAGTGTCGTCACATATTTCAGAGCGTCGATCAGCGGGACATCGCGCAAGGAAAGCGTGATTTTGCGGCCCTCAAGCCCCTCGCCTCCAGCCGCCGCAGAACCTGCCGTTGCGGCTTCTGTGCCGGCGGCGGGCGTCGGGGCGGCAGCCGGCGTCGGTGCCGGTGTCGGCGAGGGAGAGGCGATCCCACCGCTTAAGACGATATTGACGCCGACCTTCTCGGGATCGAGACGGCGGCTCTCTTCGCTCAGGAAGGTGATAACGTCGCTGACAACGGCCTCGCGGTAGTTGATTTCGGGAATAATGATCTTATTAAGCTTCTCGGTGATTTTCTGCTGCCGAAGGGCCTCGCTGCCGATGGGACTGGTTGTCGATTCAGATTTCGGAGGTTGCACGCCGCGGTTGATGGGCGGCGTCCAGGCATCGGAAACTTCCCAAAGGCGGTGTGCGCGCGTTGCGTCCGCAGCCCCGTAGGCCGTTTCGAGGCGCAGCTTGTCCACGGACTTGAGCAGAGCTGACGCGTCCTCATTGTACGTGTCGAGAAGCAGAACCTGTTGAAGCCGCCGTTCAGCTTCGTCGTACTGGCCGGAGTTCATCAGGATCTTGGCTTCCCGGAAGAGCTTCTTGATCTCGTCCTTCTTGGCGACGAAGTCCGGCGTTTCATCCAGCTTGGGGCCGGTGGGGGCGGTGGGTTTGATGCCGGCGCTCACCCCCGCCTCGATTCGTTTGACCTTGATGATGATGTCTTGCGCGGTGCGGTTTTCGGGATCGTATTCGAGTGCTTTCCGTGCCAACTGGGGGGCCTTGGTGTAGTCGCCGTCACGGAACGCCGCATCAGCGAGACGGGTATACGAATCGGTCAACCCGTGCAAGGCCCGGTTATAGTCGATGTCGGTCGCTGGAGCGCGAGGCAGAAGCTTGAGGGCTTCTTCGAGTTTGACGATCGCCTCGGCATACTTGCCGGCATAGTAAAGTTTTTCGCCCTGATTCATCAACTTCTGGGCGGTTATCTGCGCTTCCTGACGGCGGATAAGCTCGTCTCGGGCGGCTTGTTCGGCGGTCGAAGACTTGGCCGGCGGGGTCTGTGCGGCCGTCAGGTCCGTACAGGAGACCAAACATGCGGTGCCGATAAGCAACACCAGTAAGAATTTTGTCATAAACTGTTCTCCGTTCCGTTCACGAGCCGCCGAAGGCGCTGCGGACGTTCGCGCATCACCATTAGACGAACCACCACGACTGCGTTTTTGTTGTAAGTCTGACTACTGCTGGGATTTGATGATGTGCTGCTCCTGCGTTTGCGTATCAACGATTACCATCCGTTTTGGATCACTGTCAACGACAATGTCAATGATTCTATACGACTTGCGTTGGCACTCGATCAGCTGTCCGCGGCGATAGTCCTGGGTCGGGCCGGTGGCGGTGCAACGCACCTGCGCGACCGGCTCGTGCTCCTCAGCCTCCTGCCCGAGGACGAGGAGAACGGGATTGTTTCCCGCATGCTGGACGGTGAGTTCCGAGACGTCCTTTTCGCGGGTACGGTTGAGCGTCGGATCGTTCACGGTCGTCGATTTCTTCTCGAACTTGATGATCTGGTATCCCGTGTCCTCGTAGTGGTCTTTGATGCCGTCATGCACGGCCCGGGTGAAAAACGTGCGTTTGCGGAACTGGAAGTTGATCTGGAAATTATAGCCCGCGTTGGTGGAGGCATCGTACGAGTACGTCATGAACAACAGTTTGAACGGCAAGCGTGTTACCTTCATGAGAACGACAGGGAATTCATTGGAGCCAGGAGCCTGGGCAATCACCGGCCCGATGGGGATCGGGTCGAACGGCTTCACTGGTACGTTTGTCCACAACGGAGGTTGAGCCAACTGCTGGATGGCGTTCGAATAGGGCGTCACGACGGCGCGGGGTGCCGCAGTGACTTTGGCGACGGTACCCGGCGTGGCCCCAAGATCGGCACTGAGATCGCTGACTTTCAACGCGAGAAGGATTGCCGAGACGATCAGTGCCAGCAACGCGACCGCCAGAACG
>JBEKYJ010000106.1:0-13847 GCA_049511095.1 Verrucomicrobiia bacterium
AGACGGGTACGCTGACCTATGGCGAACCGAAACTCACGGAACAAGATTGTGTGCCGGTATTTCCTCCCCAAAACGTCCTCACCCTGGCGGCCAGCCTCGAACAGTATTCAAAACATCCCTTGTCCCGCGCCATCCTCACGGCGGCACGGAACGCCGGCGCCAATCTTCAGGAGGCGAGTGAAATCAGCGAGCGGGCTGGCGAAGGGCTGCGCGGCACCGTGGCGGGTCAAAGAATCCAGATTACGAGTCGACACCGTCTGATGGCGGAGCAGCCGTCACTGGCGGGCCATCTCCCCACCGCGACTGGCGGCATGGAGTGTGTCGTTCTGATTGGGGGAAATTACGCGGCAACTTATCGATTTCGCGACGAACCGCGGTTGGAGAGTGAGTCGTTCATCGGCCACCTGAAACCCAAACATTTGTTTCACGAAGTGATGCTCGTTTCCGGCGACCGGGAATCCGAAGTGCGGTATCTCGCCGATCGCGTCGGTATCAGCGAAGTGCATTTCAGCAAGAGCCCCGAAGAGAAGCTGGACATCGTTCGCAACGAAACGCGAAAGCGCAAAACGCTCTTTCTGGGCGATGGCATTAACGATGCACCGGCCTTGATGGCCGCCACCGTCGGCGTGGCTTTCGGTCAGAACAGCGATATCACGAGCGAAGCGGCCGGCGCGGTGATCCTGGACAGTTCTCTGGAGAAGGTGGACGAGTTTCTGCACATCAGCCGCCGCATGCGGGTGATCGCGCTGCAGAGTGCGATTGGTGGAATGGCCCTGAGCGTTGCGGGCATGATCTTCGCCACACTGGGCCTCTTGCCGCCCGTGGCGGGAGCGATTTCTCA
This sequence comes from Verrucomicrobiia bacterium, assembly GCA_049511095.1. Taxonomy (GTDB): domain Bacteria; phylum Verrucomicrobiota; class Verrucomicrobiia; order Palsa-1439; family Palsa-1439; genus Palsa-1439. The sequence continues at coordinate 842 of JBEKYJ010000106.1, forward strand.
GGAAGTCATCGATGTGGTTGTAGTCCTCAATGCCCTGCGGGCGGCGTGGCCGCCGGGAGCGCTGACCGATTTTCGAGAGGGTTGAGCAACCGAACGGCGGGGGTGTGGCGGAACAAGGTTCTTTGCAACTTTGAGACAGAGGTCTTTGCAACGCGGGGGGCAGTAAAAGAGCGCTCGCCGGTGAAGCGGCGCGTAATGAGGGTAGATTGCACCACGCACTCGGCAATTGCCAGCGCAAATCGCTGAAGCAAGACTTAAAATGACACACTACCCAATCTACTGCCAACCTTTCACCCAACTAGGTTGCGCCAGCGCAACCAAAACTGCCCTCCTTTAGTCAGAAGTTGTGCCCGGTTGCAAAGTATCGCCCCGCGTTCGTGACGGCGCTTCCGCTCCCTGTTTACAGCCTGTTTGAGTCTCTTCCGCCTTTTCCGCCTGTTGCAATCATCTCTGTTCGCCCGCAGGTCCGCCCCGACCCCGCCGGTTTTTTCCCCGGCTAGGTTCCGCCGGCGGAACCGTTCACCGCCTGAATTGTCCCGAAGTTCCGCCCGGTTGCAAACAACCACTCTCACCGCGCCGCTCGGTTCTTGGCCCGTGTTTACAGGCTCTTCCAGCGTGTTCCACCCTGTTCCGCCCTTTGCAAAGACCTCTGTAAGTCCGCAAGGTAGTGTCCCAATTTGCTAAAACGGCGAGCCAAGAGAGAGCCTCCCCCAAGCTTGCCGGAAGAACTCCGTCTGACTACACTTCAGGGCATGGCGAAGAAAGCGCGTCCCGCTGCCCGAGTTGTGCGCGAGTCTGCTGACCCGGCACCCAAACCGACCACAAGTCTCCCGAAGTCGTCCGCCCTCGTGGATACGCGCGTCATCTGGTGCGGCGACTGCCTCGAACAACTCAAAAAACTGCCCGATGCCTGCGTGGACTTGATCTACATCGACCCGCCGTTCAATTCCAACCGCAACTATGAAGTCTTTTGGGGCGAGACCAAGGAAACTCGCTCGTTCGATGACCGACACGCCTCGACCCAAGCCTACATCGAGTTCATGCGCCCGCGTTGCGTCGAGTTGCACCGCGTGCTCAAGAAGACCGGTAGCTTCTACTACCACTGCGACTGGCACGCCTCCCACTACGTCAAGGTCATGCTCGACCAGATTTTCGGGGAGAATACTTTTCAAAGCGAAATCATCTGGCACCGAACACTGGCAAAAGGTTTGGCCTTCACTGGATTTCCAAATAACCATGACACGATCTTTCTTTATGGCGGTGGAGGTGAAACCACTTTCAACCGTCCATACACGCCATACGACCCGGACAACTTGGATGAAAAAACCTCTACGAAGTATTGCCACCGCGACCCGGACGGAAGGGTTTACCGGCTCGATAACCTGATTAACCCGAATCCCGACCGCCCGAATCTGACGTACGAATTCCTCGGCGTGAAGCGGGTTTGGCGCTGGACAAAAGAGCGGATGGAGGAGGCATACGAGAATGGGATCGTTGTTCAGACAAAGCCCGGTGCTGTTCCCCAATTGAAGCGATACCTTGACGAGCAAGAAGGGCGACCTATTGATACTGTGTGGACAGATATTCCTCCAATAAACTCTCAAGCACGTGAACGTCTCGGTTATCCGACACAAAAACCACTTGCTCTTCTTGATCGAATTGTCAAAGCGAGTACCAACGAAAACGACATCGTGCTTGATGCATTCTGTGGGTGCGGCACTGCATTGGTGGCCGCGCAGAAACTCAAACGACAATGGATCGGTATCGACGTTTCACCAACAGCGTGCCGGGTGATGGCGAAGCGGCTGCGCGACGTGTGCTACATGAAGGAAGACGAACAACTGTGGCGCGCAGGCAAAGGTTTCGTCGTGCGCAATCTGCCGTGGACGGAGGACAAGCTACGGGAGATTCCGCCATTTGAATTCGAGAACTGGGCCGTCAACGCCCTCGGCGGCATCCCGAACGTGACCAAGGTCGGTGACATGGGCATTGACGGGCGCATCTATCCCGTCAGCGCCGCACCCGCGCGCGTCGGCAAGGAAACCGGCCATTTGGAGTTCATGGACGTGTGGTATCCAATTCAGGTGAAGCAGAAGGACAAGGTCGGTCGCCCCGATGTTGACCAGTTCGAGGCCGTGATGACCCGCGAAGATCGCAAGCTCGGCTACTTCGTCGGCTTCGACTTCACCGGGGACGCACGTTTCGAGATTGATCGCTTTCAGCGCAAAGAAGGCCGCGAAATACGCCCCCTCACCGTCCGCGAAATCCTCGACGAGCAAATTGCGAAGAAATTGGCGTGACGCCGACACACTCTAGAGGAGATTCGAGCTTGAACTGTAAGCTCTGTCTCAAAAACGCTCCACTCGCCAAGTCGCACATCATTCCCAAATTCATTTACACGCTGATGCACGACCAAAGAGGACACTACGCTGAAGTGCGCGACGTGGACGCAGGAAAGGTCATATTAGGCCAAGGTGGGGTATGCGAAAAGCTACTATGCTCTAAATGCGAATCTCGCTTGAACAGGTATGAGCGACATGCACGCCGTCTCTTCGTTGATGAATTACCTGAGCTGCAGTCGGGCAGGACGCGAAGGATCCAGATTCCCAATCTAAATTACAGCCTCTTCAAACTTTTCATTCTGTCTATTGTCTGGCGGGCTGGCGTTTCATCATCTCCTTTCTTTCGACATGTCAAACTCGGCCCACACGCTGACAGAATTCGTAGCATGCTGAATTCAGACAATCCCGGCCCGCCCGGTATGTATCCATGCGTCATTCAGGTCTTACTGTTGGAAGGCAAGCACCTGAAAGGTTTCATGGTTGATCCAATCCCAGTACGAATTGACGGACACAGGGCATACTACTTCGTCTTCGGCGGTTTCCTTTTCACCGCCTTCATCTCTGGGCACACACTTTCCTCAGTGCTCGAAAGGGCGCACATCACTGATAAACAACCAATCTTTGCGTTTCGCACCGAGATAGGCGATGTGGAATTTCTACGCGAGGTTTGGAACCGCGCAATTGATACTACCCGTGACGTCAAGATACGCTTTGGTGAAGAGTAGTAATTAGGGTCAGACCTATAATCATGACGCATTCACTTCCTTCCGGAGTGCGGCTAGGCGTTTGCGCCGACGGCAAACATTCGGCGCGTTTGCTCTATCGGGCGTTCGCCCGATAGGGCGTCTCGTGTAGCCAGTGCTACACTCGGCTCCGTCTGACTCGGCTACGCACACTACAGGAAACGGCAGAGATGGTTGCCGCGGGAGTACGGCGTGCGGCGTCTCGTCGAACTCGGCTCGACAAGCTCAGCATGACAACCGGGGAGAATACGGCAGTAGATGTTCGGCGGACAAGACGGCGCGCCGTGTGGGGGCACACGGCCTACCCCGATTAGGAATCGGGGCGAGCAACGGCGGGCGGGGCGGGTCGAGCCGCCGCACTCCAGAGCGGAGCGGCGCGGTGGGCCACCGCGCCCTACCTACGACTTGCGAAAAGAAAAGCTTCCAAACGTTGCCGCAGACGACAGCGGCGTTTGCGCCGACGGCAAACATTCGGCGCGTTTGCTCTATTGGGCGTTCGCCCGATAGGGCGTTTGCCGCGGAAGTACGACGTGCGGCGTCTCATCGGATTCGGCTCCGTGTAGCCAGTGCTACGCTCGGCTCCGAGGACTCGGCTACGACGGACAAGACGGCGCGCCGCGTGAGGGCACACGGCCTACCCCGATTAGGAATCGGGGCAGGCAACGGCGGGCGGGAGCGGGGCGAGCCGCCGCACTCCAGAGCGGAGCGGCGCGGTGGGCCACCGCGCCCTACCTACGACCGGGGCGACGAAGCGGCGTTTCAAAACATTGCAGACGGCGCGCCCGGCGGTCGCGCCCTACCAATGGCAACGTAGCGGACGGCTCGACGGTCATAGACCGCCGCTATAGGGGGGAATACGACGGCAGGCAATGGTGGGATTGCCGCAGGAAAGGAGTTGCGGCGTGTCGTCACCACGTAAAACGTGGCGAGGACTCCGCTATCAAAAACCGATAATTTTGCTGGACGGGGCGGGCCGGGGGTGGTATGATGGCGATGGTTGTTTGACATAAGAAGAATGGTTCGGCCCGACGCAGGCTACACCAACTTGCCGGTGTGCACAGCACGGCTCGCAGAGCCGTGGCTACACCGAACCCGGCACGGCGATCAACCGGATGTACATGCTACACCGAGGGCGGCACGGTGGGTTGCCGCGGGAGTACGGCATGCGGCGTTTGCGCTGCCGGTAAATCTGCAGCGCGTCTCAGCGGCTAGTGCCGCTTTCGGCTCCGTCCGACTCGGCTTCCCGGGCCCTACCTAGAGAGACGTTGGCACAGTTCCTTCCAAAAAGGGTGCTTTTTTACCAAACGAACCCAACTGAAAAATGTGGAAGTATTTTGGAATGAATAGGTTAAGAAAAACACGAGTTGGGTTCGTTATGTAAAAAAGAGGCAAAAAACAGGGCTGGAAGCTCCGAAAACAACACGGAACAGGGGTGATTTGCCGCCCCAGACCCCTCGGCCTCTCCTGCGTCGAGTTTGGGCAGGAATGAAGCCAAAACGAACCCCGCAGAGTGCGATCATCCAAGAGGTTCCGATGCTATTGACAACTTGTCAACACCCCCGTAGGGTTGGGTAGCAATGGCCCCCCCCGAACGCGAGCAACGGCTGAAGTTTCTCAGCCTGACCCAGCGCGACGAGCAACTGCTCCAAGCGTTGCGTCCGTTGTTCGAGAGACACGGCATCGCTGTGGAAAATGAGTTCTACGATCACCTGCTCAGCTTCCCCGAAACCGCGGAACTATTGCGCGACCGCACGACCATCGAGCGCCTCAAAAAACTCCAGCGCGACTATTTGCTGCGGATCACCGAGGGGAATTTCGACGACGCCTATCTGGCCGACCGCTTGCGTATCGGTCAGGCGCACGAGCGCGTGGGGTTATCACCGCGATGGTACTTGATCGCGTACAGCCAGTATTTCAAGATCATCGCGCCATTGATCCGTGATTTTTATGTGAACGATCCCGGGTTGGCGACCGAGTCGCTCGTGGCGCTGGAGAAGGTGTTCATGCTCGACGCCTCATTGGCGATGGACGCCTACATCGCCAGCGACCGGTTCCGCCATTTGCAGCAATTGGAAAGCATCGTCAACGACTCGGCCGACGTCATCTTCTCGCTGGACGCCGAGAATCGCTTCCGCACCTGGAACCGCGCCGCGGAAAACATCTTCGGTTGGCGCGCCGAGGAAATCATCGGCAAGCATTTCAGCCTGATCATGCCGCCGGAACTCGTGAAGGCGGGGGAGTTGACCCGCATCGAAGAGCATATCCGCAACGAAGGCCATTATTATGTCGAGACGGAACGCATGGCGAAAGACGGTCGGCGTGTGTTGGTGGAGGTGACCGTATCTGAATTGCGCGGATTGCAGGGCAACGTCATCGGTCGTTCCGCGATTCTGCGCGACATTACCGAGCGCAAGCGGCTGGAAGAGGCGAAGCTGCAAGCCGAACGGCTGGCAATGATCGGCGCCATGTCCGCCAAGCTCGCGCACGAGATTCGCAACCCGCTCAGTTCGATCACGCTCAACATCGACCTGGCAAGCGATGAAATTGACTCGCTGGCACGAGCGGCGGGCGCGACGGCGGAGGAGGCGCGAACCTTGCTGAAATCGATTGCCTCCGAAGTGCGCCGGATCCAGCGGGTCACGGAAGACTACCTGAAATTCGCGCGCATGCCGAAGCCCCGCCGTGAACGCGTCGCGCTTAACGAGCTCCTCGACCACGGTTTGTCGTTCATGAAATCGCTCTTCGCGGCCACGGGAGTGACCGTCAGTATTCACCTGGAGCCATCACTGCCGCGCATCAACGCGGACGAAGAGCAACTCTGGCAGGCGATCCTCAACCTGATCCGCAACGCCGTCGAAGCAATGCCCACAGGAGGCACGCTCACCGTTTCCACGGCGCGCGACGGCAACCACGTTGTCATCCGCGTTTCGGACACGGGCAGCGGCATGACGGAGACCCAGCGACAAGAGATATTCAAACCGTTCTTCAGCACGAAGACCGGCGGGACGGGACTAGGGCTGCCTCTGACGCAACAAATCATCATCGAGCACGACGGCAGCATCGAATGTGAGTCCACCCCAGACGGCGGCACAATGTTCATTATTCGCCTGCCGCTAACACCGGAGAACTAGATCCATGCCAAAGAAACCCGATATACTTTTAGTGGACGACGAGGAAGCCCTCTGCACTGCCGCCGAAAAAATTCTCATCAAGGAGGGGTACCGCGTGACGTCCATGAACACGGTGGCGGAGGGGCTGGCGAAGTTTGAGCGTGATGGCGCTGACTTGTTGATCACCGATTTGATGCTTCCCGACGCGGACGGCATCTCGGTGCTCAAACGCGCCAAGGAACTGCGCCCAACGGTCGAAGTCATCGTCATCACCGGGCACGGCACGGTCGAGAAGGCCGTCGAAGCCATGCGGCTTGGCGCCTACGATTTCATTGAAAAGCCACTGGACCGCGCCGCCCTGCTGAAGGCGGTCAGTCGCGCCGTCGAGAAACAACGGCTCTCCGCGGAGAACCGCCAGTTACGCGAACAATTGCAGCAACAACGTGGTGAGGACGCACTTGTCGGCAACAGCCTGGCGATCGTGGGCGTTAAGAAGCTGATCCGGCAGATCGCCCCGACGGATGTGAGCGTCCTCATCCAAGGTGAGAGCGGCACGGGCAAAGAAGTTGTCGCCGACGTGATTCATTCGTTGAGCAACCGCCGCGAGAGGCCCATCGTCAAGATCAGTTGCGCGGCCATCCCCGAGACGCTGCTGGAGAGCGAACTCTTCGGCTATGAACGCGGCGCGTTTACAGGCGCGTCCGGCTCGAAACAAGGGAAGTTCGAGTTGGCCGATGGGGGCACTCTGTTTCTCGACGAAATTGCGGAGATGACGCCGCAGCTACAGGCCAAGCTCCTGCGCGTCTTGCAGGACGGTCGCTTCCAGCGGCTTGGGAGCACGCGCGATATTCAGGTCGATGTTCGCGTCATCAGCGCCACGCACGTCGACATCCAGAAGGCCATCACTGAAAACAGGTTCCGTGAAGATCTTTATTACCGACTCAACGTGGTTCACCTCACCTTGCCGCCACTCCGTGGTCATCCCGAGGACATTGCGCTCTTGGCCGACCATTTTCTCAAGAAGTATCTGGTGAAAATGCAGAAGAATGTCCGGGCCATCGCGCCTCAGGCGCTCGATCAGCTTTTGGCGCACCAGTGGCCCGGCAACGTGCGCGAGTTGGAGAACACCATTCAACGGGCTTTGGCAGTGGCGACAAACGACATCATTCAGAGCTTTCACCTTGCGCCACCACCGAGGTCGGGGGGGCCATCTGCTTCCTTTGGCCCAGCGGTCACCATTCCAGTCGGGACAACACTGGAGGAAGCCGACAACCTTCTGATTTCTGAGACGCTCAATCAGTGTGGTGGTGACAAAGAGAAGGCGGCCAAGATGTTGGGCGTCTCATCCAGGACCCTTTATCGGCACTTCTCCAAGGACGAAGGGTAATCGCCGTGGCCATCAAAATGTCGGCCTGAAACGTTGAAGTCTGACAGTCTATCAGGCGGTGATGTTGTGAATTGGGTATGCCGTACGTTCTGGAGGCATTGCCAAAGTGTCCTGAAAGCCTCGCCGCGCTGACATCATGGCAGGGCCTTGCTTCCTTAGATGACTGCTTCTACGGATGTAATGGGTTGCGCTACAATTGGTTACATGTGATTGACGCGATGTGGCATCGACGCTGCTAAAGCTAGAGTTCGTGAACGCGACGAAGGATACAGCCTGCATCCTGCTCGTCGATGACGATATCGAGTTGCTGAGGGCTCTGACCAAAGTGCTGGAAAAAGCCAACTACGAAGTTGTGCCGCACTCAGACGCCCGCAGCGCCATGGAGTATATCAGCTCGACGAAGAAGAAGTTCGATCTCGTCGTCACCGACGTCTTCATGCCTGGAATGCACGGAATCGAGTTTCTTTCCGCGACCAAGGCTGCATTCCCGCGCGTGCCCGTTATCGTTGTCACCGCTTTCGGCGATTGGGGTCAGTACATGGACGCGCTGCACGAGGGTGCCACGGAGTACCTGAGCAAGCCGCTCGATAAGGCTGAGTTGCTTGCCGCCGTCGGTCGCGCGCTCGCCAATGGCGGGCACAGGGCCCCCACCTCGTAGTGCCGCGCCCGCATTTCCGCGCTCACCGTATCGTGAAAACCAGCAGCGCTACAAACATGTGACCACGCCGTGGAGGCGTCGCGGCTCAGCCTGTGTAGTGGTGGAACATGGCGGCGAGAAGGATGAGTTCGGGATGGGCGGTGGAGAGTTGGGGGAGGATGAGACGGATCCGGCCGCGATAGGCGGCGAGTTTGTCCCGCAAGGGTTGCAGGTCGTCCACTTTGTCCCAGTGCAGCTTGTTCAAGTCCAGCACCAACCGGCTCTTGCTGCGGGCCAGTGAATCCTGAATGCGTTGGGCCAGTCCTTCGGCAGTGGCTCGGGAGAGAGCCCCCTCCAGTCGCAGCCACACTTGCTGCTTGGCGTGTTGCAGGTCGACTTGAATGGAAAAATCTGGCAGCGAGAACTTTTGCGGGAGTTCCTCCCAGAGGTCAAACGCCTTCCAACTCTTGCTGGGCATCCGGTAGGTCGTGCGGATCAGTTTGGGATGCTGGAACAGGTCGAGTTTCAACGTCAGCCCCGTCCACAGCGCGGCCCCGACAGCCAGCACGGACTGGAATCGCGCGGCGAACTCGGGCCGGCCCACCTCCGCGTAAATACGCTGCTCCAAATCGCCAATCCACCGTCGCACCGCGTGGTTGGGACCGAGAAGCCGGCCGGCGAGGAATACCGGCGATGCCGCCCGCAAATCTTTGGCGTAATGCTCGGCTTTCCGGCGCAGAACGGGGTTCGGGGAGTTCTTGAGTTTCTGATAGCCGAGCAGCCGGCCTTCGAGAACGCGGAAGATGCTGGGACCGAGCCGTTGGAAATCCTGTTCGAAACACCAGCGCTGCAGTCCCTCGATTTCCGCGGCGGAAAGCGTCGGGTGTTTCATCGTGGTGGTAAAGCCGTCCGCCTGCCGGTAGAGCCGGTCGGGATGCTGGACGAACTCTTCACGCATCAGGTTCTCGCGCCGGACACGTTCATTGAACGGCGTGCCGGGCACGGGGCCGTAAATCAGATACTGACCCAGCGCCGGCTTGAGTTTCATCAGCCCGTCGAATTCCTGCGCCACGACTTCCGGGGTCTGGTAATCGAACCCGAGGATCATCGAGGCCAGAACGGTGATGCCGTGCTCGCGAAATTCCGTGAGGATTTCCTCGATCGGGCGGCCTTGTTGCTTGGCGTAATTGGAGCGCGTGCCCTCGTAGCCAATCCAGAAACCGTCGATGCCCATCTCGAGGATCTCTTCGACCGTGTACTGGCTGATGGCCTTGACGCTGGAGAACGCGAAGATCGACAGGGTCTTGCCGCTCTTCATCACGGCCTCGCGGAACTGCATCGCCCGTTTCTTGTTCAGTAGGAAATCCTCGTCAATGATGAGGAACACCAGGTTCGGGTCCATGGCGTGATAACGTTCCGCCACGGCGTAAATGTCTCTGCCGTCGGGCAACAGCTTGATGTGTTTGCGTTTGAAGAAGTGCGAAGTGCAGCAGAAGTCGCAGCCATTCGGGCAGCCCAGCCCGGCAAAGATTTTTCCCGTGCCGGACACTGTCCATCCAAACACCTTCAGATTGCTTACGATCAGCGGCTGCTTGTATGGCATCGGGATTTCCGGCTCGCCCAGCAGCCGGCGCATGAACCCGACGCCTTCTTCGCGGCAGATGAAATCCGCGTAGGGTGCGAGTTCTTCGTCAGTCAGCACCGTGCCGTAGCCGCCGAGAATGATCTTCGTGCGGGGCGCGTGTTGGCGGATCAGGGCAACCATTTCCTTTACCTTGTGGAAGATCGCTATTAGAAAGGAAATGCCGACGTAGTCGTAGCCTTTCTTGAGTTCGCGGATCAATTCGCGCCGGGACGGATACTGCAACACCACCGTCGGCGCGTCGAGGTTCTCCGCGATGTACTCCAGGGAAAATTGGATGTTCACCGTGCGCGGGCTGAAGATCCCTTGCGCGCGCGTCACCTGCCGGTACAACAGTTCATAGCCGACCGACGTCGCATCGCCGTATTTCGGCCCCATCGGGCGGCACACCGTTGTCAAAAGAATTTTTTTGGCCACGCTCTGAACCTTTGGTCAAGGTGAACAAACCCCGGCAGCAGATCGACAGACGTGCGTCGGACAGTTCGCAACCTAACATCGCGTATCAAAGGCCAAAACCCGGAAAATGTCAAAGAGCGTTTTCGCACACTGGTACCGGGCGTTTGATATTGCTGCCTGACCGCTTCTGTAACGACGAGCTGCGCTTTGTCCAACGCGATTACAAATATCTGTGTTCCCACTCTTCTTCTTCGTGGGTGAAGTAGCGAATGCGAGATTTTTTGTACTCCTTCGTGCTGTAGAGCGCGGCGTAGTCGGTAACACCGGTTTTTTCGGACATGGCCCGCAACGCCTTCTCGCAGTCGGCGGCGGTCTTGCCGTGAACCATGGTGAAGATATTGTACGGCCAGTCAGGGTAGGCGGGGCGTCGGTAACAGTGCGTGACCGCGCGGAAACCCGCCAAAATCTCGCCAACGCGATCCACCTCGGCATCATCACCGGGCACGAGCCACACGCCCATCGCATTCGCGCTGAAACCGGCCTTCCGGTGATGCAACACAGCGGCGAAACGCCGCAGCGTGCCCTGCTCGAGGAAGCGGTTGTATGTGCGTTGCAGTGTGCCAAGAGACACGCCCAACTCGCGCGCGTACTCGACGAACGGCGTGGGAGTCAACGACACGTCGCGTTGCATGATCCGCACGAATTCAATATCGGCAGCGTTCAGGGCGATGGTGGCCACACGCCTGCCTTCCGTGTACTGCGGCGGCGCGGATTCGTCGGGCTTCGATTCGTCACCGAGATCGAATTGCACGCCGATTTTATAGAGTTTGAGCGTGGGCAACAGACGCAGGGCGGACGCACCCGATTCGTTTTGCAGGATTTCCAGCGTGCGCTGCAACCCGAGCTTGCTGGTCGGCGCCACGGCGATGGTGAACCACAGATTAAAGGAATGATTGCGCAGATAATTGTGACTGACCCCCGGATGGCGGTTGATGACGGCGGCGGCTTCGTCGACGCGCGCGGGTTCGAACCGCGCGGCGACGAGGCTCGATTCATAGCCGAGGCTGCGCGTGTCGAAGATGGCGCTGATCTGGCGAATCACTCCGTTGGCTTTCAGTCGCTGAACGCGTTCCAGCACTTCCTTCTCGCTCGCTCCAACGCGGTCTGCCAGCGCAGCAAACGGACGTTCGACGACGGGCATTTCGACCTGCAGCAGTTTGAGCAGCTTGATATCCGCGGGATCGGTGACGGTACTCATGTGGTTGCCGGAATCAGACTTTTCAGCGCGGCAAACTGTAACGCGAGCGGCCGAACGTTGTCCAGCTTCGGCAACGCGCTGCTTCGGTGTACCGCCTCCGCGAATGGGATCGGTATAATGCTTCAGGCTTCGCACCCGCCAAATTTCCGCGGCTCGCTTGTTCGCAAGCTGGCGGTGGCGGAGCGGTCCACCATAGCAGTCATTTCACAGCAGTTTTTCGCGTTGACCAACCGGTCTTCAACCCCACTACGAACCAGGCGAGCGCCACCGCGCCGATGGCGAAGATCGTGTCACCGATCATGCGCATCCAGCGCAGCTTGTCCATAAACCCGGTTTGCAGAAATTCCGCCGAGCGTGCGTACCACATACCGTGCTCGACACTGGCAAGTGTTTGGAGGAAACCAATCGGCAGCAGGCTCAACAACACCATCAACGCCAACCCGATGTTGATCGCCCAGAATGAGAAACTCAGCACGCCCGTCCGCCACGCCTGCTGCGTCGCCAGCCCGCGCAGGCAGAACAGCATCAGCCCAATGCCGAGCATCCCGTACACACCGAATAAGGCGGTATGCGCGTGCACCGGCGTCGTGTTCAGCCCCTGCATGTAGTACAGCGCAATGGGCGGGTTGATGAAGAACCCAAACAGCCCGGCCCCCACCAGATTCCAAAACCCGACCGCCACGAAGAAATAGATCGGCCACCGGTACGCCGTCACCCAGTCCCGCGCGCGGCTCAACGTCAGGTTGCTGTATGCTTCAAACCCAATCAGCACGAGTGGCACGACCTCCAACGCACTGAAGCTCGCGCCGAGCGCAAGGATCGACGTTGGCGTCCCGCTGAAATACAGATGATGAAACGTCCCAATGATCCCGCCCGACAGGAAGATCACTGTCGAGAACAGTACCGCACTCGTCGCCGACCGCACCTGCAACAGTCCCATTCGCACGAAGAGAAACGCGATCACCACCGTGGCGAACACCTCAAAAAATCCCTCCACCCACAGATGCACCACCCACCACCGCCAGTACTCCGCGATGGCCAAGTGCGTCTGCCGATGCCACATCAACCCCGCCCCGTAAAACCCCGCAATCGCCAGCGACGCGATCAAGAACAACGCCAACAGATGCCGGCTTTCACTCGGCTTCTTCAAGATCGGCCATAGCGCACGGCTCATCAAACCGAGCCACACAAACAAGCCCACGAACAGAAACAACTGCCAGAACCGACCCAGGTCCACGTACTCGTAACCCTGATGCCCAAACCAGAAGTTTTGCGCGAACCCGAGCTTCTGTTGCACCCCAAGCCACTCGCCGAACATCGATCCAACGACGATGATCAGCAGGCAGACGAACAGGAAGTTCACACCCGCGCGCTGGAACTTCGGTTCACACCCGGATACGGCCGGTGCGACAAACAACCCGGTCGCCAACCACGCCGTCGCGATCCAAAAAATCCCCAACTGTGTGTGCCACGTCCGAGTCACGGCATACG
>JBEKYJ010000107.1:0-13705 GCA_049511095.1 Verrucomicrobiia bacterium
GATGGTCCGAAAATAGGCGCGCTTCTCCTCGATAAAGGCAGCCTGTCGGGCATCGGGAATCGTGACCCCTGTTTCCTTCATGAGAATCGGCAGAATCTCTCGGGAGCTCCTCCCTTCGTGCACAAGCACCGTCAGCTCGCTTACGGGGGAGCCGCCGTATTTTCCGAACATGTGCTTCCAGGCAAGATAGTGGTAGTGAAGGGTGTCGACGATCACGCCGTCGAGGTCGAATAACACGCCGCGGATCATATGGTCTCCTGTCATTTATTCCCGTGCTTCTGACATTTCCCGACGCGCCTCGGCAAGTTCTGGCTGTTGGTCATTGGGTATTGCCGGTTTCTGGGAGAGTTCCCATTTTACTGGCAATTCCACTGGCACTCGGACCTCGTCCCGGCCTCCAAACCCTTGTCGCACAAGCGCTGCAAGGTTGGAGGCGGGTGTCGGAATCGGACGCCTCGTCCTCGGATTTCCTTTGATTCCTGCACTTCGTCTACAACGACTTCGGCACTACTCTTACACTATCGGGGACTACTCGTCGAGCACCCCGTCACTACTCGTTTACTGGCAATTCTACTGGCAGCCTCCGGGGCGCGGAGCATTGACCGGGCTCGAAATGGTTCGGCAACCATCGTGACGAAGGCGGTTTACGAATTGTGGTTCAGAATCCAGGTGGCCGCCTCGCCGATATCTTCGGCTGCAAAGTCGGGTTTAGCCTCCTGCCTCGCGAGCGTCTCGCGCCCGGCACCCGTGAGCACGAGGATCGTCTTCGTGCCGGCGTTTAGGCCCGTCTGAATGTCGGTCGGTCGGTCGCCAACCATGAAGCAGCGCGGTAGATCGAGCCCTTGTGCGCGCGCCGCTTCGAGCAGGAACTTCGGCTTCGGTTTGCGGCAATCGCAGTTGTCTTCGGGATGATGCGGGCAGACGAAATAGCCGTCAAACCGCACGCCGATCTTGCCAAAATATTCGTCAAGGTGGGCGTGGATTGACTCGACAGCCTCGCGCGTGAAATACCCGCGACCCACGCCGGATTGATTGGTGACAACGAACAGCTTGTATCCCGCGTCCTGCAACCGCTTCAAGGCGGTGGCAGCGCTGGGAATCAGCACGACGCTTTCGACTTTCCCGACATAATTGTAACCCTCTTTCGTGATCGTGCCATCCCGGTCGAGAAAGACAGCGCGGTTGCTGATGCTTCGGCTCATGGGCAAGGGAGCCTACCCAACCCGCCGCTCGTCGCCAAGAACGTTGTCAGCCAGCCAGCGTGCGGATCCATGATTTCGGGGACTGCAGGGTCAAACCGTCGCGGCGGCGACAGGAGGCTCATGACATCTTCAGGGCGAGGATTGCCAGCATCCGTCCGGTCTGTCCCTTTTCGGCGCGATACGAGAAGTAGCGGTCAAGATGACAGGCGGTGCAGATGCGCGGATTGTGGATATCGCGAACGCCACCGTCGCCCAACTGCTGCTCGAGGCCGCTCCAGATATCCATCTCGTAGTGGCACGGGCCGATGGATGGGCCGATCAACGCCAGGCAGTCGGCTGGATTTGTGCCGAACCTCTGCTGCATCGTTGCCAGCGTGTTCCCGACGATGTTGGCCTGCGTGCCCTTCTTGCCGGAATGAATCAGGGCGATGGCGGGCGTACGTTGGTCGACGAGGAACACGGCGGCGCAGTCGGCACAGCGGATGACCAGCGGCAGATTCTTCACGGACGTTGCCAGCGCGTCAACCAGCGGCACGCGTTGGCCCGTGGTTTCGAAGACGACAGCCACGCCCTTGCCGTGGGTTTGCTCCGCCGAGCTAAAACGACCGGATGGGAAACCGAGCGCAGCCAGGGTGCGGCCTTCAAAGTGGTCGTTTTTGGTGTCTTCGCTCGTGCGCAACGTGAACGCGTGGGTGACAAATGAGAGCTGACGCAGCGGGGCGAAGGTTTCACATTGCATGGATCAATCCGCCGCCATCCGCACCGTCATCCCCGTGACACGCTCCAGCGTGGCGATGGCAACGTTGTAGTCGTAGAGCGCTTGAATTTCGTTGGAACGGGCATCGGTGAGCGCGGTCTGCGCGCTGAGAACGTCGAGTTGCGTGCCCGTGCCGGCGCGGAAACGGGCTTCGGCCAGTCGCAGGCTTTCTTCGGCCTCTTCCACTGTTTTCTTCTGGGCTTCGATAAGTTCGAGCGTCTGGATGTAATCGGAGTATGCCTGACGAACTTCGAGTTCCACCTGGCGTCGTGTGTCGGCGTAATCGAGGTTCGCCTCCTGCAATTGCGCGCGGGCTTGTGTCACTCTGCCATGGGTAAGCATGCCATCGAAGAGCGCCCAATTTGCGCTGGCACCGATGGTCCAACCCTCGTGGGTATTATCGATGCTGTCGCTGAACGTGTTGTCGTGCCAGCCGTAGTTGCCGAATACGGAAGCCTGAGGTTTGTAACCCGATAAAGCCACTTGGACTGCGGCCTTGGCCACGCCGATTTGTCTCTCGGCCTGCAGCAACTCGGGGCGATGCTCCAGCGCCTGATGCAAGGCGGTCGGAAGCTCCCAGCCTCGGTGTTCGTAGACGAGTTTGCCATCGAAATTGATGGGCGTGAACGAATTCGTGTAGCCGGCCGAATCGATGGCCAGCAGTTTCACCAGGGCTTCCTTGGTGAGGCGAAGATCGTTCTGCGAGCGAATGAGGGGCGGTCTCGCATTGGCCAATTCGACCTCGGCACGCAGGACGTTGAAGCGCGGGACAGCCCCGACGTCGAATCGCGACTGCGCGTCGCGAAGTTGCTCTTCGAGCAGCGTGACGGATTGCTCGCGAACTTCGATCTGCGCCTTGTTTAACAGAATCTGGTAGAACGCCTTGCGCACATCGAGGAGGGTGTTGGCAACGGCGCTTTGGAAACCCAGTGCCGCGATCTGGTCGGAAAGCTTGGCGGCACGAAGGGCGGCCCTTACGCGGCCACCCGAGTAGACGAGTTGGGAGACTTCGACTTGGGCGCTCCACGGCTGCTCCTGGTTCTTGAAGATGGCAGCATTATTGTTGTTGCTGGGAGTGTTGGAGGTAGGAAATGCATCGATGGCATTCCTGTCAATGCGTTGATACGAGCCGGACGCGGTGATCTGGGGAATGGCCGCGGCGCGGGCTTCGACGATGACGCCGTGGGTGCGGCGTATTTCCTCCTGGGCCTTGAGAATCGATGGGTTCTGTCGCAACGCAAGGTCGATGCAGTCCTGCAGCGTCATGGTTTGTGGAGGCGCAGCCGCATCGGCGGCGCGAGTTGTCGAGGTAACGGTGAAGATCATGGAAGCGGCTACGAAGCCGTAAAGGATCCTAATCATGGTTTTAGACTCACGCTAGTTGTTGGGTCTGGAATCAGTTGTTGAAAAGGCTCGGCGGTGGCAGTGGTAGGTCTGCACCGCGTTGTCCTCAGTTTGTTTTGCGAGGTCGTATTGCCTGGTTTCGAGAAACACCTGAACGAGACCCTGGTAAGCCGAGCACATGTGGTCGTGGACGAGGGGGCAGTTTATATTGAAGCGCGGCTGTCCTTCCACGATGATCACCGCGCAACCGTCGTGGTCGATCTGGCGGTAGAGGTTCACGAGTAATTGCATGGCCTGCTTCTGTCCGCTGTCGATCAGTAACGTTTGCATCAGCGCGATGGCGGCTTCGTCGGTGCGGCCGGAGGAGAGATAAACCGAGGCAATGCTCAGATACGCGTCGGGATTCGCGGGCACAAGGTGGCGCATGGCGAGGTAGGCGTCGAGTGCCGGCTGATACTGGGTCAGGCGCATGTATGAGATCCCTAGGTTCCAGTAGATCTCATGATTACCGATGTCAGGGATTTGGTTGGGGCTGCGGCCCCGCTTCAATTCTTTGCGGCGGTTGTCGTCGTTGAACTCCTGGTCGAGTGGCACGGCTTTCTGGAGAGCCTCGACTGACTTCTGGTACCACGGCAGGCTTTCCGCGGTGGGTATGAATTCGTTCCCGTTGGCCCCGTGCTGGGCGTACAAGTCGCCCTTAAGCCGGTAATAGGCGCCGAGGTGCAGCAGGACAATCTGCGTTTTGTCGGTCACGTCCCGCGCCTTTTCCGCCTCCGCGATGACCCGGTCGATGCTATTCTTGCCCTCGGGATCCTTCTCGTAGAGAGCAAAGGCGAGCGATTTGTGGGTCTTGAAGCTGTTGGGGCAAACCTGGACGGCGCTCGTCCAGAGTCGCACATCGTCTTCCCAGTCATAGTTGCGGTGGAACGCCCGGGCGCCGTAGGCGACGACGATCAGACTCAACGCCGTGCGTGGCACCCACGGCGTGGCAGCCGCAGGCGGGATGAGGCGGCGACAGATCGCCGGAACGGCCAGCACGGCACACCCGACAAATCCGATCAACGGGGTGTACATGAACCGCTCCGCCATGATGCTGCCGATGCACCACGAGTTCTTGTCCGACAACGACTGGCCAAACGTCGGATTGAGGATCAAGTTGGACGAAGGCAGGAACGAACCGAAGAACAGGAAGACGAAGAAGAACAGCGGTTTGTTGCGGTGGTACTTGCGGATGGCCACGAGCAGCACGATCACCACGGACACGAGCGCGACGATGGCCTTCCAATCCTCCCACGAACTGAAGTGCCAGTTGACGATCGGGATTTGATTGTAGGAGTAGTCACACGACAACCACCGCGGCCACAGCAGCAACCAGAAGTATTTTCCGACGACCTTGATGGCGGTCATACGCGCCGTCCAGAAACCCACGCTGGGCATGGCCAGCGGATTGTCCACCCAAGGCAGTTCCGGCGGGCGCAATTGCTGAAATACCCACCCACGGGCATAGCACATCGCCAGAATTGGCGCCGCCAGCACCACGTAGCCTTGGAGCGCAAACTCCCGGAAGTTCGACAGAAGGTTGATCAGCCAGTTGGGATGCTTCTGGTGGATGCGGTAAACAAAGTCATACAGCATCACCACCCCCAGCACCACCACGCCACTCTCCTTGCAGAATACGCCAATCGCCGTTGAGACCATCAACAGGAACAGCGGCAGCAGTCTGTTCCAGCCACCCGCCAAGCACGCCACCACCAGCGTGCTCGCGCCGAGTGCAACCAGCGCGATGGTCACGCTCATCCAACCCTGCAAACTCGGCGAAAGCCAGGATGGGTGGGACCAACAGAGGAGTACGAACCCCACCAACAGGGCGGAGATTGCTCCGGCTGTCACCAAGGGGACGATTTGCGGTTTGCGCTTGGCGTCAACGGTTGCGCATTTCGCGTAGCAGAGAAAACCGGCCAACAACCACAGGGTTGCGAACAAATCGGAGCGCCCGATGATGTTGGCCACCGACTCGGTGGCCACAGGGTGTGTGCCGAACAGCGCCGCCGTGAAGAGCGCGGGCCAGAGCCGCCCCAAGAGCACCAGCGCCACGAAATAGACGAGTGCGGTGTTGGCCCAATGCAGCAAGAAGTTGATCAAGTGATAACCCGCGGCATGTTCTCCATTGCCCAGCACCGCGTAGTTGAAGCGGTACGACAGCGTCGTCAATGGCCGATACAAGCCGCTCACCGCCTTTGGCCACCAATAGTCCTGCGTAAGAATGAGCCCGATGCTGTTCCGATTTTTTCGGGCGCAGTCTTGCTGTTCCTTCTGGTTGCGGGGCTGGTTTCCGCCGCACGAGTCACGCAAGCGCGGATCTTCGAGAATGATGAACTTGTTATCCAACGCGAAACCCGTGTTATGCATCGTGTTGCGATAGGTAAGCAGCACGATGAGCCCGAGTGCGAGAACCACGGTCAGGTGGGGAAGAAAGCCGACCGATGGCCACAGTTTTGCCTTCGGATCCGCTTCAGCCTTGGGCCGTTGCGTCTCTTTTGCCAGTCGTGCGGACTGTTTTTTCTGCGAATGCATCAGCGCGCCGTGGGCCCCAAAACCTCCATGGGGCCAAGTCGATGCGTCAAAGTGTGTCAGCAGCCTGCCGCAAAGTCAAAAAATGTTTTTGGCCGCGCCCGTTGGGCGGTAAGATGATTCCCGAACCATGACGGGCACCCCGATCCTTGTCGGCACTGCGGGCTGGAGTTATCCCGATTGGGAGAACATCGTCTACGCCACCGCCAAGACCCCCGAACGGCTTCGCACGATTGCGCGATATCTCGACTGCGTGGAGATCGACAGTTCATTCTATCATCCGCCGACCGCGCGTACGGCGGAAACCTGGGTGCGGGCTTTGGACCAACAGCCCCAATTTCGTTTCCTGGCGAAAGCATGGCAACGGTTCACACACGAACGATCCTCACCTTGGACAAAGGCTGAGTACGACTTGTTCACCAACGGTCTGGAGCCGTTGCGCGAGGGGGCTCGACTCGATGGTGTGCTGTTCCAATTCCCGTGGTCGTTTCGCAACGACGCGAGGAACCGCGATTGGCTGCGGGCCATCGCCGACGCATTTGTCGACTGGCCGCTGGCGGTCGAAGTGCGGCACGATTCCTGGCTGGTGGATGAGACGTTCGCGTTTTTCCGCGAGCGGCGCATCGCCTTCTGCAATATCGATCAACCGAAGCTGGCCCATTGCATCCCACCCACCTCCGAGGCGACGGCTGACTTCGGTTACTTTCGCCTCCACGGCCGGAACTCCAAGAATTGGTTCCGTGAGAAACAGGACGTATACGGTGGACGGTACGATTACCTGTACTCGGCGACGGAATTGGACGATCTCCTGACGCCGATCGCGAAAACCGCGGCGCGGACGAAGAAGACGTTTGCCGTGTTCAACAATCACAAGGACGCGAAGGCGTTTTCCAACGCCTTGCAGTTGAAAGCGCGCCTGACGCCCCCCGGCACAGCGGTGCGGGCTCCCGTGGCGCTGCGGGAACGGTATCCATCCTTGCGGGCTTGCACCGTGCCGGACGGGGACGAACAATTGCCGTTGGTGTAGCTACTCCGCGGACAGGACCCGGTCAATCGCCCGCCGATGCGCCGCCGGCAACGCCAGGACGCGCAGTTGCCGGCGCGTCACCCATCGCCATCGGCCATTGGAACGAAACGGTACACGCGGAACGCATTCCAGCACGCGCATCGCGATTTTGTAATGAGTGATGGTGTGCCGCACCTCGCAGAGTTGGCGGCCCAGGCGGAACTGCCGTCCGTCGGCCCGGGGCAACTCCCAGAAGTTTGCCAGCAAGCCGCGTTGGGGACGCCGTTGCAACAAGATTTTGCCTCCATGCCTGACCAGCGCCGCGTTGGCTCCGACGCGCACGACTGGCGGTTTGTTGCCGCGTTTTGGCAGTTGCCCGACCAGTCCGCATGCGCGGGCCCGGCAAACACGTCGCATCGGGCAAACGTCGCAGCGCGGGTTGGCCGGCGTGCATACCAACGCGCCCAGTTCCATCAACGCTTGGTTGAACTCACCGGGACCCGTATCGGGAAGCAAATCTTCGGCAAGTTGCCAGAGGGACTGCATTGTGCGTGGCGACCGGACATCCGCGCGGATGGCGAAGATTCGCGCGAACACGCGCGCCACGTTGCCGTCCACCAGCGGTGCCCGTTCACCGAACGCGATGCTGGCAATCGCGCCGGCGGTGTAGCGACCAATTCCGGGGAGCCCGCGCAACCCGTCGATGGTGTGAGGCAGTTTGCCGCCGCGATCGCGGACGACGATCTGCGCGGCGCGATGCAGGTTCCGCGCCCGCGAATAATAGCCGAGTCCCTCCCAGAGCTTCAGGACGCGGTCGTCCGTGGCCCGGGCCAGCGCCTGCACGGTCGGGAACGCCCGCAACCAGTGGGCGTAGTAGGGGCGCACGGTTTCGACGCGGGTTTGTTGGAGCATGATTTCGCTGACCCAGATGCGGTAGGGGTCGTGGGTCGCGCGCCACGGGAGTTGGCGGCACCGCCGCCGATACCAGCGGAGCAGGTCGCGGTGGAAGACGCGTCGCAATCCGGTGTTGACCCGCACGGCAGGTGTATGAAATCGTGTCGCCATGGCCGAACGCTCATCCTACACGTGCACGCTGGACGCTGACAAGATCGCGCAACTGAAGCGCGATTTGCAGGCGCGGGGATTCATGTTTCGCGAGATCCCGTACGCACACTTCGGGGCGGAGCATCGGGGCGAGAAGGTCAACGTGGCGGTGTACACCAGCGGCAAGCTCGTCGTGCAAGGGAAGGGGACAACCGATTTCGTGCAGTTCTACCTCGAACCGCAATTGCTCGGCGAAGCGCGGCTGGGTTACGAACACATTCTCGATCCGACGATGCTGGAACCACGCATCGGCGTGGATGAAAGCGGGAAGGGCGATTTTTTCGGGCCGTTGGTGATCGCGGGCGCGTTTTTGAACGAAGCCGCGGCGCGGGAGATGATGGAAATCGGCGTGCGGGACAGTAAACTGATCAAGAGCGACGCGCGGATCGCGGAGATCGCGAAGCAAATTCGCACGTCGTCGGGGTGCGTGACGAATGTTGTGGCCATTGGCCCGGAGAAGTACAATGAACTGCACGCGCGAATGCGCAATGTGAACGATATCCTGGGTTGGGGCCACGCCCGGGTGATTGAGAATCTATTGGGCCGGGTGGACAGCCCGAAGGCCATCTCCGACCAGTTTGGCAACAAACGCATCATCGAGCGCGCGTTGATGGCGCGCGGGCGGAAGATCGAACTCGTGCAACGGCACAAGGCCGAGAGCGATTTGGCGGTGGCGGCGGCGTCGATCATCGCGCGCGACGAATTCGTCGTGCGGTTGCGCCGGCTGGGCAAGGAATACGGCGTGAAGCTGCCCAAGGGCGCGTCGGCGGCGGTCCAGGAAGCGGGACGCGAACTGGTCGCGAAGCATGGACGAGACGCGTTGGGCAAGGTGGCCAAGACACATTTTCGCACGACCCAGAAAGTTTTGGAAGGAGCGCCGAAGTGAAAGGCTTGCTCATCGTAGTGATCGTCGTTTTGATCGGGTACGGCTTTGTCCAAAGCCTGCACGCGCTCAAGGCGAAGAGCGACTTTGCGGAGCGGGTCGATCATCAACTCGATTTTGTCAGCGATACCACGATGGATTCCGTGAAACAGGATTTGATCGTTGACGCGAAGAAATTCGACATCGTTCTCGCGCCGACCGACATCGAGATCGTGTACGAAGACACGGAACAACGCACACTCGCGCAGGGCATCGTCGGCGCGCGTCTCGACGTGCAATTCGTCAACAAACGCATCGAGATCGACGTTGCCATTACCCAACACGTCCTCGGTATTCCATTCCATTCGACCGTCATCCAGAGCAAGGTCAAGCAGGTGCAGGCCCCGCGCCGCGAGCCCAGCCCGGAAATGAAACAACTCCTGGACAGTAACCAGCAGTAAGTTTTCAAAGGAAACAACGTCATGCCGCTTTATGAATTTGTCTGCAGCAGGTGCGAAAAAGATTTCGAGTCGCTGGTGCGTTCGACGAAGTGGGAAGGCACGGTCGCTTGCCCGCATTGCGGCTCGAAGAAACTGACAAAGAAACTTTCCGTGTTCGCCGCGCAAGGCGGCGGCTGCGGCTGCGCCGGCCCCCACCATCATCACTGAAAGCACATCAAGAACTCGACCGCGCCGTGGATCGCTGTTACCGGCCCGAACCGTTCCCCAGCGACCGCCACCGCGTCGAATACTTTTGCACTCGCTCGCTCCCGCTCGGCTCGGCCTTCGGCTGTCCGAAAGCCTTCGGACTTGCGTCTCGCCGCTCCCACCGGCTCGGCTTCGGCCTCTACGAAAAAATCACCGCCCCGCTGGTGGCCGCGGCGAAGCCAAAGACGGAGGGCGGTACCGTCAGCCTTCACCGTTTGGCTACCCGCCAGGGTTGACAATACGGTGCGAGGCGTTGTTGGCATCTCCCTGTTTCCCAACCGCAGTCAAGGCCTGACTACTTCTTCGAGTCCGTCGCTTCGTAGAGTTTCTTCCGTTCGATCCATTTCACTGCCGCGTAGAGTGCGCCGTCGTAGTTCAGGGACACACCGAACATCGCCAGCAGGAAGTACATGACGGCGTTGAATTGGAACAGAATCAACACGGGGATGATGATGAAAAACGAGTACACCGCCTGTACGATTTTCGGAGTTCCTCCAAGCATGATGATGAAAGGTAGGATGGGCATCATTACTGAACCAACAATCATCAAGCCAAGCCAATGAAAAAACGCCTTCCAGATCAGTCCTTCTGCCTGCATTGTCTCTCGCCCCCAAGTTCTCACCGCTTCGGGATCCATAATCTCCTCCTCTCATGCCAACGCCCGCGATAATTCGCGCGGCTTTGCCCGTCGCGTTGATTGCGATGTTGGGTATTTCCGCCTACGAATAACCTGCACCTTTCATCTTATGTCCGCCCTATGTTTTCCTGGGTAGCCACCCGGCCAATTGGATTAACCTGCTCACACTTTGGCTTTGGCTAGGCTCGACGCGAAAGCCCACGAGCAGTTCGCCTAATTTCTCCAGCCGGTACTCTGTCAGACTTCGTGCTGATTCCGACCCCACATTGCCTTTGATCCACCCAAGAAGCGCACCTCCAAGGGCAAAAACAACCACAACACCTGCCGCGAAAATCAGGAAAAATGCCCCAGTTAATTCTCCTCTCTCGCGAAGTTGCCAGAAGATGACAAGAGCAATCAGAACACCCGTGGCAGCACTGTAGGCAGCGTGGCTCTTAACCACATCTAAGACCTGTTGCTCTTTGGGAACTTCGGCATACGTAACCCGGTCAACTTCTTGTGCCGGTACGGAGAAAAGCTCTACATCCACGCCGACCGAATCAGTTGTATGGAGAGAGAAGACCCCGTCCTTCAGTAGGCACCTCGCGCGTCTTGTTACTGAATCCTTGAGGAAGAATGTACCGATTTTGTCGCTGACCGTGATTTTGCCCGGGTTCAGAATGATACAATCAAAACCTGCTTCAAGAGCAGACGAGGACGAATCCGGCTCTTTATCCGGCGTCATTTCTGCCTCCGTTGAAAAGCCCAACAGTTTGCTTTGCCGCATTCCACCTATTGTAATAGGGTTGCATTCCGCTTAGCGCCTTTATAGCTAAATTCAATCATATCAACAAATGCTGCCATTCAACACGCTTTCCCTCACGCCCCCTGTTCGCCCCGGCGGCGCTGGTCTTGGCCACATGAAACGTGGTCAACCATGTGTGACGTGGCAAGCGTTGGCGGTGGACAGCCCCGCTCGGATCGGGGCAAGTGTTCGGCGGTTTGTCGGCGGTGTCAATCAGCTTTTTCAGTGCGCTCATTTCCGCCAAGTTGAAACCGTTGCGGCTGGAGCCAGACCGTTGCGTCTCTCCAAGTGGTGCAGGTTCTGTGAAGCCGTTGAAGAATCTAACATACCGCCGCGTGAGGGCACGCGGCCTACAACTTCTTTGGGAAATGTGCTTGCATTTTGCGCCTGCTGCCCTCGGCCCACCCGTTTTTCAACGGGCTGCTGGGCGTCGTCGTATCACTTGAACAGCGGCAAGATTTGTTTGAACTGGGCGGTGCCGGATTCGCGGAGGAGTTCGAAGACGGCGGACTCGACGGTGGTGATGACCGCGCCACAATCGCGGAGGCGTTCGACGGCGACCTTGTGGTCGTGCCGGTGCCGTGAGCCGATGGCGTCGGCGACGACGTAAATGAAGTAATCCTTCATCAAATCGATGGCCGTCTGCTGGACGCAAACATGCGCCTCGATGCCGCAGAGAATGATGCGCTGTCGGCCGAGTTTTTTGATCGCGCGCATGAATTCCTCGGAACCGCAACAGGAGAAGGCCATTTTTTCCATCGGCGTAATCCCCGGTGTTGCCTCGGTGATCTCGGTGCAGATCGGGCCGAGGCCCTTGACGTATTGCGCGGTCACGAGCGTCGGCAGTTTCAAGATGCGCGCCGCGCCGATGAGTTTCTGGAGCGACGTCATCATCTCGGCGCGTTGTGGCATGACGTTCATGAGTTTCTCTTGAACGTCGATCACCACCAACGCCGCGTTCTGCGGAGTCAATCGCCAGTCAGACATACGCGCATATTAGCCACATATGGACATAGCTTGTCACGGAATTATATGCGATCTACGTACTACTCTTGTATTGCGACCTGTTACAGGGTCGCTAAGATGCATCCGCTACCCGCCGCAGGTGGGTTTACCCGCCAAAGGAGGGGTTACCCGCCACGGTGGGCTTGTCGAAGAGTCTCGCACGCTATAGACTGCTCCCCATGATGGTTTCCAGTCCTTCGATCCGTTAAAATGACATCTCTTGAACGAGGCTTTCGGGATTTTGCTGAGTTCGCTGCCGGCATGAAGGGCGATGAGAAGAGCGAAGCGCAAATCTTTCTGTTGCACCTCTTGGAAGCCTTCAGCAACGACGCGAACACACTTCCCGAAGGCTCGACCTTTGAGCGTCGTGTCCGTTTCCCCGGCCAAAAAACGAAATACGCCGATTTCGTTTGGCCGGGCCGCGCGCTGATTGAAATGAAATCGCGCGGGGCGAAGTTGTCCCATCATTATCAACAGACTTTCGATTACTGGATTAACCTTGTCCCTCACCGCCCGCCCTACGTGGTGTTGTGCAATTTCGATGAATTCTGGATTTACGACTTCAACACGCAACTCAACGAACCCGTCGATCGCGTCAAGGTAAGCGAATTGCCCGAACGCCATAGCGCCCTGAACTTTCTTTTCTTCAGACAATTTCGCCCGATCTTTGGCAACAATTGGGTCGAGGTTACTCGCGAAGCAGCCAACAATGTCGCCTTGGTATTCAACGAGCTTGTTCATCGTGGCGAACCGCGCGAGCGCGCCCAACGCTTCATTCTCCAGGCCGTCATTGCGATGTTTTCAGAAGATATCGGCCTGCTTCCTGAGGATCTGTTTACGACGTTGGTCGATGAGTGCATCCACGGCGCGAGCAGCTACGATCTTATCGGCGGTCTTTTCCGCCAGATGAACGATGACAAACCGGCCCGTGCTGGACGCTATGGCGGCGTTGACTACTTCAACGGCGGATTATTCGCCAAGGTCGAACCCATCGCTCTCCAACCGAAAGAACTTGGGCTGCTCTTTGAAGCCTCCAAGGAAAACTGGTCGAAAGTCCAACCCGTGATCTTCGGCACGTTGTTCGAAGGCAGCTTACTCAAAGCCCAACGCCACGCTCTCGGCGCGCACTTCACTTACGAATCCGACATTCAAAAGGTCGTCCGCCCCACGATTGTCCGCCCGTGGGATGAACGCCTCGCGGAAGCCAAAACCGGACCGGACCTCATCAAACTGCTCGACGAACTCCGCAAGTTTCGTGTCCTCGACCCTGCCTGCGGTAGCGGCAACTTCCTCTATGTCGCCTACCGGGCCTTGCATGACATCGAACAGCGGCTGCTCCTGAAATTGTTCACCCAACAACAGTCCACCTTCGAGCGCATCGGCATCGCTTCCGGTATCAGTCCGCGGCAATTCTACGGGCTCGATGTGAACGAATTCGCCGTCGAACTGGCCAAAGTGACCCTTATGCTCGGGCGCAGGCTTGCCCATCGCGACGGCGAGAAATTCTGGGAGGAACACCGCGACGTGCTGCCCGGCGGCGATACCGCCGCCCTTCAATTTGAAAAGGACCTGCCGCTCGATAACCTCGACGACAACATTCTCTGTCGCGATGCGCTTTTCACCCCGTGGCCCGAAGTCGAGGCCATCATTGGCAACCCACCGTTCCTTGATGCCCGCAGAGTGACCGTGATTCATGGCGCGGACTACGTAAAGCGCGTCAAAGAAC
>JBEKYJ010000108.1:0-14774 GCA_049511095.1 Verrucomicrobiia bacterium
CGGGGCAGCTTCACGGAATGGATTCTCCAGTTGGTTGCCGCCAGGCAACTCCATCCCGACAAAGAATATGTCGAGGGAATCCAATGGGGTCTCGATATGTTGGCTCGCTCCGGCACCACAACCATTGTGAACATCGAATCGTTTCCGGCGTTGCTCGATCAGGTTCTGCCGACGAAGCTGCGCGTGTGGTGGTGTCTCGAGGTGATGGATTTCAACCGCTCGGAGGAAGCCAAGGCGACAGCGACAGGAGCGTTGGAGTACATTGCCGCGCACGCCGTCGAGCGCGGAGGGTTCGGGTTTTCGCCGCACGCGCCGTACACAGCCAGCGGAGAGTTATATCGGTTGTGTGCGCAGTACGCGCACGGGCGAAACATCCCGATCACAACGCATCTCGCCGAGTCGGAAGAGGAAGACGACATGATTCGCCGCGGGACCGGGCATATGCATGATTATTTTGTGCGCGCGGGCCGTGACATGTCTGATTGCAAACGGGCGGGGCCGACGCAATTGATGTCCGAGTACGGCGTGCTCGGGCCAAACTGCATCGCGGCGCATGCGAATTGCCTTACTCCTTTGGAGGTGGCGCTGCTCAAGCAGACCGGCACACACGTGGTGCATTGCCCGAAGTCACATCGGTTCTTCAATCGGGGCATGCCGCCGCTGAATACATGGAAGGCGCAGGGAATCAATGTCTGCCTGGGCACGGACAGCATGGCGAGCAACGACAACTTAAGCATGCTCGACGAGTTGCAGACGTTTGGCCAGATGTTTCCCCGGATGTCAGCGCAGGAGTTGTTGGAGTTTGCCACCGTGAACGCCGCGAAAGCGTTGAACCAGACCGAGAAGCTCGGGAGGATTGGCGCGGGTGCCTGGGCCGACCTGATTGCCGTGCCGTTGGACGCTGTGGGAGGCGACCCGTATGAGTCGGTCGTTTATGCGGACAAGACGGTAAGCTTTTCCATGGTCGGAGGCGAGGTGATCGTCGATGAAGCCAGGTAGGCCGAAGGAATCCAGCCCTCCGAATGCCAAATCTCGATGACCAACTCAGCGGCGAACTCGATCAGGCCCGCGCGGCGGGTCTGTACCGCGCCCTGCGGACGGTCGCTTCGGCGCAGGGTCCGCGCATCCGGATTGATGGCCGTGAGTTTCTGAATTTCTCCAGCAATGATTATCTCGGGCTCGCGAACGATCCGTTGCTGAAACGCGCCGCCTCGGATGCGATTGAGAAGTATGGGGTCGGCGCCGGCGCCTCGCGACTCGTGTGCGGGAACCTGGAGCCGTACGAGGCGTTGGAACGCAAACTGGCCGTGTTCAAGGCGAAGGAAGCGGCGATTGTGTTCGGGAGCGGTTACGCCGCCAACGTGGGCGCCATTACGGCGCTGGTGGGCGAGGGCGACACGGTCATTCTCGACAAGCTCGATCACGCCAGCATCATCGACGGCGCGCGGCAGAGCGGCGCGACCATTCGCGTGTATCCGCACCTGAATCTCAAGAAACTCGACGCCATTGTCCGTCAATGCGATTCCTCGCGACGCACCCTGATCATCACCGAGACGGTGTTTTCGATGGACGGCGATCTGGCGCCGCTGGCGGAGATCGTCGCATTGAAAGAGAAGCACGGCGCGTGGTTGATGATCGACGAGGCGCACGCGACCGGGTTGTATGCCAAGAACCGTCGCGGTCTCGCTGAAGCGGCCGGTGTGGAGGACAAGATCGACATCACGCTCGGCACGCTCAGCAAGGCGCTCGGATGCGCGGGCGGCTTCGTCGTGGGGTCGCAGACGCTGATTGACTTCCTGCGCAATCGCGCCCGCAGCCTGATTTACTCGACGGCGTTGCCGCCGGCCGTGTGCGCGGCGGCAGCGGCGGCAGTCGACTTTGTGATGAGCGAGGAAGGTCACCAGCGACGTGATAAGCTTTGGCGCAATGTCAGCGAATTGAAGAACGGCTTGTCGGCGCTCGGTGTCCAGAACGAATCGCGCAGTCCGATCATTCCGATCATCATCGGCGATGAAGCCGCCGCGGTCGAAACATCGCGCAAGTTGTACGAGCGGGGCATTTTTGTTCCCGCCATCCGCTTCCCGACCGTGCCGAAAGGAAAGTCGCGCTTGCGCGTGACGGTGACGGCGCTGCATGAGTCTCGGGACATCGCGCGCTTCTTGCAGGAGTTCAGTGGACTCGCTCGCTGACAAAGACCATCGTTACGTCTGGCACCCGTTCACGCAGATGAAGGACTGGATGGCGGAGGAGCCCGTCATTATCGAGTCGGGGAAGGGCGCGATTCTTCGAGACACGGACGGACGCGAGTATCTCGACGCGAACTCCTCGATCTGGACAAACCTGCACGGTCATCGGCATCCGAAGATCACGCAAGCCATCAAGGACCAAGTCGATCGCATCGCGCATTCTTCCTTTCTCGGTCTTTCCAATGAACCGGCCATCCGGCTGGCTGAGAGGCTGGTGGAGCTTGCTCCGCGCGGCCTGGCCCGCGTGTTTTATTCCGATGATGGTTCGACGGCGATGGAAGTGGCCATCAAGATGGCGGCGCAGTATTGGCGGCATCGCCAGCAACCGCGACGCACGAGGTTCGTGGCGTTCGCGGACGCTTATCACGGCGACACGCTCGGCGCAGTCAGCGTTGGTGGGATCGATTTGTTTCATGCCGCGTTCAAACCGCTACTCTTCGATGTCATCCGGGTGAGCGAGTTGCAATCATTGACGAAGATCATGCGGGAGCAGGGCGAAACCGTTGCGGCCGTTGTCATCGAGCCGCTGGTGCAGGGGGCGGCGGGAATGAAACTCTGGCCGCGTGGATGGCTGGGCGAGTTGCGTGGGCTATGCACGGACCACGGCGTGTTGCTTATCGCGGACGAGGTAATGACCGGGTTCGGGCGCACGGGGACGATGTTCGCCTGCGAACAGGAAGGCGTGACGCCCGACTTGATGGCTGTGGCGAAAGGTCTGACAGGCGGCTACCTGCCGCTGGCGGCGACGCTGACGACGGAAGAAGTGTTCGATGCGTTTCTCGGCGACTACGGCGAGTTCAAGACCTTCTTTCACGGCCACAGCTACACGGGCAACCAACTCGGTTGCGCGGCGGCGCTGGCGAATCTGCAAGTGTTCGAGGAAGAGCGGGTGTTGGAAAGGGTGTCGGTACTCGGCACTCGGCTTTCAGCAGGATTGGAACGAATCAGAACGTTGCCACACGTGGCGGAAGTGCGGCAGATCGGGGTTCTCGCCGCTGTGGAACTTGGGCCGTACGCGTTGACCGACCGGGTGGGTCACAAAGTTTGTTTGGAGATGCGCAAACGGGGCGTGCTGACGCGCCCGATCGGGAACACGATCGTTCTGATGCCGCCGTATTGCATCAGCAGCGAGCAACTGGACCGGGTGCTGAGCGTTCTTGCGGAATCCATCCACGCGGTGGTAGACTAATCCCGAAAGGCTGGGGAGTTACTCCCAGCCGAGTTCGGCGAGGCGGTCCTCGTCGATGCCGAAGTGATGCGCGACCTCGTGGATGACCGTGCGGGCGACTTCACGACGGATCTCGAGGGGATTATCGAACTCCTCGAGCAGGGGACGGCGGAAGATGATGATGCGATCCGGCAACGCCGAGTATTCAACGGTGCGTTCCGTCAGCGGCACGCCGGTGTACAGACCGAACAACATTTCATCGGGTGGCACCCCCAGTTCGTCCAACAGTTCATCGCTCGGTTCCTCTTCGATGACGAGTTGCACGTTGCTGATCCGGGACCGGATTTCTTCAGGAATAAGTGTCAGGCCGTCCTCGACGAGTTTTTCAAATTCGGACGCAGTGAGCTTCATCGGCGGTTCCCGAAGTCAATCTAACCATGGCGGCCCGAAAGGCAACACATGATCCGTCCCCCAGCCGTAGCCGGCCAATTTTATCCCGCGACCGCGGCGGAGGTTGACGCGGCGCTGGACAAGCTCGTCCGTCCCACTACGCCCAAACGCCGGGCGATCGCGATTGTCTGTCCGCACGCAGGCTGGATGTACTCGGGCCACACCGCCGGCCTGTTGTACTCCAGCGTCGAGATCCCCGACCGGGTGATCCTCATTGGCCCCAACCATCACAATGTCGGGAGCCGGTACGCCATCTACAGCGCGGGGGTGTGGCAGACACCCGTGGGCGACGTGCCCGTGGCCGAACCACTGGCGAGCGACCTGCTCGATAGCTGCGATTTGTTTGCCGAAGACGCGCGCGCTCACATTCAGGAGCACTCGTTGGAGGTCCAATTGCCGATGCTCTTGCGGGCGAATCCAAACGTGCGCATCGTGCCCCTGATGATCGGCGGCAACTGGCCCGAGAGCGGGGGACGCCGCGACCTGCGGGAGATCGGCACGGCCATTGCGCAGGTCGTGCGGAGTTACGGCAGACCCGTGCTGCTGCTGGCCTCGACGGACTTGAACCACTACGAAAGCCAGGAGACGGCCAAAATCAAAGACAAGCTGGTACTGGACGCGGTGGTGAATCTGGATCCCGAGGCGCTGATGGATCGCGTGATCGACGTGGAGGTATCGATGTGTGGCGTCGCGGCCACGTACGTCGTTCTCTGTGCGGCCAAGAAGCTTGGCGCGAAGCATGCGGAACTGCTCGAGTACAGCACCAGCGGCGACGTCAGCGGCGATTACACGAGCGTCGTGGGGTATGGCGCGGTGGTGATCGAGTAGAGGAAGTGCAGAGGCGAGTTTGACAGGGGGCGGCCCGCTTGTTACAGTGTGACGGCGGTTTGGTGGTGACGAGATATGATTACACTGACGGAAAACGCCACGAAGCACATCAAGACGTTGCGCGTGGATCAGGGTGCGCAGGACAAGCCGTTGCGCGTGTACATCGAAACGGGCGGATGCTCGGGCATGGAATACGGCATGGCGTTCGACGACAAGAAGCCCGATGATGCGGTGGTGGCGCAGGATGGCGTGGAAGTGGTGATCGATCCCATGAGCCTGAATTTCCTCAAGGGAAGCGAGATCGATTACGAGGACAGCCTGCAGGGTTCGGGGTTCAAGATCAAGAATCCGAACGCGCATTCGAGCTGCGGCTGCGGCAAATCGTTTAATTGATAATTTCATAGGCAGATTCGTTTGGGGTGCCCCGAAAGCGTTCGGGGCTGAGAACAAACCCATAGAACCTGATCCAGGTAATGCTGGCGTAGGGAAACATGTAGCGAAGCCGACTCTTGGATTTCAGGGTCGGCTTTTTGATTTTAGCTCCGAGAGTTGTCGGGGCGGGGAGGCAACAGATGATCGCACCGAAGAATGGCAGTGGGGAAGAGCACAGCAGCGGGGCATTTCTGAAGTCAAAGAAAGTCCACGTTGTGGGCAAGCAGCACAAGGACGTGCGCGTGCCGTCCCGCGAGATTGAATTGTCGCCCACGGTCAGCCACACGGGACGCGTTGAGGTGAACGAACCCGTCCGCGTGTATGACACCAGCGGCCCGTGGAGCGATCCGGCGTTTCACGGCGATGTGAACCGCGGCCTGCCGGCGCTGAGACGGGAATGGATTCTCGGTCGCGGCGACGTCGAAGAAACCTCGTCATCCTACAGACCCATCGCCGGTCGCAGCGACCGCGAGATCCCTGTCACGCTGCGGCGGAAGCCGCTCCGCGCGAAACCCGGCAAGATTGTCACTCAGTTGCAGTACGCGCGACAGGGAATCGTTACGCCCGAGATGGAGTTCATTGCGATTCGCGAGGGGCTTGCGCCCGAGTTTGTCCGCAGCGAAGTGGCGCGGGGCCGCGCCATCATTCCCGCGAACATCAATCATCCCGAAAGCGAACCGATGATCATTGGCCGCAATTTCCTGGTGAAGATCAACGCCAACATCGGCAACAGTGCCGTGGCGAGTTCCATCGAGGAAGAGGTCGAGAAGATGCGTTGGGCGACGAAGTGGGGGGCGGACACGGTGATGGATTTGTCCACGGGCAAGAACATCCACGAGACGCGCGAGTGGATTTTGCGGAACAGCCCCGTGCCGATTGGCACCGTGCCGATCTATCAGGCGCTCGAAAAAGTCGACGGCAAAGCCGAGGAATTGACGTGGGAAGTGTATCGCGACACGCTTATCGAGCAATGCGAGCAAGGCGTGGATTATTTCACCGTGCATGCGGCGGTGCTGCTGCGGTACATACCGCTCACGGCCAATCGTGTGACGGGCATTGTCAGTCGGGGCGGCTCGATCATGGCGAAATGGTGTCTGGCGCATCATCGAGAAAGTTTCCTGTACACGCGCTTCCCCGAGATTTGCGAAATCATGGCGGCGTATGACGTGAGCTTTTCGTTGGGCGATGGACTGCGACCCGGCTCGATTGCCGACGCCAATGATGAAGCGCAGTTCGCTGAGTTGAAGACACAGGGCGAACTCAACACGATCGCGTGGGCGCACGGTTGCCAGGTCATGAACGAAGGCCCGGGCCATATCCCGATGCATCTCATCAAGGAGAACATGGACAAGCAGCTTGAGTGGTGCGCCGAAGCGCCGTTCTACACGCTTGGCCCGCTCACGACCGACATCGCACCCGGCTACGACCACATCACCAGCGCCATCGGCGCGGCGATGATCGGCTGGTACGGCTGCGCGATGCTGTGTTACGTCACGCCGAAGGAACACCTCGGCTTGCCGAACAAAAAGGACGTCAAGGACGGCGTCATCGCTTACAAGATCGCAGCGCACGCCGCCGACTTGGCCAAAGGTCATCCCGGCGCGAAACAGCGCGACGACGCCCTGAGCAAAGCCCGGTTTGAATTCCGCTGGGAAGACCAGTTCAATCTCAGCCTAGATCCCGACACCGCCCGCGAATTTCATGATGAAACGCTCCCTGCCGAAGGCGCCAAGCTCGCCCACTTCTGCAGCATGTGCGGCCCGCACTTCTGCAGCATGAAGATCACGGAAGACGTGAGGAAGTATGCCACGGAGCAGGGGATTGCCGCCGAGGAGGCGCTGAAGAAAGGCATGGAAGAAAAGTCGAAGGAGTTTGTGAAACAAGGCGCGGAGGTTTACAGCAAGGCGTAAATCTGTTATCCGTCTTACATGATTCAGCCGGAACAATTGGTTGAAGGCGAGTGGGCCGAGTGGTATAGGCTCACGCCCATCCAACGCTGGCTGGAAAGCGAGAAACTCTGGCAAACCTATCTCGCTCTCGGAGGCTCACTTGATCCCGAACCCGATACGCAAAGTCCTTTCTTCGATGCGCGCGCGCCGCGTCCGCGCCCTGCTCATGGGCGGACAGGCTTGCGTGTTCTACGGCGCGGCCGAGTTTAGCCGCGACACGGATCTGGCCATCCTTGCCGATGCTGCCAATCTCTCGCGGCTGCGTCGGGCGCTTGACGATTTACGAGCCGAAGTCATTACCGTGCCGCCCTTCGAGTTGGAATATCTGCGGCGCGGCCACGCCATTCACTTTCGTTGCCGGCATTCGGAAGCCTTGCGGATGCGCGTGGATGTCATGTCGAGGATGCGCGGGGTGGATGCGTTCGCAACACTTTGGAAACGCCGCACAACGATCGAACTGCCAGATGGCACACGTTGCGATTTGCTCGGATTGCCCGATCTGGTGCAAGCCAAGAAGACCCAGCGTGACAAGGACTGGCCAATGATCCGCCGCCTGGTAGAGGCGCATTATTTTCAGAACAGCGCCCGTCCCCGTCCGTCGCAAATCCGTTTCTGGCTTCAGGAACTTCGCACGCCGCAACTGCTTGTGGAACTCGCCCAACGTCACAGCACACTTAGCCGGCGGTTGGTTTCGAAGCGACCACTGCTCGCCCAGGCGGCGCTTGGCGAGACGAAGAAATTAGAACGGGCGTTGACGGTCGAGGAATCCGTCGAACGCGAACGGGACCGTCGATACTGGTTGCCGTTGCGTGCGGAATTGGAGAAACTGCGCCACGCCGAATGAAAACCGCCGAAGACGTGCGGAAGTACCCACCGAATTGCACCTCAATCGATGTGACGTTGTTCGAGGCGGCGGGCTAGAGGCCAAGGAGGGCGTTGAGGAGCGTGCTAAAGCTGTGCCACTGGTCGCGGCGTGTTCGCCAAGCGCGCTGCCCGCGAACCGTGAGGCGGTAATACTTCCGTTCCCGACTTCTTCCGGCTTTCCGCCACTGGCTGACAACGAGCCCTTGCGTCTCCAGATGCCAGAGCACGCGATGCACCGTCGACTTACGCCACAGGACGGTATGGCGGGACTGTTCGAAGACGCGGCGGACGATCTCGTAACCGTAGGCCGGCCTGTCGCGAAGGATATTTAATATAACGAGGTGGCACGAGCCTGTCACAAGGGTTGCCGCAAACGACAGCGGCGTCTCGTCCGACTCGGCTTGGCAAATTGGTCAGTGGCCATCGATGATAGTCTCCACTGGAGACCATCATGGCAAGAGAGGGGGTCGTGTGGCAAGAGTGGATTGGGAACAAGAGGCTGTTGTCAGTAGATATTCTGGTGAAGTGCGGCACCGCGGGAAATGTGGGTTGCACGAATGGAGAGCATTAGGCACAGGCGACGGGTCGTGTGGCAAGAGGCTGTTGAAAGCGATACGAAGCCAGATGTTCGGGCCGTCACTCTTCTGAAATCGCGCCATGAAACCCCCGGTCGGCGTCCAGCATCCCAACCGGCGTTATGAAACGCGCGGCGACGATAGACGCGGGAGTGAGGATTGGCCACGTGCATTTGAAGGTGGCGGATCTGGAGCGGGCGCTGGCGTTTTATTGCGGCGTGCTGGGGTTTGAGTTGACGCAACGGATGGGCCAGAGCGCGGCGTTTGTCTCGGCGGGCGGTTATCATCATCATATCGGATTGAACACGTGGGAGAGTGAGGGCGGGTCGCCGCCTCCGCCGGGCACGACGGGGTTGTACCACGTCGCGATTGTGTATCCGACGCGCGCGCTCCTCGCAGACGCGTTGCGTCGCCTGGTGAAGGCGAGGATCCGGCTCGAAGGCGCTTCCGACCACGGCGTGAGCGAGGCGATTTACCTGCGCGATCCAGATGGCAACGGGGTGGAACTTTACTGGGATCGTCCTCGAGAGCAGTGGCCCCGCGCGCCTGAAGGTGGCGTTGAGATGTTCACGCATCCGCTGGATCTGGACGCGTTGCTCAAGGAAGCGGCGTGAGTTGACTTAGCGCCCGCCTGTCACACCCGCATTCTGGAATCATTCGTGGACGTTGTTCAACGCGGCGGTCGGGTATGAAGTACATGAGGGCGAGGGAGAGCGGCCCGTAGAGATATGCGGCAGAGCAGGGGATTGCCGCCGAGGAGGCGCTGAAGAAGGGAATGGAAGAAAAGAGCAAGGAATTCGTCCAGAAGGGCGCGGAGGTTTACAGCAAGGCCTGAGCAGCTTGCGCGACCTCGCTACCGATCGTCGCACTTGGCTTCCGGTTTGTGTGCTGCGCATCTTCACTGATGAAAAGAAGCTGCAATGGTGTTGATGAACTCACTTTAGGCGATTGGAAGTTTCCGTTTGCCGGCAATCCGACACCGCACGCTCTTCGTCAGAATAGACTTGCTGTACGTGTTTTGGTGGCGTTATTCTAGGATCGCGGTGTCTTCTGGGTATTAGCGAGACCAATTGATGAGGCGCGATGTCAACGAAAAAGCAAGATACATTTGGGGTTAGGTTTTTAGACTATATCATGATCGCGCTTGTCCCCTTGATCCCGTCTCTACTTGCCTGTGAATCGGTGTGGTCTGGCGACTTGGATTGGAAAGCGGAACTAGAGCGTGTGGTCGGTTCTACTTGGGCGTTGTCCGTGACGTGTGGGGGCTGGTTCTTGGTGAATTTCTTCAAACGGCAAAAGAAGCTTGAGAATAGCGTTGCGAAGTTCTTTTTCGGCTTTATGACCGTAACGAGCGTTACTGCATTCTTTGTGTCGCTGCGTGAGTTTGATAGGCTTGATCTAAAGTCGTTATGTTTAGACTTTCCTGTAGCGCGTTTGCGCTATTTGCTTAACGGCTGCTGCTGGGTTGATGGAATACTATTGGTATGTACAACAATTGCATTCTGGATGTTCTTTACAGAACCTCCTGCTTGCCGAGTACGAAGTGCTATTGGGCGACATATGCTGCCACCCGGTCAATTGCCGCCGCCCTGAATCCCAACTGCATGAACACTATCGAGGAATTGATAACACGCCCATTTGCGTTGCCAATTGTTCTCGCAGCATTGGTGACTGGGATGTTCATCGTCTACGCTGCCTTTTGGATAATCCGATGTCGCGCATCACTTTACTATTTTGTGATACACACCCTGCGTGCACGGCATCAGTTTTATCAGCTTCAGAAGACTGCGCCAGTGCGAAAGGAACTGTGTAGGGACCTTGACGCGTTGCTTAAGCATTCAGAGGACCAGGTACGCGGTGGGCGGAGGGCAATCGCTTATGCAGAGTCTGAAAGAAAGAGCACACTCAGCCTTCTGTGCTCATACGTATTGGTGGTGACACTGCAGAACATGACGCGGTCTCCAAGGCCGCACAGCTCACTGTTTCGGCGCGTATTGATTCGGTTCGGTCGAGGAGTGGGGCTTCAACTGACAGATTTAAGCAAGGCGGCGCGGCGCTTATGGCGTAAAAGCCCTCGCGAGATTACAAATATGGTTAGAGTTGCGCGACAGATTGGGATGGGCAAACTGGCGGCGGCTGAGGTTCCAAGAATCGACTATACCGTATCACTTGTCGTGGATGATTTTCGCCCGATTCTCGATTTATGCGATCAGCTACGTACACCGGCTCCGATGTTGTCGCTGCAGATGCTTAATGAGGCCAGTTTGAATGCATGGCTAATATTGGGGCAACTGTCTTGGTTCGAGCCGAGCAAGGGGGCGCGGCAAGAGTGGAGCCAGTTAGTGTTGCCCACTCTGAGCGACGAACCTGAAAGTCGTGGTGCTTTCTTTAGAAGGTTTCGGCCTCCGACCGCCTTTGTGCCATACAAGATTCTCAGACAATTTCAGTACGTCAGCCGATATCGACATCTGTTCGATGGCGACGCTGATCGAATTAGTAGCGACGATCCTGATTTTGACCGATTCTTCCGGGGCCGTGTTAGATATTACGATGATCACGCAGAGGTAGAACAGTTGTGGTTTGCGGAAGGCTCCGAGAAAGCAAGCAAGACAACGCCACCGTTTGTGGAAGGACTGAGGGTCGATCGTTATGCAATAGGCGTTTACCAAGCGTTTAAGGTCGCGGCAACCGAGCTGAGCCGACGACCGACAGTGTCGTCACCTGACGTATGTGAGTTATACAACTACGCGATGTGGTATACGTACCTGCAATTGCTTGTCACGGTAAAAGAGTACTTTGACTGTAAAGGGGACGGCGCAACTGTGGATAATCTCACACTTGCGTACGGGCGGTTTATGTCCGTCGTCATGATGGCATCTGGTCGACGTGAGGTTCAGGGGCTGCGATGGACTCTCTTAAGGGAGTTGCCACGATGGGAACTGAGTGCCGATGTCAGGAGTCGTCGCATCGGTGAGAGAATATGGTCGGTTGCCGGAAGGGCCGCACAGCAAGTAGAGAAGGGCGGAGAAGCACCGGAAGATAGCGCGCTCTATCGTACGTGCGTGGGTACGTGCCGCGAATATAATTGCCATGCAAACTGGGATCCGACCCAGCTCTTTACGGGAGATAGTAAGGAAAAGCTTGATCTACTGGGCCGGGTGATCATCACTGCATTGAATCATATCCATGGCCCCGGTGAATTTGACCGTGTGGTAGGGATAGCAATGGGCGGGGTTGCGCCGGCTGCCGGAATCGCGCTCGTGTTGCGTAAGCCGCTTTCGATTCTCTACGAAGACAACGTCATGAATCTGGTGCCACAGCCGGCGGTCGCTGAGCGGTGGTTCCTAATCGATGACGCATACCAAACGGGGTATTCGTATCAAAGTATTTGGTCGCAGATGATCGGCATGAAGCCTGCGCCACCACCGGAGAACATGTTCGTTTTGTTTAAGGCACGACACCGTCGGGACACAGTAGCCGTTAATTCATTCAAGCTTACCGAGTTCATGGAGGAGGTGCGACACTCGATTGGATGGGCGACGGAGTATGAATATTCAAATGGAGAGTCTGATGGAGGTGTAGCGCGACGATACGGGCACTATCCCATTCCGACGAGCGATAAGACTGGCGCGATTGACAGCGTCAGTGTTGACAACATGGTGAAACTAATAAAAGAACGTGTACTCGAGTCAAGAGAGTGCGTCGCCGATCCGGCCCGTAAGGATACGTTCGAGAAGGCGCGGAATCTGATTGCTCAGGAGGCATTTATAAAGCTTGAGCTGCTTTACGATCATCCTGACCTTGTACTGGCCATCGGCTACGAAATTTATAAAAGGCGTTATAGTGATGACCTGCTCGCATACGTTGCAGGCTCGTTCAAAGTGGTTCCATTCTTGGTTGCTGCGAATCTACATGCGATGTGTGATGGGGTCGGCGATGTGCCCCTAATTGTGACATCGGGAAGAGGAGAGCTGCAATACCAGGAGATTCTTGCGGGGGAGAGCAAGAAGAGGGGTCGCACGAAACTTGCCTATGTGGATGTTTCTCGCCGGACTGGAGAGACGTACCAGAAGATTATGGAACTCGTGGAGATGTTTTGCGGTAACACGGAAGAAGAGATCGGCTGGGGGGCACCGCCGCTGGTGTTCGTTGATTTGTGGCCGGAGCGGCATCCCAGTGTCCGATTTGATCGGATATTTGAAGATATGGCTGTGGACTAAGACCAGCACGATGGCGCCATCCGCCGTCGTCGACGGATTAAGTCCTTAGTTGCCGATCGGTGGTGTGGAGTTGATGGTTTATCGTGAGGTGATGAACAGCCATTAGCGAGGTGCAAGGTATGCTAAAGCGGTGCCACTCGTCGCGGCGGGTTCGCCAGGCGCGGTGCACGGACGCTAACCCACCCCTGAGTCCCCTCCGGTGGAGGGGAGCACGACGGGGATGCGCTGGGATGGCGCGCGCCACACCAGAGACAACGGCAACCCCGATGAAGGAACCGGGGCAGGCCGGAGCGCTGGGATTGCGCCGTCGGCAAACATTCGGCGCGTTTGCCGCGGGAGTGCGGCGTGCGACGCTTGCTCTATCGGGCGTTCGCCCGATATGGCGTTTGCCGCACACGACAGCGGCGTCTCGTCGGACTCGGCTCCGTGCAGTTAGTGCTGCACTCGGCTCCGTCCGACTCGGCTCCGTGCAGCTAGTACTGCACTCGGCTATCGAAAAGCGATAATTATGCTGGACACGGCAAGGCGGGGCGGGTAGAATGGGGACAGTTGTTTGACATAAGGAGAACGGTTTGGGCCCTAGACACCGCGAACGGCCACGGAGCAGGGCGGACGGCGCGGTGGACCACCGCGCCCTACCGGCGGCGGGCAGGGATTCAGAAGATGATGAGTTGGCCCGCTCCCAGCGGCTCGGCTCTCTATAGAAGAGTGTTTTTACCAAACGAACCCAACTGAAAAATGTGCAACTATCTTGACCTTGCCCCCTGAAACTGGACAGTTTGCAGAGTGAGTCTTGGCCGATAAAGTGGCGGGAGCCACAAGGAGCCAAGATGAAACGGAAGCGATTCAGCGAAGAACAGATTATCACGATTAGCGAAGAACAGATTATCACGATTCTCAAACAGGCCGAGGGCGGCCTGCCAGTGCCCGAGCTGATCCGTCAGCACGGGATCTGCGAAGGGACCTACTACCGTTGGAAGAGCAAGTACGGCGGGCTGGAGCTCAACGAGGCCAAGCGTCTCAAACAACTTGAAGACGAGAACCGCCGCCTCAAGCGGCTGGTGGCCGACCAAGCGCTCGACATCCAGATTCTCAAGGAGGTGGCGTCGGGAAAGTACTGACGCCCGCCGCCAAGCGCGAAACGGTGACCGCCGTGTGTGCGCACCACGCGGTCAGCCGTCAGCGGGCGTGCGGGCTAATGCGACTCCCTCGGAGCAGCTACTACTACCAAGCTCAACCACGCGACGATGAACCGCTCCGCCAAGCCCTGCGGGAGAAGGCCGCCCAGCGCCGCCGCTTCGGTTATCGACGGCTGTTGATCGTGCTGCAGCGGGAAGGCTGGACCGACAACCATAAACGAGTGTTCCGCCTCTATCGAGAGGAAGGCTTACAAGTGAAACGACGAATCAAGAAACGAACTGCCAAGTGGCGCGGCCAAAAGCCGGTGGTCGCCCAGCGGCCTAACCAGCGCTGGTCGCTGGACTTCATGAGCGATCAGTTGGCGGACGGGCGGCGGTTTCGACTGTTGAATGTGGTCGATGACTTCACCCGCGAATGCTTGGCGGTGGAAGTGGACACCTCGCTGACGGGCCAGCGCGTGACGCGGGTGTTGGAACGGCTGCGTGCCGTGCGCGGACTACCCGAGCGGCTGGTCAGTGACAACGGCCCGGAGTTCACCGGCCAAGCCGTGGACAGTTGGGCCTATCAACGCGGCGTGCAGTGGCAGTTCATTGAGCCCGGGAAACCAGTGCAGAATGCGTATGTGGAAAGCTTCAACGGGAAGTTCCGCGATGAGTGCCTGAACGAACACTGGTTCGAGCGGCTGGAGCAAGCGCGTGCGCTCGTCGAACTGTGGCGGCAGGATTACAACGAATGCCGACCGCACAGTTCACTGGGCAATCGCACGCCACGGGAATTCGCGCGGGCGGCGGCTGCCCCCTCGGGGGCAGGAAGGCAAGAAGGATTGAACAACCACAACCAACAGGAGTAAAACCAGTGCCCAGACTCACCCAAGATTCTGTACAGCTAACGGGTGCAGGTCC
>JBEKYJ010000109.1:0-13438 GCA_049511095.1 Verrucomicrobiia bacterium
TGGCCTACTTTCTGGGGGTGAGGCTTTGCAGGAGTTGGCCGGACTGGGGTTACCGCGAACTGCTGCTGGTTATCCTGGCGGCCATCCAAGCGGGACTTTATCTGAAACGGTGTGTTCTTGCCGCGTATGATGCTTCGCCCCGCGCGTGGCGCATCTACTTTATCGGCAGCCTGGCTTGTTGCTTTCCCGAGTCGCTGATCGCTCCGTATTTCTCATGGCTCGCCGCGCCTTACGTGGCGCAGATGTGTGCCATCCTGTCGCCGATCGTTTGCGTTCCGTCCTCGATTCTCGCGCTAATAGCTATCGAGTTCGCCGCGTTCGGCCGGGCCCAACTCGCGAGCCGGTCTCCCTCCGAGTGGGTGTTCCGTGTCGCCGTGTACGCTTCCTGGATGCTGATGGGCTTGCTCTACAAGCGGATTAAAGACATCAGCGAAGGGCGGGGGGATCTGATCCGCGAACTGGTAGCGGCGAAACGCGAACTCGACCTGGCCCGTGATCGTGAAGTCGAACTCGCCACACTCCGCGAGCGCGAACGCCTGGCACGGGCTCTCCACGATAACCTCGGCCACACGCTCGTCACGTTGACCGTGCAACTGGAAGCCGTCCAGAGGTTGTTGCCCATGGATCCCGATCGCGCGGGGCCGTTGTTGGAGGAAATGAAGACATTATCCCGCTCCAGCACGGAGGCCTTGCGCCGTTCGCTGGACAACCTGCGCGCCCCCGGCTTGGGCGATAAGCCGCTGACCCGGGCCATGCAATCGTTGTGCGCAGATACAAGCCGTCGCACCGGCCTGAAAATCGATTGCCAAATTGCCGCAGGCGCGGACGGCTTGCCGCCCGCCGTGGCCGAAGCTCTCTGGCACGTCGCACAGGAGGGATTGACGAACGTGGAAAAACATGCGCAAGCTCAACAGGTTGTCGTCAGCCTGAGTCTGCAGCCCCAGTTGGCTGTTCTACGCGTCAGCGATGATGGCGCCGGTCTGCCGCCGGATGCCGAAAGCGAGCCCGGTCACTATGGCCTGCGCGGTCTGCGGGAGCGCGTGGAAGGCGTCGGCGGGACGTTGCTGCTGACAAGGGCC
Organism: Verrucomicrobiia bacterium; assembly: GCA_049511095.1. Taxonomy (GTDB): domain Bacteria; phylum Verrucomicrobiota; class Verrucomicrobiia; order Palsa-1439; family Palsa-1439; genus Palsa-1439. The sequence goes on from JBEKYJ010000109.1 coordinate 1,080, forward strand.
GAGCCGAAGGGAGCCCTCATTGAGGCGCGCGTGCACTTGATCGCTTGAATGAAACCGATCCGGATACTTTTGGCCGAAGACCAGACGCTCATGCGTCAGGGGTTGAAAACCATTCTGGACCTGGAGTCTGGTTTTAGTGTCGTCGGCGAAGCGGGTGACGGCACGACGGCGGTCAAACTTGCCCTGAAACTGCGACCCGACATCATTCTCATGGACGTCCAGATGCCGGAGCGGAACGGCGTGGAAGCCACCGCTGCCATCTGCCAAGCCTGGCCGGAAGCCAAAATCATCATCCTGACCACGTTCGACCGTGACGACTATGTCTTTGCGGGCGTACGGGCCGGGGCGGTCGGGTATCTTCTCAAGGACCTGCCGGCCCGGAAGTTGGTCGAGACCATCCGCGCCGTACAGGCGGGCGAAGTGTTCATCCAGCCGGAGATCGCCTCGCGAGCGCTCCGCGCCACGCTGCATCCCGCCGATGGATTGATCGAGCCGCTGTCCGACCGCGAGCGCGAGGTGTTGGTGATGTTGGCCCAAGGAATTGCCAACAAGGAAATCGCTGACAAATTGCACATCGCCGAAGGCACGGTGAAGAATCACGTCTCGAACATCCTCGGCAAGCTCCAGGCTCAAAACCGCACGCAAGCGGCGGACATCGCCCGAAGGCGAGGGTTGATCTGACCCAGCCTGTAACCACCCGGACCGCGCGAAAACGAAAAAAGGGGTGGTTCGTTTTTCGTAATCAAACGAGTCACACTATCCACACCCCACATCCCTGCCTCCCTGAGCCAAGCCGAGCCCCGCCCAACAAACTGCCCGCTCCAACCGATTCACCTCGGTTCACGCCGTTTCACGCACCCTTTTCATCGCACCCCCACGCTCTGCACCACGAATTGACGGGCGAAAACCTGAGACGGTTCCGCAACCGAATGCCCATTCTCCGGTGGGAAATGAATCCGTCATGATTATAGGTCTGACCCTAATTACCCTAATTACTCTTCACCGGTACAGCTTAAGCGTGGTGGATTCGCCCGTGTTGCTGGTGATCGTGATGCGCCAGGCGGGGCCAAGCTTGCGTCGCATGGGTAAACGCTTCATAATCGGAATGTGAAATCGTTCGCGCGTAAATGCAACTACGCATATCAACACTGTTAGGCATCAGCACACACCGATGAACACAATATCTCTCGCCGTTCTGGGTGGAGCAGTGCTTTTGCTCACGCTTATCCTGTGCTTTGACCCTCAGAGTGTGAAACGAGTTCTCACGTCCATCTCCAAATTGACCAAATTGATCTTTGAATTCGTTCATCCCGTGCTCCCGATTACTGCGAGCATTTATGTGGTTTTAGGATTGATATTTCAGGGAAACCTTGGCGGACCATGCAATATCAATCCCATCATCTTACTTGTGCCGGTGCTGATGCTTGGAGTTTTCATTGGCGTGGTGCTGTCGGTAGTTCGGAGTATTTCGTATATTCGCCGCAAAAGAGCGGCCAACGAGGAGCCTAGATGATTGTCGTTTTCTGTCCGCCTAACAAATCGCTACAGGCAACGCGGGATGGCGTCTCCAGTTCCGCTTCGCGGTTCACGCGTTTTGGCCCCGCGTGCCTGAGCTCTGGACGTTGAGGCTGCTCCTTCTGGGTTCCTCTCCCTTCAAATTGAGCGTAGTTGGTCGTCGTGGGCGAAATGCGCGGGTCGGAGCGTAAGGGTTGAGGGGGAGAGCGGAGTCCGGGCGCGCCAGGTATGCGGCAACGTCTTGCCATAGCTCCTAGAGCGACGACAGATCCCCGCCCAACAAACCGCCCGCTCCAACCGATTCACCTTGGCTCACGCCGTTTCACGCACCCTTTTCATCATGCCCTACACGCTCCGCACCACGAATTGACGGGCGAAGATCTGGGACGGTTCCGCAACCGAATGCCCATTCTCCGGTGCGAAATGAATCCGTCATGATTATAGGTCTGACCCTAATCACTACGGCTGGGGCCGCAACGACCAGGCTTCCCAGTCGGCAATTTGGCTTGATTTTCGCGTAGTGATTTGGCCTAATGCTCGCTAGAAGCGTTGCCAATCAGTGGGAAAATATCAAGCCGACCTGGGAGATTCTTGTCCAAACCATCACGCGCCAGTTCCGATTTGTAGTCGCCGGTTTCTTGCTCTTGGTATGCGCACAACGCGTTTCGGGGGGGACTTGGAAGTTTTTGGTATACGGCGATTCACGCGGTACCAGTAGTGGCACGCCGATCAATACGCAGATTCTGGGCGAATTGGCCACCCAGACGGTGGCCGAGCTCCCGGCATTCGTGCTGTTTCAGGGTGATCTTGTTTACTCAGGCAGCCTCGCCAACTACAACTCCTGGTCAAACACCATGCAGTCGGTGTACGCCGCCGGCATCCCCATTTGTGCGGTCGCGGGCAATCACGAATCGGCGGATTTCGGCGACTTCAAGAGCATGTTCATCACCCCGTTCACGACCGCCCCGTTCCCAGGCATGACGAACCTGGTCGTCGACAACTCATCTTTCGACGGTCGTTCCTACTCGTTTGAGTTCAAGAACGCCATGTTCCTGTGCATGGACAACTATTCGAATTCCAGCACCAGCGCCCACTGCGTCAACCAGACGTTCCTCAATGCCCGGTTGGTGGCTCGCAACCCGACCACCACACCGTTGGTGTTCGCCCAATGGCACGAGCCGGCATTCAAAGCCGGCCAAGACACTGGCTTGGAGAACAAACCCACCCTGCGCAACGCCACGTGGGCCAGCCTCACAAACGCCGGGTGCCGGCAGGTATTCAACGGGCACGATCATCTGTACGCGACCGCCCGGCTCGACGACGGCGATGGCAACCCTAGCAACGACACGTATCAAGTCGTGGTTGGAACGGCTGGTGCCCCGTCCTATGCGCTTTCTTATTCGGGAGACACCGGTTCGTGGACGGTCGTCCCCATCTCGTCCGAGACGAACAATTACGGTTATGTGCGAGTGGTGGTCGATGACGTGGCCCAGACAGTCTCGCAAACCTGGGTGCATCGCACGGGGGTAAATACCTACGCCGACACATCCAGCGTCATGACCTACACCTACGGACCGACTTGGACCGACTCTGCGGACAGCGGCAACTGGTCCGGGTCTGGAAACTGGAACACGGGCGCCGTGCCCTTTAACGGCGCAGCTGTTACCTTCGGCACCGGTGGGAGCACCAGCGTCGTCGACTCCGTCAGCCGCACGGTCGACACCATCATCTTCAACCGCGCTACCGACTTCGTCGTCAGCTCCAGCGGCGGTGCTGGGCTGACCATCAACCGGGGCGTGACCGTCACCAACACTTACACCTACACCATCGCTGCGCCTGTTACGCTGGGCCGGCCCAACACGTGGGCGGTCGTGGCTTCCGGCGCCTTGGACGTCAGTGGCTCCATCAGCGGCTCGAACTCGCTGACCAAGACCGGCAGCGGCACGCTCACTCTCAGCGGCAGCAATAGCTACAGCGGCGGCACGACCGTCAGCAACGGCTGCCTGCTCGTCACGGGTTCGACCGGGACTGGAACCGTGACCGTCACCAGCGGCGCCACCCTTGCCGGGAACGGTGCCGTCGGCGGCCTAGTGGCCATTGCCAGCGGAGCAATTTTGGCCCCCACCGGAACGCTGACGATCAACAGCAACCTTACGCTCACCGCCGGCGCAACCCTCAATTACGAACTTGGCACCACCAGCGACCAGACCGCCGTGACCGGCGATCTGCAGTTGGCCGGCACCCTCAACGTCACCGATGCCGGCGGTTTCGGCGTGGGCGATTACACGCTCATCACCTACACCGGCACGCTGGCCGACAACGGCTTGGCAGTGGGAACCGTGCCGAACCCGGGCTTGGTGTACAGCATCATTGCCGGCAGCGGCGTAGTGACATTGCACGTCACCACCAGCGGCCCGCCGCCGGGGTCGTATGACGCGTGGGCCAACGCCTACGCCCTCACCAATGGTTGTCCGCAGTGCGGCCCGAACGCGGACTACGACGGCACCGGGATGAGCAACACCAACAAGTTCCTGGCCGGGTTCAACCCGACCAACAGCGCCGTGTACCTGCACATCATCCGCCTCACCAGGTCGGGCGATGACATGAATGTCCAGTACCTCGGCGCCAATGGCGATAGCACTTACACGGGCGGGCCTGCCTCGCGCACAAACGTGCTGGAGTTCACTACTGGCATGGCTGACGGCAGCTACTCGTCGTCTAGCTTCGCGAGCACCGGCCAGACCAACATACTCAGCGGCGGCACCGGCCTCGGTACCGTGACCAACATGACGGATTTTGGCGGAGCGACCAACAGCCCGTCCCGCTACTACCGAGTGCGGGTGTTGTTGCCGTAGGGTGAAGACAAGTGTTGATGATAGGGTGTGGCCGTTCGGACTAAGGTATGCGGCTGAGCGGGTACGTCCAAGGTTCCTGTACACTTCCTGCTGCCGTGCCCTGGCAGCTTCTTCAGCAGGCATATACCGAGTCACGAAACTAGGCGTGGACGGTGAGCCGGATACCTTGCTTCGCAACTCGGACTGGGCGACCCATCTTGGGTAAACGTCACAGGGTGCAGCTTTCTAGGCATCGAATTCCGTGAATTCGTCAGCCAGTGATCCCAGAAAGGTGGTCAGTTCGTTTTTCCGTAATCAACGGAATCACGCCAGGGGCGCGGCAACGGTCAGCCCCTCGTTACTGGGTGATCGATGCCGTCTCGGAGAACGGTTGGAAAGACGGCGACCAGAGGCGGCCGGGACGACCCCTACTACACCGCACGCGAGCAGGCGCGGCGTGGCTACAAGGGCGGGCGACGGGCAAAGTGAGGATCGCGATGCTTCTGTGAACTGGTCGCAAATTGCGACCGGTGGCTTGAAGTCGCAATTTGCGACTTCAAGTTTGCAAGTTCTTGCGGCGTAAGCCGGGGCGGCGACCAGGGAGAGCGGTTTGAAAGGCAGCGACCAGGGGCGGCCGGGACGGCCGCTACTACACCGCACGAGAGCAGGCCCACGCTACACCGGAAGGGATGATTGCCGCGGGAGTACGGCGTGCGGCGTCTCGTTGGACTCGGCTATCGGAAATTGATATTTTTGCTGGACACGGAGTTGCGGCGGTGGTATAAGGGTGATGGTTCTTTGAAAAGAAGGACGGAGACTGCTGGGTCGGCGGATGCGCTGGTGACAGCTCCGTAAACGGCACGCGAGCAGGCGCACGCTACACCGACTTGCCGATGGACCCAGCACGGCTCGCAGAGCCGTGGCTACACCGAGGACGGCACGGTTGGGAGGGGGACGCTCTATAAAAGTACTTTTTTACCAAACGAACCCAACTGAAAAATTCGTATCTGTCTGGTTATTAGTTCGTTAGGAAAAAAGTGGGTTGGGTTCGTTCTGTCAAAAAGAGGCAAAAAACGGGGGATAAATGCTGGAAAACAGCGCCGGAAGGGTGATTTTTGGGCAGAAATGAAGGCAGTTTTCCCCGTAATGGACGAGAGAGCACGCCGACAGAGCGGCGTGGCTACACGGGAAGACGGCTTGCGGTCATCTCGGAGAACGGTTGTTGGGGGACGAGTCCCAGATCGCGCAGCAATTCGCGATCGGCGTCGGCTTCGGGGTTTTGCGCGGTGAGGAGTTTGTTGCCGTAGAAAATGGAGTTCGCGCCGGCAAAAAAACACAGTGCCTGCGCTTCCCGTGTCAACCGCGAACGCCCGGCCGAGAGCCGCACTTTCGAGCGAGGCAGGGCGATGCGGGTCGTCGCCACGAGCCGCACCAACTCGAACACGTCCACGGGCGGCTGTTCTTCCAGCGGTGTCCCGGGCATGGCCATCAAACAATTGATCGGCACGCTCTCGGGCGGCGGGTCGAAACCCGTCAGCACTTCCAACATGCGCAGGCGGTCCGTCACGGTTTCACCCATCCCGATGATTCCGCCGCTGCAAACGGACATGCCCGCCCGTTGCACCGCGCGGATGGTGCCCAGCCGATCCTGAAACGTGTGGGTCGTGACGATCTGCGGATAGAACTCGGGGCTGGTATCGAGGTTGTGGTTGTAGGCGGTGACGCCCGCGTCTCTGAGTTGTTGGGCCGCTTGATCGGTCAGTTGGCCGAGGGTAACGCACACTTCCATTCCCAACCGGCTGACCTCACGCACGATGCTGAGGACGGAATCAAATCCGGCAGTGCCTTCCTTGACGCCTTTCCACGCGGCGCCCATGCAGAAACGGGTTGAGCCGCCCGCTTTGGCCCGACGCGCGACTTCGAGCACTTCTTCGGCGGACATCAGGCGCTCGGCTGGAACGCCCGCCTCGTAACGGGCGCTCTGGGCGCAGTAGGCGCAATCCTCGCTGCACCCGCCGGTTTTGATGCTAAGTAACGTGCAGAGTTGGACTTCGTTATTCTGCCAATGCTGCAGATAAACGGTCCTCGCCTGCTGGATCAGGTCAAAGAAAGGTTGTGCATAAATCTGCTGAAGGCGTTCCAGCGGGCCAGAATTCATGCGTTATTAACCTCGTAACAAACTGTCCATGAATGACTTACATTGTTGCGGTCTCGCGCCATCGGCGGTAGGCTACAAAAAGCGCGCCCGCATTGCAAGAGCGAGGTCATTCTGCTACCGTACCGGCCCGATTATGGATAGGGTCATCCAGTCAATCTGCGACATGCTGCAGAGCCCCGATGGTATGCGGCGCTGCGCTGCGGCCATGGTCATCGCCGAATTGCGCCCGAAGGAGGGCGCTGTCGTTAAGGCGCTGGGTGACACGTTGAAGGACGCGAACCAACTGCTTACCCGCTACGTGCTGGAAGCATTCGAAGCCATCGGTTCGCGCGCGGTCGTCCCGTACGTGCTGCCGTTGCTGGAGGCCCCGGAAACCGAAACCAAGCTGCGGGCGGCCGCCATCATCGCCCGGGCGGGCGGCGATAACGTCGCCAATCTCCGCGACCAGTTCGTCAAGGCCAGCCCGCAACAGAAGCGCGTGCTCGTCGACATTCTCGCCCGAATCCATAACCGCGAAGCGATGCAGTTGATTCTCGACGTGCTGTTCGAAACCGATTTTGAACTCGTCAAGGAAACCTGCCACGCCGTCCGGCGCCACATCACCGATGCCGCACCCAAGGATCGCGCCGCGTTGCACCGGCAGGTCGTTACGTTCATGGCCACAAAGCGCGTGAAGAAGAACGATCGCGTGTTGACTTCGTGCCTCCTGCTGGTCGGCTACATCGGCGCACCCGATGCCCGCAAGATTCTGTTGAAGTACACGACCTCGAGGAACCTCGGCTACATCCGCCGCAATGCGCTCATTGGCCTCAAAGGCCTGCAGTACACGGGCGCGGCTGTCAACCAGATCGCCCGGCAGATGCTCAAGTACCTGGGCGAACCGGATTACCCCAATGTCGTGCAAAATGCATTGGACATCATCGAGAAGCTGCCTCTCAGCAAGTCCTACGACGCGCAGTGGCGCAAGCTGTTGAAGAGCAAGCACGCGAGCGTCCGCGCGTTTGCCACACGCAAGCTCGCGTCGAACGATAACGCCGCGGGCAACCGTCTGATGATGACACTGCTGGCCCACTCGGACACGCAAGTCAGTGAGATTGCCGCAGGCGCCCTCGCCCGACACAAGGGCGCGACCAGGCTCCTGCTGGCCGCGCTCGCCCGCGAGCGCAAGGCCGAGCGGGCCTGGCGCCTGGCGAAAATCCTCAAGCCGCACAGCCAGTGGGTGGACAAGAAGACGGCCAGAAAGTTCGCCACGCTGGCGTCGCGCGCCCTCGAAGCCGGGGAACCACGTCATGAGACCCTGCTGTATTTCCTGCGCAACATCGATCCCAAACTGGCCGACGGCGTCTATCGCGAAGTCGGGTTGAAGTACAAGAAAGCCAGAAAGTGGGCCCGGGCTGTCGATTGCCTGAAGCAAATCGTCCGCTCCGAATCGTTCGATGCCGAACTTCGCTACGAACTCAGCGTCTGTAACGTCAAACAGTCTGCGAAAGATCTCGCGCCGCATCTTCGCGCCGAAGACTACGCGTTGCGCGGATTCCAGGCCCTGCTGCAAGACAAGGGCATCAAGTTGTTTGAGCGGCTGAAAAAGGAACGGGCCCTCGAGGCCGCTGACCTGTATTACGTCGGGTTCCACTTCAGTGAAGGTACGAGCGGAGAACTGAAGTTTGGCCGCAAACTCCTCGAATACGTGGCGAAACGCTGGCCGAAGACCAAGGAAGGCAAAGCCGCGAAGAACAAGTTGAAGCTCGCGCCGCGCTCACAAGTCATCATGCCTCCGCCCGTCGCTCACCCGGACGCGGCCGAGTGATCTCGTTGTTTCTCAGGCCACCGGCTGGAGAGCGTTGGCCACCAAGATCCACTGGTCGAGGGTCAGCTCCTCGGCGCGAGCCGTGGGCGCAACCGATGCCACGGCAAACGATTCCTGCACGTCCCCGAAGTTCGCGAGCAGCTTGTGCAGCATCTTGCGGCGTTGACCAAACCCGGTGCGCACGATGTCATGGAACAGTGCGGCTGCCCGCAGTTTTACCCGCGGGTCGCGTCGCTCCAACACGACAATCGCGCTGTCCACTCGCGGCGCGGGATAAAAACATCGCGGCGAAACGATGTGGGCAATCGTCACGTGATAACAGAGTTGCGTGAACACGGTCAGCGCGCCGTAGTCTTTGTGGCGCGGTGTGGCCGCCAGCCGATGAGCCACTTCGCGCTGCACCGTGAGAACCATCGCGCGCGGTTTGTCCTCGCGCTCGACCAGCCGCTCGAGGATCGGCGTCGAGATGCTGTACGGAAGGTTCGAGACGACCTTGTACGGCGGCGCGAGGCGAAACTCAGCTCCTTCCAATACCTCCACGGCATCCCCTTCGATCAACTCCACGCCGTCCAGGTGATCCCGCAGATACCGGCACAGCCGCGGGTCCTTCTCGATGGCCACGACCCGGCGGGCACGGGCCACCAATTCGACGGTCAACACTCCCAGTCCCGGCCCGATCTCCAGCACCGTCTCGTCCGGCTGCAGGTCAGCCTGCTCGACCAGAATGCGGAGAATATTGCCGTCGATAAGAAAATTCTGTCCCAGCGCCCTGCTCGGCCGGATGTCGAACTCGGCCAGCAACTGCCGTACGTGTGTGAGCGTCATCAGGCAGATTCTGCCATGCCAAGATGCTGGGGTGCAAAGGACTTCTTATCGGTCATCTAAGATCGCTCCATCCGCGCCAAGTCGCCCAACTCGGAAATAACAGGATAACACCAAAGAGAATGTTCAACAGCAACCAAGGAAATGGGACATTGACGATACTGCTAACAATCATCCAAACGGCGAGAATCCCTAAAGGAATGGAAAACAAAACTGCCGCGATGCGCCGCACAAGAATGAGACCAACTCCAACCGGAATGAAGAAAAGGGAGAAGTAGATGACGCCGGAAATGTCATGCCCGCCATTCTGTCTTGCCTTGGCATTCGCGAAAAACAGAACGATGCAGAAAATGCCACCTAGAACCGAGAGGAAACCAAGACCTCCAAAGATGAAAGGATAGTCACCGTTGTGGCTGTTCGCTCGCATGTCTTTGCCGTGTCAGTCAAATCTATAACAGGCCTTAACTTGACGCAATCCCATGCTGTCTTGGCCATCGGTCAGCAAGATGAAATCCCTCGGCAAGTGCGGCACGCCTCTATGTGACCCGTACCAGGCGCGCCGCCATGTTGATCGCCGCAATCATCCCGTCAGGACGAGCGATGCCTTTGCCGGCGATGTCGGGCGCGGTGCCGTGGTCGGGCGATGTCCGCACAAACGGCAAGCCCAGTGTCAGATTCACGCCATTGTCGAATGCGATCAATTTGAACGGCGCGAGCCCTTGATCGTGATACATCGCCACGACCGCATCAAACTGCCCGTGCGCGGCCCGGTAAAACAGCGTGTCCGCCGAATGCGGCCCGCTGACTGTAATGCCGCGGCGCGCGGCGCGCTTCACCGCAGGTGCGATAATTCGCTGCTCTTCATCGCCCAGCAAACCGCCTTCGCCCGCGTGCGGATTGAGTCCTGCCACCGCGATCCGGGGCCGTCGGATTCCGAATCGCCGGCAGATCTGGTCTGATAGCTCGATCACTTCAACGATCTTGCGCGCCGTGATGAGTTTGGCGACGTTGCGCAACGGCGTATGGGTGGTCACGAGGGCCACGCGTAGTGGGCCGCCCGCCAGCATCATGGCGAATCGTTTTGCGCGCGAGAGATGCGCGAGAAGTTCCGTCTGGCCTGTGAACGGGTAACCCGCGCGATGGAGAAGCTCCTTGGTGATGGGCCCAGTGGCGAGCGCCGCCAATTCGCCCGCGAGACAGCGTTTCGCCCCTTCGACAACCCACTCGACCGCATCCGCACGGTGTTTCGTCAGCGGGTTTCCGATGATCTCGTAGTCGAAACGCCGGTCGAGTTGCCCGGACCGCAACGCCCTGAGGACGACCTCCGGTCCGATGCCCGCGGGGTCGCCCAGCGTGATCCCAATGCGGGGACGATTTGGCATTTGCTTAGAACACCCGGATATACGCCTTGGCGCGCAGGTCTTTCACCCAGTCCTCCTGCATCTTGGCGCGTTGTTCTTGCAGAAGGGTTTTCTCGATGTCGTCCCGAGCCTCAGCGAGCGGGGTCGTGTGCGCCGCTTTCACATCATCGACTTCGAGGATATAATAACCTTCCGCCGTCTCAATGATGCGGCTGTGTTGGCCCGGCTTCAGCGAGAACGCGATCTCGTTGAGTTCCTTGCGCAGGATGTCATGCCCGATCCAACCCCAATCGCCGCCTTCCTTGGCCTCCCTGCCCTCCGAGTACACGCGCGCCATGCTTTCAAAACTATCGCCGGCGTCGAGCTTCGCCAGGATTTCTTCCGCGAGCCGGCGCTGCAGATCGACGGCGGGTGGCGATGTCGGGACGCTCACTTCCAAGTTCGTCGTGGCGACGCTGACTTCCGCGTTGGTCTGCGCCGACTGGTTCGTCGACGCGGCGGCAACTGGTTCGGCCGCCGTCGCGCCGGCGACGATCGCCTCGCCGCGCTTGATGAAAATCATGCGCAGCTTGATCTGGTCGCCCACCTTGAACTGGTCAATGTTCTCTTGGTAATGCTTCTCGATCTTATAGGGGGAGACGATGACGGTTTGTTGCGCCTTGTGGTTGCGCATGACCTGGATGATGACGCGCTCGCGCTCCTGATCGCGGAACTGCGAAAGAGTCAGGTTCTCGGCCTCGAGGGTTTTGACGAACGCGGCGCGGTTGCCGCCGTATTCCTTGGAAATGATATCGTTGATCTGCTGATCGATGACGGTATCCGGGATCTTGTATCCCTTCGTGTTAAACTCCTGAACGATCAACGCCCGCTCGATGAGGCTGTTCAGCGCGTCGGTCTGCGCTTTGCGCCGCTGCTCTTCCAGTTCCGCGCCCGAGAAGTTCCGGCGAAGTTCCCGGTCGACGGGCTGAACGAGCGCCAGCACCTCACTGAACGTGATGACCTTGTCGTTGACGATGGCCATGACGCCATCGATGACGTCCGCCGCCATCGACATCAGGCCGGGCGCCAGCACCGCCGCGATGACTATTGCCACGTATCGCTTCATGACCCGCTCTCGTGACGTTTCGTGCCGATCTTCTGCAAAACGCCCGGGTTCTCCCTGAGGAATCTCACCAACTCTTCGATCCGTCCGACGCTCGCCGTGCTCAGATGATGCTCAATGCCTTCCAAATCGCGCTGCGCCGTTTCGCCGTTCACCCCAAGCAGCCCGAAGAACTCCTCGAGTACCTGATGCCGGCGACGCACCGCGCGCGCCACGCCTTTGCCCTTCGAGGTCAGAACCAGGCCGCGGTATTTCTCGTAGCGCACGAACCCATTCTCGCCCAGCTTCTGCACCATCTGCGTCACCGAGGCCTGACGGATGCGCAACGTGCGCGCGATGTCCACCATGCGGGCATACCCCTTGTCTTCGATCAATTCGTAGATGCGCTCCAGGTAATCCTCGGCGCTCTCGGAGGTCTTCGGCATGGCAAGGGAGAATACCCGAACGAATACGTCGGCGCAAGATTGGTTGGCGGGGACCGGGACAGCCGCCCCGCCGAACTTCACGCCCTGGGTCCCGCCGCCACGATTTCCGTGGACACACCCTTGAATTGCTCGAAGTTCTTGGCGAACTTCGCCGCCAGATCGCGCGCCCGTCGCTGATAATCCTTGATGTCCTTGGCCGATTGCCGCGGGTCGAGTATTTCTGCCGGCATCTCCGGCAGAGTCTTCGGCACTTCGAACCCGAACACCGGGTCAATCCAAAACTCGGCCTGGTCCAACTGGTTGTTCAACGCATGGGCCACAATGTGGCGGTTGTT
>JBEKYJ010000110.1:0-21962 GCA_049511095.1 Verrucomicrobiia bacterium
GAAGGCTATCGACATCATGCATCTGCATTCACCGACCTCCGCGATTCTATCGGCGGTCATATTCAACGCGCTCATTATCCCCGCCTTGATTCCCGTGGCTCTCCGGGGCGTTCGCTACCGGCCGCTCGGCGCCGACGCGCTTCTGCGGAAGAACCTTTTCATCTGGGGGTTTGGCGGCGTGATCATTCCGTTCATCGGCATCAAGCTCATTGACGTGGTCATGGTCGCCCTGCATCTGGTCAACTGAACGTTTCATGAGGAAAGGAGTCATCGACATGTTGCGAATCATTTCAAAGAGCCTCTGGTTGTTATTGTTCTCGGTGATTATTTGTTGCGGGATTTACCCGGCGTTGCTCTGGGTGGTCGGCCAGATCCTGTTTCCGTTCCAAGCGGACGGCAGCATGCTCAAAGGTCCCGACGGCACACTGGTCGGATCGCGACTCATCGCACAGCCGTTCACGAAAGACGAATACTTTCAGCCGCGCCCGTCGGCTTGCTCCTACGACGGATCGGCGTCGTCCTCGTCGGCGTTGGCGCCCTCCAACTACGCGCTTCGCAATCGCGTCGCCACCGCGCTCGGCCCGATCGTTACGTATAAGGGCGGCCCCAAGGCCGGACAACCGGTCGCTCCCGACATCGAGACGTGGTTCCAGCAGGACCAGTATCAAGGCGGCTCCAACATTGTTGCGCAATGGGCCGACGCTCACAACAGCCTAGCTCAGGCCTGGGTCAACGCTGACCCGAGCCACAGCCTGTACGTCAGCAATTGGGCGAACGCGCATCCGCAGGTGGTCGCGCAATTCGTCAAAGACAATCCGAGCACGCCTCAGCCACAGCCCGCGGATTTGGCGGTCACCTTTTTTGAGAGTTTCTCCAAGGAGCATCCCGGCAGATTCCCCTCGGCAGTCACGACCAACGGGGCCGATGGCAAACCTCAGACAATCATTCAGCCGGTCAAAGAAGGCTCGGACATTCAATCAACCTTCTTCGACATGTGGCGGCAAAACCACCCGCGTGTTGCACTTCAGGATGTCCCCGGCGACGTGGTGACGACTTCCGGCTCCGGTCTTGACCCGCACATCACGCTACAGAACGCGGAGTATCAGTTGGACCGGGTCGCATCAAAGTGGGCCGCTAATCTCAAGCGCGACCCGGCGGAAGTGCGTCGGGAAATTGACAACTTCCTGAAGACGAACGCGTCAGCACCGTTCGGGGGGATTGCAGGAGAGCCGTTGATCAACGTACTCGAAATCAATCTCGTGCTTCGCAACCGATACGGGGCGCCGCCATCCTGAAGTGGAAGGGAGTGTGAACGCGAAAGGATAGGTGATCGGACATGGAAAAGCCCCCGTTTCGCAGGCCCGAAGAGCGTGCCATAAGACCGACTTCGTCCGGTATGCAACTGTGCCGGATCCTGGTGCCTGTGGACTTTTCGGCAGCCACGACCAAGGCGCTGCAATACGCGGCGGCGTTCGCCCGGGAGTACAAGGCGCTGATTACACTGCTGCATGTCGTGGTGCCGGATGGCTCGCAGGTGAGACGCAACATATCCCGCCAACGACTGATCGAGGAGATGAGCGAGGTCAGTGAAGACCAGCTCCGCAAGTTGGCGGACGTAATCTGGGGGGAGGAGATCACCACGGACATTGTGGTCGCCACCGGAAAGCCCTATCTGCAAATCGTCAATGAGGCCAAGGAAATGAATTCGGACATGATCATCATGGCCAGCCACGGTGTGGTCGGCACGTGGGGGCTTTTCCGTCGCAACACGACGACGAAAGTGGTCCGATACGCGCCCTGTCCTGTGCTGGTGGTGCAGATGTTTGGCCGTGGCTTGGTGACGGATGCTCCCGTTGAAAGGTATCCGGGCCGCTAACCCCGGCAGGAATTCCGGCATGCGTCTTGGCTACAACATACGACCCGCCGCTTCCGCGTTGTTCGAGCCGACAGCGCGCAGTCGCGATGGATCCGATTACACCGCGCTCGGCCAGTCGCACTTCACCGTTGGGCTTGGTCCCGGGGACATCCTGGACGAGCGGTTTTTGCTTGCCGAGATCATCAATCAGGGCGGGATGGCGACGGTTTTCAAAGCGCAGGACTTGCAGAACCACAATCAGGCGGTGGCGGTGAAGGTGCCGCACCTCGGAGCGGAGAGCAACCCGGCGTCGTTCGCCCGCTTCCAGGGCGAAGAGAGAATCGGCTGCCGGCTGGATCATCCGTTCATCCTCAAGTTTGTGCGCGTGAACGGTGCCAAATCCCGGCCGTACATCGTCACGGAATACCTGCGCGGCTGCACGCTGGCGCATCTGCTGGGGCGGATTCGACCGTTGCCGGAAAAGGACGCGTTGAGATTCACCAGCCTGATTTGCGAAGCGCTGCAGTACCTGCACGAACACGGCGTGGTGCATCGCGATCTGAAACCCAGCAACGTCATGTTTTGTCCTGACGGCACGATCCGCATCATGGACTTCGGGATTTCTCAGATGACCGACTCGCGGCGAATGACGTTCGTGGGTTTCACACCGGCGATGGGTACGCCTGATTACATTGCGCCCGAGCAGATCAAGGGCCGGCGCGGCGACCGGCGCTCCGACATCTACAGCTTGGGCGCGATGTTGTACGAGTTGCTGACGGGAAGCACTCCGTTCGACGGTGACGATCCTTTCGTGATTATGAATACGCGGTTGTCGGGCGACCCGGCCGCGCCGCGCACACTGAACCCCCAACTTTCACGACAGGCCGAAGAAATCGTTTTGCGCGCCCTCCAGCGCAATCCCGCCCGGCGTTATCCAACGGCAGCCGCAATGAAGGCGGATCTGGACGCGTCGGAAAAGACCCGGGTCACGGGGCTGTGCAACTCCTTGCAGAAATCAACGCGTTGGAGGCGATTTTTGCTGTTGGCCCGCTGGATCGCGGTGGTGTGCATCCTTCCGCTCGTGATCCAGGTGCTCCTGTTCCTGCTGCTCTGGCACCACTACGCGGGAAAGAGATGAGGTGCTTTCTTTGTGATGAGGTGGGGGCATGAATACCATCGCGTGGCTCATTTTCGTCGCAGCGGCGTTGCTTGAGGTTGGTGGCGACGCGTCGATTCGCCGGGGCTTGCGGGGTGGAGGCCTGGCTTTCATCATCGCGGGATGCGTGGCGTTGGGTGGCTATGGCCTGGTGGTGAATTCGGTCAAATGGGATTTTTCCAGGCTTATCGGCGTGTACGTCGGATTTTTTGCGCTGGTCAGCGTATTGGCTGGCCGCATCGTCTTCAAAGAGAATATTCCATCGACGACCTGGCTCGGCTTGGCGTTGATCCTTGTCGGCGGCGCCGTGATGCAATTGGGCCGTTGGTAGGTCTCGGAATCCTCTGGACAAGGCCGAGCATCTTTTCCTATTGTCCGCCACTGATGCCAAACCCGTGCGACAGCGCGGGGTGGGGGACCCGATTCCTTGGGGCGGACTCCGACCTTGTGTCGGGGAAGGTGTGCTGCTCTCCACCTGAGCCCGTCAGCTAACCTCGCAGGCGAACGAGAGGATTGGCATGCAACCATCTCATGACGAGGCACGCTTACCGCGACGGGTCTGGACGCGTGCGCGTCGTGTGTTGTTGGGTAAGCCACGCGACGTAAAGGATTCCGGCCTCGCTCACAAACTGGCGCTGGTCGCATTTTTGGCCTGGGTCGGCCTGGGTGCGGACGGATTATCTTCCTCGGCGTACGGCCCCGAGGAGGCGTATCGCCAACTCGGCGAGCACACGTATCTGGCGATTCTGCTGGCGGGGGCGACG
Source organism: Verrucomicrobiia bacterium (assembly GCA_049511095.1). Lineage (GTDB taxonomy): Bacteria > Verrucomicrobiota > Verrucomicrobiia > Palsa-1439 > Palsa-1439 > Palsa-1439. Next base: position 3,776 of record JBEKYJ010000110.1, read on the forward strand.
GCCCTGACCGTGTTCATCATTTCCTACGCCTACAGCCGGATCATCGAACATTTTCCCCACGGCGGCGGTGGTTATGTCGTCGCCAGCGAACTGCTTGGGCCGAAGCTGGGTGTCGTCTCGGGGTGCGCGTTGCTGGTGGATTACGTTCTGACAATCACGGTGTCGATTGCGAGCGGCGGCGACGCGGTGTTCAGCGTGCTGCCGTCGGGATTTCACCAGTACAAGCTCCCGGTGGAATTCGGCGCGATTGCGTTGCTGACGGTGATGAATCTGCGGGGCGTCAAGGAATCGGTCGCGCCGCTGGTGCCGATTTTTCTGACGTTTCTGGTGACGCACGCCATCCTGATTGTCGGCGGCATTGGGTCTCATCTGGGCAACGTGCCGGCCGTGGCTCATGGCATTCACACGGGTTTCCATGACGGGGCGATGCAGTTGGGCAAATGGGGCATGTTTGTGCTGTTCTTGCGCGCGTATTCCATGGGCGGCGGCACGTACACGGGTATCGAAGCGGTTTCCAACGGAGTGGGGATCATGCGCGATCCGAAAGTCGAGACCGGCAAGCGCACGATGACGTACATGGCCGCGTCGTTGGCGCTGACGGCGGCGGGATTGATCATGTGTTACCTGCTGTTTCGCGTGCAGCCCGTGGAAGGGAAAACATTGAACGCGGCGTTGGTGGAGCAGCTTGCGGGCGGATTCCATGTCGGCTCGTGGGCGGTGGGCCATTGGTTTGCCGTCGTGACGATCGTGTCGGAAGCGGTGTTGCTGTTGGTCGCGGCGCAAACCGGCTTCATCGACGGGCCGCGCGTGATGTCGTTCATGGCAATCGATTCCTGGCTGCCGCGGCGGTTTGCTTCGCTGTCGGAGCGCTTCACGGTGCAGAACGGGGTGCTGCTGATCGGCCTCGCGGCGACGGCGCTGCTGGCGTACACGCGTGGCCACATCGGCATCCTCGTGGTCATGTACAGCATCAACGTGTTCGCCACCTTCTCGCTTTCCGAGACCGGCATGGTGCGTTTTTGGATCAGACACCGCAAGACCGACCCGCAGTGGAAGCGCCATCTGCCCATCCACGCGACCGGCTTGGTGCTCTGTTTCTCGATTCTGTGCGTGATGTTGTCGATGAAGTTGATGGAAGGCGGGTGGATCACGCTGGCGATCACCTTTGTCTGCATCGCGCTGTGTTTCGCGATCCATCGGCACTACCAGGGCGTGGCCAGGCGCGTGCGCGAGGTGGAACAATCGCTGGAGGAAGTCGCGCTTGAGTCCCCGGATGAAGCGGTTCGCGAATTTGATCCCAAGAAATCGACAGCGGTCATCCTCGTCGGCGGTTACGCGCGGCTGGGAATCCACTGCCTGCTGCAGATTTTCCGCACCTTTCCCGAGACGTTTCGCAATGTCATCTTCGTGTCCGTTGGCGTGATCGATTCGGAATACTTCAAGGGTGCCGAGCATCTGGAAGCCCTGGAGAAGAACACGCAGAAGAACCTCGCCCGGTACATTGAGGTCGCGCACAAACTGGGAATTCCCGCCCGCTCCGTTTACCGGATCGGCACGGACGTCGTGGAGGAAGCTTCGCAGCTTTGCCTCGAACTTGCCAAGCAGAATCCTCGGGCCGTGATCTTCGCCGGGGAAGTTGTCTTTGACGAGCCGCGCTGGTTCGACGGTCTGCTGCACAACGACACCGCGTACGCGATCCAGCGTCGGCTGCGGTTTGCCGGAGTCACGGTGGTGATTCTCCCGGTCCGCCTCCGGCGCAAGCAACCGCTTCCGACGGGCCCTGAGCCACCGCCGTGAAAACTTGCTTCGTGCGCGCCGAGCGGTCATTGTGTAAATTCCAGACATGAGCGAGAGGTTGCGACCGAGTCCCGATGAGCTGCTCGCGGAAATCCAGCGCGAGGAGCAGGCGGCCAAACGCGGGCAACTGAAGGTTTTCTTCGGGATGTGCCCCGGCGTCGGCAAGACCTACACGATGCTGGAGGCCGCGCGGGCGCGCAAAGCGGAGGGCGTGGACGTCGTGATTGGCGTGGTCGAGACGCACGGGCGCGCCGAGACCGAGGCGTTGCTGGTGGGGTTGCCGGTCATTCCGCGCAAGCAGATCGGATACCGTGGCGTCACCCTGCAGGAGATGGACATCGACGCCATTCTCGCGCGGCGTCCGCAACTCGTGCTGGTGGATGAACTCGCCCACACCAACGCGCCGGAGAGCCGCCATCCGAAGCGTTATCAGGACGTGCTGGAACTACTCGACGCCGGCATCGACGTGTACACCACGCTCAACGTCCAGCACCTCGAAAGCCGCGTGGACGTCGTACAGCAAATTTCCGGCGTGGTTGTGCGCGAGGCCGTGCCCGATTCCGTGCTCGACCAGGCCGACGAGATTGAGTTGATCGACCTGACGCCCGAACAACTGCGCAAGCGATTGGCCGAGGGAAAGGTGTACCTGGGCGAGCGGGCGGCGACGGCTTCGGAGAATTTTTTCCGCGAGGAGACGCTGACGGCGCTGCGCGAGATGGCGTTGCGCGCGACGGCCGAGCACGTGGACCAGGACTTGCGCGACGTGATGCGCGCCAAACACATCCATGCGCCGTGGAGATCGGGGCAGCGGTTGGGCGTGGGGGTCGGGCCGAGTCCGTTTTCCGGGCAACTGATACGCTGGACGCGGCGGATTGCCGCGGCGATGGATGCGCCGTGGGTGGCGGTGTACGTGGAGACCTCGGCGGCGCTGGATGAAGACGAGAAACGGCGGCTGACCAAGAATCTTTCGCTGGCGCGTCAGTTGGGCGCGGAGGTGGTGATGACCACCGGCGACGACGTGGCCAGCGCATTGCTGGAGGCGGCCCGCGACCAGGGTGTGACCCAGATGGTTGTCGGCAAGCCGATTGGCAATCGGGTGGTCGAATTGCTGAAAGGCGGTTCGCTGGCGAGCCGGTTGATTCGGCGCGGCGGCGACATCGACGTGCACGTGGTGGGAGGGGTGCAAGGCGGCGGCGGCGCGCGCGCGCGGCGGCCATGGTCGCGATGGGTCGGGTTCAATTTGCTGCGCGACTGCGGGGTGGGCGTGGCCGGGGTGGCGGCGGCGACGTGCGTGTCGTGGCTGTTGCAGGGATTGCTCGGGTACGTGGCGGTGTCGCTCGTGTATCTGCTAGGGGTGGTGTTGCTGGCGATGGTGTTGAATCGATGGGCCGTGTTGCTGACGGCCGCATTGAGCGCGCTGGCGTGGGATTATCTCTTTATCCCCCCGATCTTCACGTTCACGATTGGTTCCGCCCACGACATCATGATGTTCACGATGTTTTTCGTGGTGGCGCTGGCGATGGGGCATATAACTCACCAACTTCGCAGCCGCGAAGCCGCGGAACGCCGGCGGGAGCGTCGGGCCTCGGCGTTGAACCGCCTGCTGGAGAGCGTGACGGCGAGCGCCTCGCTGGAGGAGGGGTTGGGTTGCGCCGTGAAGGAAGTGGACGCGCTGTTTCGGTCGCGAACGGCGGTGCTGCTGGCGACGGCGGAAGGACGGCTTGATGAAGCCCCACACCCCGCGAGCACATTTTCACCCGACACAAAGGAACGGGCGGTGGCGGCGTGGGCGTTCGAGCGCGGACAGGCGGCGGGGAAATTCACGGATACGCTGCGGGACGCGGGGGGCTTGTACATTCCGCTACGGACCTCGAAGAACCGTCTGGGCGTGCTGGGCATTCATTTCGAGGAGCGCCGCACGTGGACTCTTGACGAGAACGATTTGCTGGAGACGTTCGCGAGCCAGATCGCGGTGATGATCGAGAGTTATCGGGCGATTGAGACAGCCCAGCAGGCACGGATGGCCGAGGAATCGGAACGGTTGCATCGGACGCTGCTGGATTCGGTTTCGCATGAGTTGAAGACGCCGCTGGCGGTGATCGGCGCGGCGACCGAGGGCCTGGACACGCAATTGAAGGGGGCCGGGTTGCCGCTGAGCGAAACGTTTCTGGATGAAATCAAAGCGGCGAACCGGCGGCTGGAACGGATTGTGACCAATCTGCTCGACATAACGCGCATCGAGTCCGGGCGGCTGCCGTTGAACATCGAGTGGGGCGAAGCGCGGGAGCTGCTGGAGTCGGCCGTCAGCCAGGTCGAGAACGAAGTGTCGCGCGGACGCGTCCGCATCACGGTGCCCGACGGCCAGCCGCTGGTGCGGCTGGATTTTGGGTTGATGGAACAGGCGTTGTGCAACCTGCTTGTGAACGCCGCCGAACACAGTCCCGCCTCGACGCCGATCGAAATGTCGGCGCAACTGGACGGAAAGACATTGCAGTTACGCGTTCGCGACCACGGCGCGGGGTTGGCCGTCGGCGAGGAAAAGAAGATATTCGAGAAATTCTATCGCGGCTCGGGGGCGCGGCCCGGCGGAACGGGACTGGGGTTGTCCATCGTGAAAGGCATTGCGCGCGCCCACCGGGGCGACATCGTGGCGGAAAACGATCCCGCGGGAGGGGCGATGTTTACGATCCGCGTGCCGGTGGAAACAGGAGAAGCGCCGGCATGAGCGCGGAGCGCACGGTGTTGGTCATCGACGACGAGGCGCCGATTCGGCGGCTGTTGCGGTTGACGCTGGAGCCGCAGGGCTACCGCATCCACGAGGCGGGGAGCGGCCAACTCGGTCTGCAGGAAGCGGCGGCGCGGCGGCCCGACGTGATCATCCTCGATTTGGGGTTGCCCGACATGGACGGCGTGACGGTCTTGAAACGGCTGCGCGAGTGGAGCCAGACGCCGGTGCTGGTGTTGTCGGTGCGCGATCGCGAGGGGGACAAGGTGGCGGCGCTGGACAACGGCGCGGACGATTACCTGACCAAACCGTTCGGCATGGAGGAGTTGCTGGCGCGGTTGCGGGCGGTGCAGCGGCGCGCGCCCGGGGCGCAGGAGGAACCGACGTTCGTGAGCGGGGACCTGGTGGTTGATCTCGCGTCGCGGACGGTGACCGTGAAGAAGAAGGAAGTGCGGCTGACGGCGACCGAGTATGCGTTGTTGCGTGAGCTGGTGCGTCACGCGGGCAAGGTGGATTGGATATAGGCTGCTCGCCAGCGAGTGAATACGGCAGGAGACAGCTCCGAAAAGCCAAAACGTGGTGAAGATTCGGAGCGGGGAGACAGAGGGGAGAGTTGGAGTGCTGGAGCCACGTAAAGGGTGGTGAATGCTGGAGTGTTGGGGGAAAGGCGGGACGCCTCGAGTCGGAAGCGAGTAGCCGAGTAGACAGGGGTGGGAAGCGGAAAGCGGCGATTCTGGTTAAGCCATGAAGACACGGAGGACGCCACCGGCAGAAAATAGCATTTGACAATGGTAACATATATGTTACTATATGGCTGAGACTTTTGAAATACGGGAATACACCGAGGCCGGGCGTTCACCGTTCGCGGAATGGTTTGATGATCTGGATCCGGTGACGGCGGCGCGGGTGGATCGCCACCTCCGACGGGTGGAGGCAGGCAATTTTGGCGCGGCCAAACCGTTGCGCGACGGCGTGTTTGAGCTGCGACTGGATTTCGGTCCGGGCTATCGCGTGTATTACGGGCGCGAAGGCAGGACCATCATCATTTTGCTGGGCGGCGGGAGCAAGCGGCGGCAGGACGCCGATATCGCCGTCGCCGTGGAACGATGGAAACGATACAAACAGGCGAAGTAAAAGATGGCACTGACGCGAGACTATAGAGAAACGGTCGTGGCGCGGATCAAACGCGACCGGAAATTTGCGCGGGCACTTTATGCCGAGGCGATGAACGCCCTGCTCGATGGCGAAACCGCTGAGGGACTTTCCATGCTGCGCGATTTGGTTCACGCCGAAATCACGTTCAAGGAACTGGCGCGGCAGACCGGCTTGGGCGAAAAGACGCTACACCGGATGCTCAACCGTCGGGGCAATCCCACCGCGCGGAATCTGGGCGTAATCGTCAAGAGCATCGCCGAAGACCTGGGCATCAAACCACGCGTGGAATGGGCTGCGGGGCGTTGAAGCCACATCTGCGCAAAAAGCTGGAGACCACGACGAGTGGGAAGTCGCGGTCGTGATCGTTGCCGATACTGTAACTGTATCAATGATTAGACCTGACCCAAGAATTCCTTATCACCGTTTCCAGCCACAACAGCTACAGGCCGTACTTCCAATTGAGCCACATAGACCCAATCCCAAGAAGAACGATAGCACCCTGCAATCCGGAATTGCCGCCTTGGGGGTACGCGATTGGGGAAACCGTGGCGATCACACCGGCAAGCAGGCCCGTCTGGATAGCGTACTTTTCCAGAAATTGGTTTATTTTCGCTCGTTCGTCCTCGGTAGGCGCATCCTTTCGTTGAAGGCGCGATCGGTACGACTCGTAGATAAGCAGATAGATGACCGCGACTAACCAAGCGCAAAACGCCCAAATCAAAAATCGCACGATCGGCGCTAACGCTTCCATCCCATGAAGAATACAGGAGAAAGGAGGGCAGGCGAAGCGCATTCTTGAGCACCTACGGCGTGGCCTTTGTGGTCTCCTAGGAATTGACATTCGGTAAGTCGCCTGGTAGGCTCTCAAGCGATGTCGGTACTGAACATCGTGGGTTTGCTGGCCAATCTCGCGACCATCTTGGTTGTTGTCTTGCCCCTTTTGGGGCATATAAAAAAAAGCTAATTTCTGCCGCGCGGTGTGACATGTTGTGAGCCGCAGCACAAAAAGGTGAGCAACTTGCTCACCTGTAGCCTTTAATTGACGCGCGCTACGCGCAGTAAGAGGCTTCAGTCTCAAGGGCAATCAACACCTTTTCTCCCAAAGACTCACGCTAGCGGATATGGCCACCGGGATTTGTGCTCGTAATCAAGCATGAACTCCGTAAGTGAAACGCATGGGAAGTCAGATATGAATGCACGAGCAATGCACGGATAATCCCATGTACTTGGGAAATCCTCGCGCGGCTCTGTGGGTCGAAGAAACTGCTTCCTTCGCCATGGCGCGGAGTGTAGTCAGACAGAGACGCCACGTCAAACGTGGTAAACTTCGGCCCTTCGACTGCGCTCAGGGTAGGCAAGCTCGGGGTGTACAGACGGGGGAAGGGGATGGCGTTGGAGGGGTGGACGAAGGCGGCGCGCCCCGCCAATGGCCACGGACGCATCACGGACGATCACGGACACAACCACACGGACGCGGACTACCCACCCCTTATTCCCCTCCGAGGAGGGGATGGCGGCGGGCGGACGGGGGCGCGGTCAGCACGGCGACCGAGCGCCGTGGCTACAAGGGTAAACCTGCCGACGGACACGGACGCATCCACACGGACGCGGGTTACCCACCCCTTGTTCCCCTCCGAGGAGGGGATCGTGGCGGGCGGACGGGGGGCGGGTCGGCACGGCGACCCCGTAAACGACACGCGGGCGGGCAGAGCGCCGTGGCTACAAAGGGCGTGGCGGCTTACACGAACGCAGGCTAAAGCCTGCGACTACGGGGAACGGCGAGATACCTTTCAGGCATCACGCCCTACAAATCAGGAAAGACTGGCTATCGAGAATCGATAATTTTGCTGGACGCGGGGTTGCGGTGGTGGTATAGGGGAGATAGTTGTTTGACATAAGAGGAGTGGCGTACAGAGGCAAGGGAAATTGGAGATCGGAGATTGGAGATCTCAGAGGGGGCGAACACGCCTCGCAGAGGCGTGGCTACACCGGAGACGGCACGGTTGGGAGGAGAACGCTCTCTATAGAAGAGTGTTTTTTACCAAACGAACCCATTTGAAAAATGCGGATGTGATTGGGTATGAGGTTATTGGGCAAAAAAGCGAGTTGGGTTCGTTTTGCAAAAAGAGGCAAAAAAGAGGCAAAAAACAGGGAATAGATGCTGGAAAACAGCGCCGGAAGGGTGATTTGCCGCCCTAGACCCCTCGGCCTCTCCTGCGTCGGGTTGGGCAGGAACGAAGGCAGTTAATGGCGTCAACGTACAACCACGTGGAACGTGGCAAGCGCTCGACGTCCAACTTTCAAGGGAGGGAGAGTTGGATTGGAGATTGGAGATCTCAGAGGGGGCGGGACGGGGGCAAGCGAAGTGTGAAGGATGAAAGCGGCAGGAGGCGAACACGCCTCACAGAGGCGTGGCTACACCGGCCAAGTCGACCGGCGGGTGGATAACAGCCTTGCCGAAGGGCGCAAATCTCGGCTATAAGGCGGTGGATGAGTACGCGCTGTATCGCGCTGGCCAATCAAAAGGGAGGCGTTGGCAAGACCACGACGGCCGTGAACCTGGCCGCCTGCCTGGCGGAACGGGGGAAACGCACGTTGTTGGTCGATCTCGACCCGCAGGCGAACGCGACGAGCGCGTTGGGCTTGGAAAAGCTTTCGGGTGGCAGCGTGTACAAGGCGCTGATGGGCGACGCGCTGCTGGCGGATTCGATTCGTCCCGGCGGGTATGAGAACCTGGAGATCATCCCGAGCGAAGTGGACCTGACGGTGGCGGAAGTGGACGTGGCGCGGGCGGAGAATTATCTGCAGCGGCTGCAGTTTGCGTTGACGCCGATCCAGAGTACGCAGCAATACGAGTTCATCCTGGTGGATTGCCCGCCGTCGCTCGGCATTCTGACGATGAACGCGTTGGCGGCGGTGGACAGCGTGCTGGTGCCGATGCAGGCGGAATATTTTGCGCTGGAGGGGTTGGCGGTGATCACGCGCGTGCTCCAACAAGTCCGCGACAGTGGCGCGAACCCGGGGCTGGAGTTGGAAGGCATTGTCCTGACGATGTTCGATGGGCGCACCAATCTGGCGCAGCAGGTGGCCATCGAGGTGCGCAAACATTTTCCCGGCAAGGTCTACAAGACGGTGATCCCGCGCACGGTGCGGCTGGCGGAAGCCCCGAGTTTTGGCAAGCCGATCACGGTGTATGATCCGGGTTCGTACGCGGCGCGATGTTACCGGTCGTTGACCGATGAATTGTTGGCGTTGCCGTCGGAGACCCCGGCGGTTCCCCCCACCGAGAAAGCGGAAACGGGAACGGAGTCACCGGTGTCGACGGCGGGCTGAGCCAGCTCCGAAAAGGATTCGGAGCAGGCCCGACCAAGACCGTGCCGCAGACAGGGACGCCTGGGCCATCAAGGGTCAATCAATTCATTGACTTGGTGGCGTCGTTCACCATCTGGATATCCAGCCGGTTAATCTCGTTCACCGAGACTCCGTAGGCGATGGCCAGGCGGGACTTGTCGAGGGTGCGTTTGATGTACGCGCCGGGAGTGGGAGCGGTTTGCCAGTCAGCAGCCCACGCAGAGTCGCTCTTGTTGTTGTCCAAGATGGTGTTGATGGTCGACAGCGAAAACGCCACGGGATGACCGACTTTGTCGCCGGTCTTGTTTTTCTTCCAGACGACGGGACACGTGACCACTTCGCGGGCGGACTTGCCGGCAAAATCGGCGCCGTTGTATTTCTCATCGGCGTTGCCGACGTAAACCACGATGCCGAGGGCGTCCTTCTGGAACGAGTAGCGCTTCCGGTTCTCGACGAGATCCATGCTGTAGCCCGTGTCAGTCGATGCAATCAGGCTGACGTTCGTGCCAAAGTTTTCTTTGAGTTCCGCGTAGTAACCCTTTTGGGTCGGGATGTCGCCATTGCTCATCTCCACGACCTTGGGTTTTCCATAGCGGTGGCTCAACGCGTCCTCGGAATCTCCGAGCCAGGCATTGGCGGTCGAGATGGTTGTCAGCAGTGCGGCAATGGTCAACGCAATCGAACTGGGCTTCATCTTTTCTCCTGCATGATACCGAGCCGTCGCTCGGGGTTGGTACGCCTAGTGGCAGTCCCTTTGAACCAAGACTATACGTCTGGCTGCGCGAACTGGTCAAGCTGCGCGATGTTTTCATGGCTGACCCTGTACCATGTAAAAACTCATTCGTCTCAAGCCGCCACTCTCTGTGCATAATAATGATTGAGCAGCCCACCCAGCGCCGCATCACAGCGCACCGTTGCTAACGGCGCTGGTTGATCGGGATACTCGAACCCCAACGGAACGACATTGTCCAAGCCTTGATGCGGTCGGTGCTGGTTGTGATGTTGTTCAATCTGCCGGAGCACGTGGCGAAAATGTTGTTCTCCCAGCAGAATCAGATTGTCCAGGGTCTCCCGAGTCTCTCGCACGAACCGCTCGGCATACGCATTGCACATCGGTGACTGCGGCGGCGTCTTGATAACCTTGATTCCTGTAGAACGCAGAACCTCGTCCAGTGGGCGGAAAGCGCCGTCGCGGTCATGGATGAGATACGACGGCTGACCTGTGTTCTCGGCGACCACCAATGAGAAATTCCGAGCCTGCTGCTGCATCCAGCGGGCATCCGGCTGGGGAGTGCAACCGGCAAACCGCACACGCCGAGTGCCCAGATGGATGAAGAACCACGCGTAGTAGGTGACCAAGCCGCGACAGGTCCACACTTCCTCCGTGAAGAAATCGGCGGCCCACGTGACCTCCAGATGCGCCTGAATGAACTGCTTCCACGAAAGCCCCCTCCGGCGGGGGCACGGAGGCAGCCCGTGCTTCTTCAGTAGGTCGCGGACACAGGACGGCGAGATGTGGTGACCGAGCTTCTTCAACTCCCCGGCGATTCGGACGTAGCCCCACGCGTTCTCCTTGGCCAGATCCTCGCTGAACAGCCTCTGGATAGTGGTGATCAGTGGGGCGGCAGAACGTCGGAAGTTGGCGGCCATGCCCAGTCGATATACAAAATTGCTGTCAAGACGTGGGACAAGAATCGGAACCTCCCACGAGTCAGGCTGTATGAGTTTTTACATACTACAGGGTATTCGACACGTTCTTGTTCTCTTGCCAAGGTACACGTGCGGAAATCCGTCATGAATCAGGTAACATACCGTTCTTCGGTCAAGTACCTATTCATGTGGTCGTTAAGAAGGGTGACAATAGTTTTCTTGCCACCGGCTTTCGTTGCTTCTTCCAATGCAAAATGAACGTTTGCCCCGGAAGAAACGCCGCAATACAGGCCCTCCTCCCGCCACAATCTATGCGTCATCGCCCTTGCTTCGGCATCGGTAATTCTTACCAGAACGTCAATCAAACCTTTCTGTTTGAGCATTGCAGAGATAATGCCGCCCTTGGTTTCGCTGACAGGAAAATCCATTCCCGTATACCAGAGTTCTTTTGAGCTCGCCGGCTGAATCCCGATTACTTTTACGTTTGGGATTTCCTTTTTCAGTATCTCGGCAATTCCCGCCAAGCTGCCGCCCGTGCCTATCGATTGCACGAACACATCTACCTTGCCGTCGGTTTGCTCGAGAATCTCCCGGGCCGTAACATGATGAGCCCGCACATTGTCCTTGTTGCTGAATTGGCGGGCCCACCAAATCTTGTCAGGATGCGCCTTTTCGTCTTCAAGACACAACTGCCTGCCGGGAAGTTCAACTTCGGAGCCGGCGACACTTCTTTCTTTGAGACCTTCAATATCCTTCGGCTCCATCAACCGGACTTCGGCGCCTACGTTATGCATCATTTTCGTTTTTTCCGCGCCAGCTTTGCCCGGCATGGTCTCATAGATGCGGACCTTGTACCCCTTCAATGTTCCGATCGATGACAATCCAAAGCCTGTGTTGCCGGTGCTCGACTCTATAATGGTGAATCCCGGCTTCAGCTTTCCTTCCTTTTCCGCCTGCTCGATCATCTCAAGGGCGATTCTGTCTTTGAGGCTGCCGGAAGGATTCATATACTCCAGTTTCACCAGAATCTCCGACGCCATGCCCGCGCAAATTCTGTTCAGTCTTACCATCGGCGTGTTTCCAATCAACTCACACACGCTGTCATGAATTTTCTTATTTGTCATCACACCTCGTATTCTAAGCCCAGAGCCGAATCAATCGGGAACGTAAGAACAGTGAAAAAGCCAACTTTCTAACCTTCATTCCAGTTCCAGGCCAAACCCGCTTTTCTTCGCTAGATCGAGATAATATCTGCCTGTGGCGACATCAAAAACAGCCATTCCCATAGGGTTAAACATAATAGCTTCGGCCTTCGGATAGCTCGCCAGGCAGTTGTTGCAGACTACATCCACAATCGATTTCGTGTCCTCTTCCTTTAGCCCTCTTTCTTTATGCATCATCTCGATGTCTGTCTTTTCGCGGCAGACTTCCACCCAATCATCAACAATGATCGCCCTAGTGTGGTCCAAGATGTTCACTTTGTAATCCCTTAACGAACAGTTCAGCTGTAGAGAGCCTGCCTTGGGTTCTTCATCGACGTATGGAGCCTTGGATACCGTGCAAGTAATGAAGATATCCGCATCTCTATACGCTTCCTGCCAGCTTTGCGCGACGATGGTCTTACCTTTATAGGGACCCGTAATAGTCTCGGGTTTAATCTCCCGCGGATCATACAAGTAGATCTTCGCAATCTTATCCTTCAGGATGTCGGTGACCATTTTGTAATGGTTCTGGCCGATCGGACCCCAACCCATGATTGAAACAACAATGTTGTTAATGGGCCTGGCTTTCAGAAAATGTCGAACCATCAAGCCGGAGACCGAAGCGGTGCGAACAATACTTAACAATGCGGTATTGATGATGCAAACCGGGGCGCCCGTATCGGCGTTATTCAGAATTACAACGCTGTGCGCTCGGGGCAGTCCATGGTTGATGTTGTCGGGAAAACTTGCGATCCATTTAATGCCAGCCAGGTTAATCTTGCCACCCACAAACGCGATCAGCGCGATAATCCTGTTGGTCAGGTCGCGATATCGCAGGTAAGGTTTAACCGGTTGGACGAAGTCCTTGTTATGGAGACAATGAACGGCTTGCTCGATATTATCTATTGTCGCGTTCCAATTGTATCCGATTTTTGTCAGGTCTTTTTCATTCAAATATAACATGGTAACACTCTCCCGTGGTTAATTTGGCACCGGACTGTTTGACAGGTTTATTACTCTTGCCTGATTCACAAAATCCTCTTAAATGGCATCTTCTATGGGCTAACACTGGAAGCGGCTCGAAAAAACGCAGTCACGTCAACATCGTTGTAAAAGTGCGCTTCCTCACGCGGATGAAATCGCGCCAGCGTTGGTCGCCAATGGCCTTCTTGATAGTTCCCCGTCTCAACTTCACCGGCTTAATTGAAAGAGGCACCCTGACCGAAATCGTGTGGAGACTTTCCGCTCCCGTGTCGCTTAAACTCAGTCTAAGGAGGAAACCTCCGTCATTCGTGTAGGTTAAAAACTCGTAGCCACTATCAGTTTTGTTAATAATCATGAATAATAGGAATTCCCTTCTGGCGCCGGCGCGAGCGCAAAGAGCCGATTCTCGTTTGAGTTCACGGGAGCAGGCTATGCTAGGCGCCCAGCCAAGGTCAAGCACACTTTACGACACTCGCAGGTCACCCGGATCTTTACGATCTGTTTTTGGGTGTGGAGGCGGGTAGTTGGCATAAGGATTGTCAGTGACTCCAAGGGGGTGATTTCACAACCCACTGACAGTGCGGGCGCCCGGCCGAGTCCTCTTCGTGCTCCACTGGCTTTTCCCCTAGAAAGCGCCTCGCGACAGCCGCACCATGCACGGGTGGGACAACAGTGCTGAACCGCCCATAAATCCTCGCCTAGCAGATTATCATGCCGTCAAATCAGACGGTCCCTGCATCCGTTAGTGAGCCCTGGAGCAGTTGCGATATTACCCAACGAATCAACAAACACAAACCGAAAGTCGTCTGCTATGCCGCTCGGTGCCCACTGCCAACGGAATTACCCAGAGTTCTTGGCCCGAATTCTGTACGCTTGCCACCGATTCTCGGTGGGCGTGTTACGTGTCTTCCTGAGGCCCAGCATGGCGCTGCTTCACGCGGAAGGGGAGCGGCGTCATCATCGGACTTCTTCCCTGCCCCTCTCGTGAACACCAACGGCTGCTTGGCCAATTTATACGCGCCATGCGTAACTCAGGCGCTCAGGAAGCACCTCCGGAACGCAAGACGGGGCATCCTCTACTTGCGGAAAACCGTTACGCGGGCGACGAATCATGCCCGGCTCGCACCGAAAGCGCATAGTCATTCCATGCCGAACACAAGCAACGGTCTGCCGTGCGTGACCGTGCGTGACGAAAAATGTCATCCGTCTTCATGGAACTTCGCGAGCGTTCAACAGCAATTACACGGTGAAGAATGCCACAAAAGGCCCGTCCTTGTTGGTTTTCGTGCGTGTCGTGCGGTGGGTTTAGCTGGTACGCCCGGCGGGATTTGAACCCACAACCTTTGGCTCCGGAGGCCAACGCTCTATCCAGTTGAGCTACGGGCGCACACGATGCGCAACAGCGGTAGCATAGCCTCGCATCGCGGCGGGTTCAACCTCGAAAGCACCACCCGTTTCTGGAAAAATTGCTTGCCTCGGTATTCGCGCCCGCCCATTCTAGCGGGCGATGAAACGCTGCGATGGTCGCCGGCCCAACGAACTTCGTCCTGTCAACATCCATCCGCACTTCGTCCAGCAACCGGCGGGTTCGGCGCTCATCGAGATGGGCAACACGCGCGTGGTGTGCGCGGCGTCCATCGAGGAGGGCGTGCCGCGTTGGATGCGCGAGCAGGGTGTCAAAGGGGGGTGGATCACCGCCGAGTATTCCATGCTACCGTATGCCACGTCGCCGCGGAAACCGCGGGAAGTGACCCGCGGGCGCCCCGAGGGTCGGACGCAGGAGATCCAGCGGCTGGTGGGCCGGGCGTTGCGCACGGTCACCGATATTGAGAAGCTGGGCGAGCGGACGATCTGGATCGATTGCGACGTGTTGCACGCCGACGGCGGGACGCGCACGGCGTCGATCACGGGGGCCTACGTCGCGGTGATGTTGGCGATGCGCAAACTGCAACGGGAAGGCGTCCTCAAGGAAAACCCCATCAAATCCGCCGTGGCGGCAGTCAGTGTCGGTCTGCTGGACGGCGTACCGCTGCTGGATTTGTGTTACGAAGAAGACTCGAAGGCGGCGATGGACATGAACGTGGTGATGACGGATGAGGGACAGTTTGTGGAAGTCCAGGGAACGGGCGAGGACGCGCCATTCACCCAGCGGCAGATGACGGCGATGCTCAAGCTGGCGCGCGAAGGGATCGCCGAGTTGATGGCGGCCCAGAAGAAAGTGCTGCACTGAAAAGCAAGCGGCGCACCGTCGTGCGCCGTTGTCGATGCGAACTGAAATCCGGATTCAGCTCATGTAGGACGCCAACTTCCTTTCGAGGTTCTTCTTGTCGGTCGTGCCGACGATGGTTTCCTTGACCTGCCCGCCCTTGAACAGCAGCAGGGTGGGGATGGCCCGAATGCCGAACCGCGTGGCCAACTCTTGGTTCTCCGGGTGATCGTCATCCAGGCTGACCTTGGCGATCTTGACCTTCCCGACCCACTCCTCGGCGAGTTCATCGAGCAACGGCGCGATCGCTTTGCACGGGCCGCACCAAGTCGCCCAGAAATCAACCAGCACAGGAGTCTGCGATTGGGCGACTTCCTGTTCAAAGTTGCCGGTCGATAGGGTAACAATATGCTGATTTGCCATGTGAATTCTCCAATGCGTTTGTATTTTGGATGAGGAATCGGCCCGATTCGATTCCGGCGACTCAGCCGAACGTGATAAAGGCCAAATACCCCGCCACGGCGAGCGACAGCACGAGTGCCACCAGCGATAAGACAATCTCCAATCCGCTCGGCGCACCAGCCATTGCAGCGACAGGTCTTGGTCCGGGCACGGCCCTCGTGGTTGGCGGTGGTTTCAGGCCCGGCGTAGTGGACGCCGCTGCGGGCACAGGCGTTGGCGGAACGCCCTCATCTTCCCGCCGCAGCTTCACGGTTGGACGCGGTGCTTCCGGTGTCGCTGGTTTGGCAGCGGTGACCTGAACGCGCGAAGTGTCTTTCTTCGGCTTTGGCGCCTCTGCAGGACGGCCCATGACCGCCGTTTCCTTCTTCGCCTCCTCTTCCGGGTTGACGGGAGGACCGGGGGCTTTGGGCTTGGGCGGGGGAGGAGGCACTGCTGAGGGTGACGGGGGAGCGCCACGACCGGTCAAGCCTGGAGGCAAATTGATGCGGACCGTGTCCTTCTTGGACTCTTCTGCTCGTTGGATTTGGTCTGGATTGTCAGCCATGGGATGAACCCTCCGAAACGGTGAGTAAACATACGCGTCAGCCTGTGGCCCTGTCAACCGGTTTCTCCCGAAGGGGTCAACGCCGTTTTCAGATGAACGTGAACGGCGTAGAGGAGACACACCGCCGCCAGACACAAGCCAAGTCGCTTCCAAGAATTCATCGTGAGAGCGATTCTTAACCCCTCCCTCCCCCGAATACAAACCCGTTGTGGCCGCGCCGCCGGCTGGCAAAAAATGCATCAATTCTGCGCGGCTTCGCACGGAGATGGCTTCGTTCTCGAATCGTAACGGTGTCGGCAAATTCACGGCGCTTGGCTGGGTCACGGGAAATATAGGACTTGAACCGGAACAGTGCTGTTGTCGTTCGTCGTGCCATTGCCCAACTGACCGTAGCCATTGTCTCCCCACGCCCAGACCGTGCCGCCCGATTTCACTGCGAGAGAGTAAGCTCCACCGCCCGCGATGGCGACCACCCCGCTCAGCCCGGTGACTTGCACCGGACTGTAGCGATTCGTCGTTGTGCCATCACCCAACTGACCGGCGTCGTTGTTTGCCCACGCCCAGACCGTACCGTCCGATTTCACTGCGAGGGAGTGACCAGCTCCGCACGCGATGGCCACCACTCCGCTCACGCCGTTGACCTGCGCTGGGATGGGGTGAGCATCCTCGTCTTCCGTGCCGTTGGCCAACTGACCAAACTCATTGATTCCCCATACCCAGACCGTGCCGTCCGATTTCAGCGCGAGGGGGGCTGCCCCTCCCTCCCCTCCGCAGGCGATGGAGATGACCCCACTTAGCCCGCTGACTTGGACCGGAACAGTGCTGTTGTCGTTCGTCGTGCCATTGCCCAACTCACCGTAGTAGTTGTCTCCCCACGCCCAGACCGTCCCGTCCAACTTCAACGCGAATGACGATGAGGACGATTGCCCTCCGAACGCGATGGCGACTACCGCGCTCAGCCCGCTGACTTGTACCGGACTGTCGCTATCGGCGAGGCATCCCCATGCCCAGACTGTGCCGTCCGATTGCAGTGCGAGGGACGGCCCGGCGACGGCCACCACTCCGCTCACGCCGTTGACCTGCGCTGGGATGGGGTGAGCATCTTCGTCTTCCATGCCGTTGCCCAACTGACCACATTCATTCGCCCCCCACGCCCAGACCGTCCCGTCCGATTTCACCGCGAGGGAGACATCGTATCCGCCCGCAATGGCGACCACTCCGTTCAGTCCGCTGACTTGGACCGGAACAGTGCTGTTGTCGTTCGTAGTGCCATTGCCCAACTGACCATACTGATTGTCTCCCCACGCCCACGCCGTGCCGTCGGATTTCAACGCGAGGCTGTGAAACACTCCGCCCGCGATGGCGGCGAAAGATGCGCGGGTAGTGAAGTTTTGATCGGTCCCCGTGGAGGTGCCGGTACTGTTAGTGGCGATGAGACGGAAATGATAGGTGATATTCGTAGTCAACCCTGTCAGAGCAGCGTTGACTTCAGTGCTGTCGGCACCGCTACCGACATCCTGAGACACCGTGTTGTTGCCGTAATTGGTGTCGGTGCCCCATTCGAACCAAGCCGAGGTTGCCAGTCCGTTTGGATTGACCGTGCCGTTGAGCGTGGCCGCGTTGGAAGTCACGCCGCTGGCAAGCAGCGTGACAACTGTCGGAGCCGAGCCGCTGGATGACGCCGTGGTGAATGTCTGGTCGCCTCCACTGTTGCCGCCTGCGCTGTTGCTGGCGACGAGTTGAAAGTGGTAGGTGGTGTCGGGTGCCAGTCCGGTTAGACCGGCATTGACACTAACGCCACTCGTCCCACTACCGGCGGATTGGGAAGTCGTCATATTGCCGTAACTCGTATTGGTCCCCCACTGGAAGTACACCGTTGTGGCCAGCCCGTTTGGATTGACCGTGCCATTCAAGGTCGCCGAGTTGGAGGAGACCGCGCTGGCCGCCATCGTCGTCACGGTCGGAGCCGAGCCACCTCCGCTTGGTCCTGAAGTCGTGGTGAAAGTCTGGTCGGAACCGTCGACTGTTCCGGCGCTGTTGTTGGCGACCAAGCGGAAGTGATACGGAGTGTTCGCGTTGAGCCCGGTCAAACCAAAGTTCACACTGGTGCC
>JBEKYJ010000111.1:0-12918 GCA_049511095.1 Verrucomicrobiia bacterium
CGTCACCGTCTTGCTCAGCAAGGCGCACAGAAACAACACGAGAACCAGCGGATAGTATCGCCAGTCGCACGCGCGGGCCGCCTCCCGATCTGTCAACGGTCGAAACCGGAGATACGCCAGCATAGCTAGAAAATAAAAAAATCCAGAAAGGACATTTTTGCGCTCCGTGACCCACGCCACTGACTCCACCGTCACTGGATGAAGTGCAAAGATCGCGGCGGCCCACCACCCGCCCGGAATCTCCAATCGTCGCAGCACCCGCCAGAGCAGAACCGCATTCAAGGCGTGCAAGAGAACATTCACCAGATGATATCCGAAGGGGTGCAGCCTCCAGAAATGGTACTCCACCCAGAAGCTGGTAAAGACCAAAGGATAGTATTGTCTCGTGGTCCCGGGCTTGCTCCATATTCCCTGCAAACCGTTCAGAGACCGGAGCGCCGGATTCTCGGTTACGTAAGAATCATCATCCCAGATGAACCCGGCGCGCCATGCTGGCTGGTAAGCCACGATCGTGACAACCACCAAGGCTAGAGCCGCGAGCCAGAGCTTATCCCGCAAACGCGCGTTTATTGCCGCAATCAATGTTGGCATCCTTCTTCCGACCTCGCCGCCATCGTGAACTTTTGCGCGGCAATCAGGTCATACAAAACCTCGTGCAAAAGAGCAAAGAGAAAGCGCCGACACACTTGGGCGCACATCAAGTTTTCTTCCGCTCGTTTTCGCGAACTCGATCCGCCTGGAACCGGAAAGCATAAATGATTTCGATGTAGTGTTGAAACCGCGTTCACCAAAAACGCCCTGGGGTCGCAACGCCAGATTCAAATTTTTCGCCCCACCGATCACCGCCCCCAGCCAGAATTGCGGGCCTCGACAGCCCACCCCCTCAGCAGAGGTTCCCCATTTACTCTCTCCCGACACCGCTTTCGCTTTTGCGCAGACAATCAACGCATTCCTTGACATCTCCCACTGCGATAACCGCCTTACTAATACCTGGCCCGCCGAACGCTCGCCCGCACACATCGCACTCGACCCAGAGTGCCGTTTCACCAAAAGCAAGTAGCTCCTCTTCCGTGTCCATTAGAACACCTCCACGACTTGATGATCCCGCACCTCAAACAGCGTCTCTCCCAGCGCCGCCATCGCTGGCACCCGTTGACTTGTGCGGGGGCTTGTGGAACGTTGCGCGCCGGTGGTAAAATCCCGTCCAAGTCGCGATGCAAAACTCGTTCCTGAAATTCTTCGGCTCACTCAAACTGGCTGTGGTCGTGTTGTCCCTGCTGGCGGTCGGGATGGCCACGGGCACGTTCCTCGAATCGCACGACAACGCCCGCGTGGCCGGGCAAATCGTGTACCGAAGCTGGTGGTTCAACGGGTTGCTGGCGGTGCTGGCCGTCAATGTGGCCTCGGCGGCGCTGACGCGTTGGCCGTGGAAACGCAGGCACGTCGGCTTCGTCATCACGCACGCGGGAATCATAACCCTGCTCGGCGGTTGCAGCGCGGCGTTTCATTACGGCACGGAAGGCATGATGGAGATGCGGGTGGGTCAACCGCCGGCAAACGTGGCGCGGGTCGAAGACGAAGCGCTCACCGTCGTCGTGCCGGAAACGGGTGTGCGCACGAAGACGCCCCTGCGCATCAAGAAGGACGGGACGATCAAGCCCGCCTCGATTCAGCCCGCGAAGGATTTGCGGCTTACGCTCGACACATTTCTCTCCAACTCGCGCACTGTGCAGCTCGTCGATGACGGCGGCACCGAGCCAAATCCCGCGCTGCAGTTTCAGTTGAAAAGTGAAATGGCGGGGCAGGACGTGACCGATTGGCTGCTGGCATCGTCGCCCGAGCGCAGTCACGCGAGCATCGGCCCGGCGCAGTTCGAATTCGTCGTGGCGCGTGATGCGGACGAGGCCAAACGCCTGACATCCTTGCCGGAAGAGGCAAAGAAGTCGGAACCGGAGTTGCAGATCGAGATCGACGGCAAGCAGTTCACCGTGCCGCTGGCAGGAAACATCGATAAGGACGTTGCCTTGGGCGAATCAGGCGTGAGCGCGCATCTCGCCGGCTATTGGCCGGACTTCCAGATGGACGAGAACCACAAGCCGTCGACCGCTTCCAACGAGCCGAACAATCCCGCAGCCGTGTTGGTTCTCAGCCGGGGCGGGGACGAGGAACGGCAGTTCGTGTTCGCGTCGGGACAGATGGACCCGATTGTGAAGACGACGCGCGGCAAGGCGGTCGGCGCGCAGGTGCATCTGACTGTCGGTGGCGCGCCGCCAAAACGCAGCGGCGTGATGACGGTGGTGCTGGCGCCTGACGGCTCATTGCACTACGCGGTCGCGGCGAAAGCGGGCTTCAAGTCGGGCGAATTGAAAGTGGGCCAGCCGGTCGCGACGGGTTGGATGGATTTTCAATTTACGCCCGTGAAATATCTGCCCAAGGCGCTCGTCTCCGAGAGAATCGAGCCGGCGCCGATCGATGCCGAGGGCAGTTCTCCCGCGTTGAAGGTGACGGCTCACGCGGGCAGTCAGGAGCAATCGGAATGGGTGCGCTTTGGCCAGCCGGCAATTCTGGCGGTCGGCGGCAAGACCGTGCATGTCATGTACGGTTGGGATTTGATGCAGTTGCCGTTCACGGTCGAACTGGAGGATTTTGTCGTCGAGCGCGACGAAGGCAGCATGAATGTGGCCGGCTGGACGAGCAAAGTCATCTTTCACGATGACGTGCGCGGCCTGACGCAGCGCGCGTCGGTGTGGATGAACCATCCCGCGTGGTTCAACGGCTACAAGTTCTCGCAGGCGTCGTGGAACCCGAACGATTTGAAATACACTGCCCTGCAGGTGAAAAAGGACCCGCTGGCCGTGACCTATATGACGTGGACGGGCGCGGTGCTGATTGTCGGCGGGATCACCCTGATGTTCTGGGGACGCGGCTGGCTGCAGAAAAACGGCAAGGATGAAGACGGAAAGATGACGGACGACATCCGAAAGAAGAAAGCGATGGTGACCGCGTGAACAGATTGACGGTGTTCCTGGTGATCCTCGTGCTGGCGACCGCCGCTTTTGCGGATGATCTCGAGTTCACCGCGCTGCGATTTCTGGCGGCGCAGAAGGACGGGCGCAAGAAACCGCTCGACACCGTGGCGCTGGAGACGGTGAAAAAACTGACGGGCAAGAATGTTTTTGTGGATCCCGAAAGCAGACGGCAGATGGAACCGATGGATGTACTGCTGTCGATGTGGTTTGAGGCGCGCGACTGGAGCAAAGTGCCGGTGATCCTCGTGAATTACCGACCTCTGAAGGAGAGTCTTGGGCTGCCGCCAGATCAGAAGTATTTCACGTACGAACAGATCGCCACGCCGAAATTCCGGGACATGATGCAGGCCATCGACCAGAAAGAGAGCAGGAAGCAAAAAGTCGATCTCACGCACGAGGAACGCGAAGCGCAGGTGGTGGCGGAGCGGTTGAGGGTGCTGAACGAGGCTGTCGGGCCTCAATCGCTGGCGGTTGTCCCACATCCAAGTGATCCGAAGGGCGCGTGGGTGCCGGTGACTGAGATCACGAAGTATTACAGCGTGGAGAAGGAAGCCGAACTCCAAAACATGTTCAAGGCGCTGGGGACAGCCTATCTGCAGCGCGACCCCGCCGCCTTTGCGGTCGAATCAGGGAAGCTGCGGTCATTTCTGGTCTCGCTGAGCCCGTCGGTTTATCCGGGATTTGGCGGGCTCCAGCGTGAGGTGCATTACAATTCATTTCATCCGTTCCGCAAGGCATGGATGTTCTATCTCGCGGCGTTTGTGTGGCTGCTGGTGACGTGGTGCGCGCGGAGCGCATCCGTGTACTGGGTCGGCGTGGCGGCGTTCGTCGCGGGCGTGGCGGTGCACGCGTGGGGATTTTATCTGCGCATCATGATTTCAGGTCGCCCGCCCATCACGAACATGTACGAATCCGTGGTGTGGGTGAGTTTCGGGGCCGCCCTGTTCGCGCTGGTTTTGGAATTGGTGTATCGGCCACGCTACTACCTCGTCGCCGTCGCGCCGCTGTCGGTCGTGATGCTGCTGCTCGCGGACCAGTTTCCCGCCGTGCTGGATCCGAGCATCGGGCCGCTCGTACCCGTGTTGCGCGACAATTTCTGGCTGAGCGTTCATGTGCCGACGATCACACTCGGATATGCGGCGTTTGCGGTGGCGATGGCCGTGGGACACATCGCGTTGGGTTACTACGTGTTCGCACCGCAGTCGCGGCAGACCATCGCGAAAGTGGAGAACTTTGTGTATCGCGCGATGCAGATCGGCGTGCTGCTGTTGGCGGCGGGGACGATTTTGGGCGGCATCTGGGCGCACTACGCGTGGGGACGATTCTGGGGTTGGGATCCGAAAGAAACCTGGGCCCTGATCGCCCTCGTGAGCTATTTGATCCCGTTGCACGGGCGACTGGCCGGCTGGATGACCAACTTCGCCTTATCGGTTTCCAGCGTGGTGTGCTTCCTGTCCGTGCTGATGGCCTGGTACGGCGTGAACTTCGTGCTCGGCAAAGGGCTTCATAGTTACGGATTCGGCGTGGGCGGGTTTGGCTACGTGGCGGCATTTGTCGGAATCGAACTGACGCTGGTGGGTTTGGCGGCGTGGCGGCGTCATCAGCGCGACAAGAATCCTGCTCCGGCAACGGGTGCGGAGGAACTGGCGGCGAAGTGAATTCGCTCTGGCTCGTCATCGGGTCATTGGCCGCGTTTGCGGTGGCGTACCGGTTTTACGGCGCGTTTCTGGCAACGAAAGTCGCAATGCTCGACGACCGACGGCTTACGCCGGCGCATCGACTGAATGACGGCGTGGATTATCATCCGACCAACCGCCTGGTGCTGTTTGGGGTTCACTTTGCGGCGATTGCCGGGCCGGGACCGTTGGTCGGACCGGTGCTGGCGGCGCAATGGGGCTACGCGCCCGGGTTTATCTGGATCGTGATCGGCGCGTGCCTCGCGGGTGCGGTGCATGATTTCGTGATTCTGCTGGCATCCGTGCGGCAGGATGGATTGTCGCTCGCCAAAATCGCGCGCACCAATATCAGTCCGCTGTCGGGGTTCGCCACTTCCATTGCGACGTTGTTTATCCTCGTCACCATTTTGGCCAGCGCCGCGATTGTCATTGTCAACGCGCTGAGCGAAAGCGCGTGGGGTATGTTCACAATCATCGTGACGATTCCCGCGGCCCTGGTGACGGGCTTTTGGATGTACAAGGTCCGCCCGGGTAAGGTCGCCGAGGCGTCGGTGATCGGCGTGACGATCGTGATGCTCGGCGTCTTCCTGGGGAAACCGTTTGCGGATTCCAGCCTTTCGCATTGGCTCTTGTTCAACAAATCAACCCTCTCGTTGATGCTTCCCACGTTTGCGTTCGTTGCCTCCATCCTGCCCGTGTGGGTGCTGATGTGTCCCCGCGATTATCTCAGCAGTTACATGAAGATCGGGGTCATGGTCGTGCTCGCGGTCGGCATCTTTGCCGCGCATCCGGTGCTGAAGATGCCCGCCACAACCGCCTTCATCGCCGGCGACGGGCCGGTGATCTCAGGCCGGGTGTGGCCGTTCGTGTGCATCGTCATCATGTGTGGGGCACTGTCGGGGTTTCATTCGTTGATTGCGTCCGGGACGACGCCGAAAATGCTGGACCGGGAATCGGACATAAGACCGATCGCGTACGGGGCAATGGTTGTCGAAGGCTTTGTGGCCGTGACGGCCCTGGTGGCGGCGTGCGCGCTCGAGCCCGGCGATTATTTTGCGATCAACGTGCCGCAGGATAAGCCGACGCAACGGGCAGTCTATGTCCAGATGGTCCAAACCGCCCAAACGGAGCACAACTGGGATTTGAGGCCGAAGGAATTGTCCGAGTTGGAGCGGCAAACGGGCGAAAAGCTCGTCGGGCGCACCGGCGGCGCGGTGACGCTGGCCGTGGGCATGGCAACAGTTTTCGCCCGGTTGATGAAGGGGTTCACCGACTACTGGTACCATTTCGTCATCATGTTTGAGGCGTTGTTCATCCTGACGCTGCTGGAAACCGGCAACCGCGTGGCGCGATTCGTGGTTCAGGAAAGTATCGCAAAGTTTTCGCCGCGCACGAAGGTCCGTGGCAAATCCAGTTGGGGCATGAACATCCTGATGAGCGCCTTGTCGAGCTGCGCCTGGGGCTATCTGTTGTACACCGGCAACATCAACACGCTCTGGCGCGCGCTCGGCATCTCCAACCAGTTGCTGGCCGCCATTGCTCTCGCTGTGGGAACAACCTATCTGCTGAATCACGCGCCCAAGCGCAGTTATGCGCTCTGCACGGGCGTCCCGTTCGTGTTGGTGGTCATCACCGTGTTGACGGCGGGCGTGCAGAGTGTGTTGGGCTGGTGGCGGCAAATCCCGTCGGCGCCGCCGTCGGAGCAGCTCTCGTTGCAACTCATCTGTTGGCTGAGCTCGATCATGTTGGTGCTCACCTGCGTGATCGTGTTGGATGCAATGCGGAAGTGGAAAAGCATATTGGCGACCCCGGCGGCGTCCGCCGGGCCGTCGGCGGTCACTGAAACAGCCTGACGCCGCGCTTCTTGAAAACTGGAACCAGCAATATCCCCGCGACAAACCCGCCGACGTGCGCCCAGAAGGCCACCCCGCCGTTGACGTCGACATGGAGGACGACCAGCCCGCTGAGCAATTGCATGCCAAACCATAGGACCAGCATCAGCATCGCCGGCACGTAGAACACACGCCAGAAGATCCAGATCGGGAACAACACGAGCACACGCGCGCGGGGAAACAGCACTAGGTACGCGCCCAGCACCCCTGAGATCGCGCCGCTCGCGCCGATCATGGGAACGGTCGAGTCGGGAGAGATGGCCACTTGGGCGGCGGCGGCGGCGATGCCACAAAGCAGATAGAAGACGATGAATTTGAAGTGACCGACGGAGTCTTCGACGTTGTTCCCGAAAATCCAGAGATACAGCATGTTGCCGAGGATGTGGAGCCAGCCGCCGTGCAGGAACATCGAGGTGAAGATCGTGAGATACGGGTCAACCGAGAGCGCGTGTGTGAGATGGGCGGGTGTGAGCGCGAAGGCCGCAAAAAATGACTCCACGCGCTGGAGATTATCAAGCGAAAGTTCGTGCCAGAAGACGAGCGCGTTGAGGATGATGATCGCCACCGTAACGAACGCATACGTCCGGGTCGGTCTATCGTCTCGCAACGGGATCATTTCGGCGGATGGGTCGTATCGCGGGAGGGGGCCGTGGGTGCAGCGGTCGCAGACGGCGCCGCGCCTTGCGTGAACGCTTCTTTCAGCCACTTCACGGCAATCTGCGGGAGGTTTTTGACCCCGAGGAGCATGTTGGATCCGTGCAGATTCCCCGTGCAAATCGTCAGTTCGTTGGTGGCGGTGTCGATGCCCGACTCTATTTGAATCTCGACAAGCCGTTTGGACGACTCGAACGCGAAGGCGTCAAACTGTGAGACGAAAATGTGCAGGGGCCTGCGCCCGACCTGTAGGATTACATCGTCTGTTCGCACGCCGCGGTAATTGATGCCGGGGCTGAACACGACAAGTGCGGCAATGTCCTCGTTGATGGCCGCGTAACGCAACACGAGGTTGGCGCCGAGGCTTTCGCCGGCCAGGGCAATATGTTTACGGTCGATTTCCGGTTGAACCTGCAGCCAGTCGACCGCAGCCTCGATGTCGAGCAGCATGTCTTGGTAATCGCTGCCCGCAAAGTTGTGGAAGTCGATGGTCAGGGAACCATCCGCTGTCAATTTCCCCGTGCTTTCGCCATGGCCGCGAAGGTCGATCGCCAATGCCGCCATGCCGCCTTGCTGGAGAAGTTTGGCGAAGGCTTCCCACGTCGTCCGGTTTCTCGCCACGGAGTGGATCAGCAGAACCGCCGGCGCAGGGTTCCGCTTGACCGGATAATACGTGCCGGTAATGGTGACGTCGTCCGTCGTGTGAAAATGCACGGTTCGTTGCGTCTCCGCGAACGCCGGCGACCGGGCCGCGACAATCATCAAGAGAGCTGCCAGGGGTTTGCGCAACACGGGCTCACTCTAGCAGAACGTCAGTTCAGTTCAACGGTTTTCAAGAGCTGCTCGCGCAGCACCTCGTCGGCGCGGCGCCGGCGCTCGGCGGCGGCGAGACCGGCGGGATTCCAAAGGCAGAACGGGCCGCCAAAGGTAATGCTCATCGTTTCACGTTGCAGCCGGCCTCGATGGATCGGAAGCCAATTACGGCCGACGTACGGCTTTCGCGTGTCGCGCACGATGACGGGCAGAATCGCCGCCTTGCCCAGCAGCGCGATGGAACCAGCGCCGGGCTTGAACACGGGGTCGCCGCCGAGCACGGATTGTTCCGTGAGGCGGATACCGGCCTCGGGAAAAATGACCACGCAACGGCCCGCCCGCAGACGACGAATCGCCTCGCGCACCGCGCCGTGATCGACGCGGGAGCGATCCACAGGAAAACAGCCAGTGGTCCGGAGCAGCCGCGCCAGCCAGGGTTTGCGAAACATCTCCGACATGGTCATGAACTCGACGGGGCGGGGCATCATCGTTCCCAGTACGGGCGGATCGGCGAAGCTGATGTGATTGCAGACGACGAGAAGACCGTCCTCACGCGGGACCCGCTCGCGTCCCACCGCGCGTGTTCGGAAGATGGCACGAAAGATGATGGTGAACAGAAGTTTGCCGACGCCGTAATAGAGGAGGTAGAAGCCCAGCCGCATTCACGGTCTTGTACACAAAAACAAGCAGCGCTGCAACCCTGCGGGCTCGAATGTTGAACCCACTACCTTTGTTCTCGGAGGTGAATCATCCTGCGGCGGAGGTGTATTCTTCGTCCGTAATGATGTGGCGGCCCATAAGGACGTAGTCGTGGGAAATGGCCTGCATGTCCTTGACGTAGTCCTCCAACACGAGCAACTCATTGAAACCGTGCTCCTGGAAAACGCGGCGGGCGGCCTGTTGTTCGCCGAGGAATTCAGCCTCGAGTTTTTCCAGGCCCACGTCGCGCGCGATGTGGACGAGTTCGTTGACCAGAATCTTCGCCAGGCCCCGGCCACGGTAGGCGGGATGAACCACGACACTGAGCCGGCCGATATGACGTTTCCAGCCGCCAAGGGTCTGGTGCAGGGAAGCGTCGGCGACAACCTTGTCCCCGTCCAGCGCCAGCAGCGGCAGAATCTTCCCGTAATCGATGCGCTTGCACCAATCGCGGATGACTTCCGCGTCGGTCACGCGATGTTTGAACAGAATCCGTTCGGTGTCCGGCACCGCGACGAAAAAGGCATGGAATTGCTTTTCGTCGGTCGCCTCGAGGGGGCGCAGCATCACCGACGTCCCATTCTTGAGCTTCACCGCTTTGGGATATCGTTCGAGAATGTCGTCCAGTTGCATAAGGTCACCTTGCTGCGGCAGGATAACGACAACCCACACTGATTGCAAGGGCTGAGATGTGGTGGCCGTTACCGTCGCGCGGGCGGCACCGGACACTCCATCGTTGCCACGAGCAATGCGGCGAGCCGCTCGGCAGCCGGTGATCGCCGCGCGGCATCGCCGGTCTTTTTCGTGCGACCATCCGCGATCATGGCGCTGATCGCGGCGGCCAACGCCTTGGGGCGGGAACAATCCACCACCGTTCCTTCGGCGCCATAATGGTGGTGCGAGATTACGCGGCACCCCGCTGCCAACGCCTCGGCAATCGTCAACCCGTAGCTCTCGTGCTTCGACGGAGAGACGAAAATATCGGCGCGTTGCAGGAGCACGGCCTTCTTGCCGCCAATAACGTGGCCGGTAAATTCCACCTCAGCGGTCCTGACCTTGGCCGCGAGCCGGCGGAGCTTTCGTTCGTAGGCGCGCCCTTTCATATAGGCCGGCGCACCGCAGATAAACACCCGCAGTTTCCGGGCATGCGCGTCCACGCGGGGAAGGGCGGCCAGCAATCGTTCGATCCCCTTCTCGGGCGACAGGCGGCTGAGAGTCATGATGACAATCTCGTCGTCGGCAACATCGACTTGGTAGCGCGTGGCCGCCGCGCGCGCCGAGTCCTGTTCCGCAACGTTTCCCCACGGCAACACCACAATGTTTTCCGGCGGACACCACGGATAGCACCGCAAAATCACTTCCCGCATCGGAGCCGACGGCACGACGATGCGCGCGCTGTAGCGCACGCATTCGTATTGCTTCTCGAATACCAGCCGCAGCACGTCGGGCATCAGGCGAAACCAGCGGAAGCGCGCCGTGGTTTCCGGTCGGATGAGGCTGCTCACGTAGAACCGCGTGAAGTATTCCACCACATCCACGTGGAAGATCGTCACAATCTTGTAGCCCCGCTTGCCGAGCGTGCCAAAGTCGGGCCCCTCGCTGATGTCGTTGCTCAACACGACACAGCGCTGCGGATCCCGCTTCAGGATCTTATCCGTCGTGGCGTATTCGAACTGCCGGCAAAAACGCGCGTATTGGCGTTCGCTCAACTCGGCCAATTGTTTCGGCAACTCCAGGCACACCAGCGAGCTTGGACTCAGGACGGTAAGCTCGAACGGCTCGCTCTTCCGCCACTCGCGAATCAAATAATCCGCGACGGCTTTCCCGCCGCCGAGCGGTTCCGTGTCGGAAAATTCCGCATGTGCCGCCGAATAGAGGACCTCGAAGTTCATGGCTTGTTAGAGGCGTTCTGGCTTGCGAAGCATCAAGCTCCGCGCTAGCGTGCTCGCCATGAAGGGAGTGCTAGCAAATGCAGACTCCTAATGCCAGCGGAAATCGGTCGGCCCAAGCTCTCCGCTGCAACAATCGACGCCAAACTGGCGTCTTTTTTTGCGCCATTATGGTGCCTAATTCATGTTAGGCAGCATTGCACCCATAACGAACTCAAAACAAAAAACAATATGGAAACATCGAGTATCAAACCTCCGCAATTATCTCAGAAAAAGAGTGGACTTCCAATTCCGGGCGCTGTTCTCATGCTCATCATAGGCGCTCTCATAATGTTATTTTGGCTGATGGTTTATTTATGGGCGCAAGGTCACTCGCCACACATGGGATTCATGGAGATGGCTTCTATTGCCGCCCAAGACCCGAATCGTTTTATTTTCAATCCGACGGCGTATTCGGTGCTTATGCTCGTCATAGCTGGCGGTGAGCTTTTGGGGGTTGTGGTTCTCATAGTTGGGTTGATCACCCTTGCAAAAAAGAAAGGCTAGAGAAACCGTGCCGCCTAACAAGTCGCCGGAGCCAACCGCCGTTGGCGCTTTCTGTTCCGCCTTCGCGGTTCGCGTCACCGGCCCGGCGTGGCTCAGTTCTGGACGTTAGGCCACCATACGCGAAAGGAAACACCATGATAGAAATCATCCTGCTCATCGTAGGCATCGTTTACGCACTCCGTCGGCCAAAGCTCAGAAAGCTCACGACCCAGGACTTCCCCGGGGTCGATACAGCCAGATTTTCGGAGTGGCAGCAGGCCGAACTGAAAGGGATAGACATTTTTCTCTGGGCGACATGGGGCGCATTTGTCATCAAGATTGCTCTCACCGTCGTCCTGTCGCAGATACCCCTGAGCGAGAGTGCAGCAATTACAGTGATGGTCGTCATTCTGGTTGCTTGGCTGGGCGGCCTCACGATTGCCGGCATACAGGGGAGCAAGGCGAAGAAGCTGCGCACGGCGGCAGGCATCAAGTGGCCGAAGTAATGATTTTCTACATAGAGGCATCCCTGTGGCCTAACAAGTCGCCGGAGCCAACCGCCGTTGGCCGTTTCAGTTCCGCATTCGCGGTTCACGTCACGCGGTCGGCGGTGGCTCAGCTTTCTACGTTAGGCCGACGTGGCCAACCGCCAGAGGCACGATAAGAAAATGCAAAGTCAAAAACCAAAAACAAAACACAAAACGGAGTTACCGTGAAACAATCAGTTATAACTATCGCAGTAATTGTCGCCATATTTGGCGTCGCGCCACATCGACAAGCCGCCGCCCAATCCAATGCGCCTTCGACTCAGTTCTCCCAAACCGACGCAGGCGCTGAGGACAAGGCCTGGGATTCTGCTGTGAAGAATGGAACCGTGGATGCCTATTTGGCGTTCGCGCGCGAGCATCCCAAGTCCGAGCGAATCAAGGTGCAAACTGGAACGGTACGCGGGCGATATTGGTACAAAATGGCGATGCCCTTTGGTCCCTCGGGTAATGCGGACAAAAGCGAATCCGGCGTTCTTGTGACGGTCGAGGGGATGACAGTATTGAAGAATGTTTCACTGGAAGAAGCGAAGGTCGACAAATTACTCGAAATAAGTCCGGCGACAAAAAGAAAGGAAATAAAAGCCAAGGGACAAACGTTCAATTGGACTTGCGTTGAGGTTTCCAGCGGAGGTTGTGTCGTCAAAGATGAACTGATCGCGCCAAAGGATAGTATAGGTGCATTGGTGGTCTTAAGCGGCGATGGAAAGAGTCTTCTAGCGTGGGACGTGAAAAACGCGAAGACAGCCGCGCAGCCGGACGAGAACGCCACTTACATCAAAACCACAGCAAATGATGCTTGGCTGCCGAAGCCATAAGATTGGGCAGTACGCACGATTTTGTTTAATGACAGAGCCGTGGCCTGACAAGTCGCCGGAGCCAACCGCCGTTGGCGTTGTCAGTTCGCCGCGACCGCGCTCGCAGGAACACGATGGCTACGGCTGCGGGAATTTCCTGTTGAAGAACCGACCGTTCTTCTGGATGAGGTTGCCGTCGACGTACAACTCGCCCCTTTTGCGAAGGTCGCAGACCATGTCCCAGTGCAGTCCGCTGCGGTTTTTGTTGCCGGTCTCGGTGTACCCCGCGCCGAGTGCCAGGTGGATCGTGCCGCCGATCTTTTCGTCGAATAACGTGTTTTTCGTGTAGCGTTTGACGTTGTAGTTGGTGCCGATGGCGGCCTCGCCAAGGTAACACGA
>JBEKYJ010000112.1:0-12907 GCA_049511095.1 Verrucomicrobiia bacterium
ATTCAAGAGCACCTGGCTCGGCAACAAAGCGATTTACCGCACCCGGATGGCGATGGCCAACGGCGGGGAACTGATCATTCTCGCGCCGGGCCTGAAAGAATTTGGCGAAGACGCTGAGATCGACCGGCTCATTCGCAAGTACGGTTACCGGGGCACGCCGGCCACATTGGCGGCGGTCAAAGCCAACGCGGAGCTGCAGAACAACCTCAGCGCCGCCGCGCACTTTATCCACGGCTCCAGCGAAGACCGGTTCAAGATCACCTACTGCCCCGGCCGCGACCTCAGCGCCGATGTGATTCGCTCGGTCGGATTTGAAGCGGCCAACCTCGACGCGGTCATCAAGCGTTACCAGCCGGAAACGCTGAAGGACGGTTTCAACCGCATGCCGGACGGCGAGGAGATTTTCTACGTCAGCAATCCCGCGCTCGGCCTCTGGGCGTTGCGCAGTCAGTTCGAGGCGGCAGCGTAACGATCGTCGGCCGTCCTGCGCGGATCACTCCCAAAGATCAGGGGTGTTTTTCCGAGATGGCTTCCAGCGCAAGGTACAACGCGTGGGTCCCGCTCCTGCCGTGACCCTGCGCTTGGACGGCGCGGTAGAGTTCGTGCACGAGTTTCAGTCCCGGCAAGGCGAGGTTCATGCGAGCCGCTTCGGCAAGGGCGATCTCCATGTCCTTGACGAAATGGTCCACCATGAATCCCGGCGCGAAGTTGCGCTGGAGAATGCGCGGCGCGAGGTTGTCGAGCGTCCAGCAACCCGCCGACCCACCGCGAATCGACTGCAGCATGGTGTCGAGATTCAGCCCGGCTCGGTGACCGTACAATAGACTTTCACAAACGCCGATGATCGTACCTGTGATGACAATCTGGTTGCACAACTTGGTATGCTGGCCCGCGCCCGCGCCGCCCTGGTGAACGATGGTCTTGCCGAGAGCTTCGAACAATGGTCGCACGCGCTCGACGGCACCGGCGTCGCCGCCGACCATGATGGAAAGCGTGGCGTTGCGCGCGCCGACATCGCCGCCGGAAACTGGCGCGTCGATGGCGTCGACACCCTTCGCTTTTGCCGCCGCGTAGATCTCTTTCGACAGGCTCGGCTCGGTGGTGGACATGTCAATGGCGACGCTCCCAGACTTCACCCCGGCGAGCACGCCGTCGTCGCCGAAGTACACGTCACGCACATCGCGCGGGTAACCGACCATGGTGAAGATGACCTGCGATTGGGCGGACACGGCTTTCGGCGAATCGGCCCACTGGGCGCCTTTGTCGAGCAACGGTTGCGCCTTGGTCTTCGTGCGATTGTGGACGGTGACGGGGTAACCTTTGCCGAGGAGATGTCCGCACATCGAAAGGCCCATGACGCCCGTGCCAATCCAGCCAAGTCGGGTCGTGGAGGGCGAAACCGGCGTTGTCGCAGCGGTCGACATAAGCGCAAAAGCTAGGCGAACGCGCACGAAGTTGTCAAACGCATTTGCCCCAGGGCATTGCTTTTGGCGACACCGTCCACTACACTGGCCGCGATGAAAGCGGTCACGACCGGGCAAATCCGCCAACTCGACCAACTTACCATCGCGGCCGGCACTCCCGGGGAAGAACTGATGGAGCGCGCCGGCTATGCCGTCGCGCGCGCCGCCGTCGGGGTTCTCAAGCGGCGCGACTCACGCTCGGTGCTGCTGTTCGCCGGGAAGGGGAACAACGGCGGCGATGCGATTGTGGCGGCGCGGCATCTGGCGGCGGCCGGTTGTCAGCCCGCGCTGGTGTTGCTCTGCCGACGGCAGGACTTGCAGGGCGATCCCCTGTTGCATTTCCGGAAACTCGTCAGCGGGATTCACATCTTCGAATTGCCGACACTCGACGAACTCTCCGAGATCGTGGCGGAAGCCGAACCGGCCGTAGTCGTCGACGGCCTGTTGGGCACGGGTCTGAAGGACGAAGTGCGCGAGCCGTACACGACGGCCATCAAGGTCATCAACGGCTTGCATCTGCCCGTCGTCGCCATCGATGTCCCGTCGGGACTGGACGGCGATACGGGCGACATCCATGGGGTTTGCGTTCGCGCGAACACCACCGTCACGATGGGCCTGCCGAAACTCGGTCTGCTGGAACCGGCCGCTACCGACTTCGTCGGGGCCATCGAGGTGATTGACATCGGATTCCCGCGTCAGTTGGTGGATGAGCTTCAAACGGACGTCGAGTTGCTGACGGCGCCAGACATCGCGCCGCTGTTGCCGCCGCGCCATCGCTCCGCGCACAAGGGCGAGTTCGGTCATGTGCTGATCATCGCGGGCTCGGAAGGTTACACGGGTGCGCCCGTGCTGACGGCGCACGCGGCCGCGCGCGCGGGAGCCGGATTGGTCACCGTCGCCGTGCCGCGGAGTATTTATCCCATCGTCGCCTCGATTTGTCCGCCGGAGGTGATGCCGCGCCCCATTGATTTCGAGCAGCTTAACCCGGCCTACTTCGCCGGGTTCGACGCCGTCGCGATTGGCCCCGGGCTTGGCCAGCAGGCCAAGACGCAAAAGATGGTCTGGAAGGTCGTGTGCGGTTGCCCGCTGCCGATGGTCGTGGATGCCGATGCCTTGAACGCGCTGGCGCAAGGCGTGACGGTGTTGAAGAAACTGGGGAAGCCGCTGGCGCTCACGCCGCATCCGGGCGAAATGGCGCGGCTCATCGGCAAGACCGCCACGGAAGTGCAAGCCGACCGTTGGGACATTGCCCGCAGTTTCGCCCGGGACTGCGGCGTGGTTACGGTGTTGAAGGGCGCGGGTACGGTGGTCACCGACGGGTCAGGCCCGTTGTGGATCAACTCGACGGGCAATCCGGGCATGGCCAAAGGCGGCATGGGCGACGCGCTCACGGGCATCATCGGCGCGTTCATGGCGGGGGGTATGACGCCACTCGATGCCGCGCGCGCGGGCGTGTTTCTCCACGGGCTGGCCGGCGACATTGCCCGCGAGGACCTCGGCGAGCACGCCATGCTGACGACGGATCTAATCCAACGTCTGGGTGCGGCTCTCCACACGCTTGGATGATGGCTGGCAACGCCGCATGAAATGGCTGCGCGATATCCGCACAAAACTGCGCCCGGAGGAGGTGATCGCCTTGATCTTTTGGGCCGCTTTTGCCGTCTCGGCCACGCCGCGCCGCCGTCCGCGACACGGTAGAAGCTGGACTAACCGCAGGGCCGGTGGCATATTCAGTGTCATCACTGTTGCCGGCGTAGCTCAATTGGCAGAGCAGCTGATTTGTAATCAGCAGGTTATCAGTTCAAGTCTGATCGCCGGCTCCAGGCTCCTTCCGCTCGCGTTGTCTTTCCTGCGGTCCCCCACACAATGCGCTTGAGTTCGCTCGCCGAACGTGGTCTAAAGATGGGTCGGAAGCGAGAGTGGCACAGCTCGGGCTTGCGGTTGCTGAAGGCAGGCAGTGACTTTGCCGTGCTGGTGCCGAGAGAACAAGAAATCCAACAGGTTCGACGCCGTTCGGGAAGCGGCGGAGTACCGAAGGAGAAGGTTCATGCACACCACTCAGAAACATTCCTTGTGGACGGTTACAGGAGTTGCGTCGTTGATGTTTGTCTTAAGTTTCGTTTTCGTGAAGCCTGCCATCGCGGCGGGACTTGCTGATCTGACCGTTACGAGCGTCTCGGCTGCATCCAGTGCTTCACTTGGCTCCACGATCAAAGTGGTTCACGTGACGATGAACATTTCGAGTAACGCCTGTGGCTCGTCATCGACCAAGTTTTTCCTGTGCACAAACAACGTTGCCTACACCAGCGGCCTTCGTAACACCCAAGCCGTCCCTGGGCTTTTAGGGGGAAGATCCGTCCAAATGACGAACCTGACGTTTATCATTCCGTCAAATGCCACATTGGGCGCAAACTATATCATCGTCGTTTGCGGCTTCGGCATCACGGATTCC
The DNA here is from genome assembly GCA_049511095.1 of Verrucomicrobiia bacterium. GTDB lineage: Bacteria > Verrucomicrobiota > Verrucomicrobiia > Palsa-1439 > Palsa-1439 > Palsa-1439. Next base: position 3,916 of record JBEKYJ010000112.1, read on the forward strand.
AACTGGTCGAACAACACGAACAACACGACGACAATCAACATCACACACTAGCGGGCGACACACCCGGCTGGAGAAGAGAACTGGCGAACAAATGTCAAGGATGACAGTGTGTGCGGCAATTGGGCTGGCGTTGTTTGATTGCCTCGCTCAAGGTCAGATCGTGCTCGACGGGTCGCTGGGCACGAGTGGGGCGATTGCCGGGCCCAATTTTAGCGTTCCCGCCAGTTTGGGGAAAACCGTCCGCAACAACCTGTTTCACAGTTTCAGCCAGTTCAATCTCGCCACGGGCGAGATCGCCACGTTTTCCGGGCCGAACAACATTCATAATGTCTTGGTGCGCGTCACGGGCGGCCAAGCGTCGTCCATCGACGGAACGATTCAATGCACGATTCCGGGAGCGAACTTCTTTCTGATCAATCCGTTCGGGATCATGTTCGGGCCGAACGCGCACGTCAACGTGAGTGGTTCGTTCGTCGCCACCACCGCCGACCATGTCGGGCTCGCGGGCGGCGGACGTTTCGACGCCCGCAACCCGGCCAACGATCTGCTGACGACGGCGGCTCCCGATGCCTTTGGTTTTCTTGGACCGACCGCTGCGCCAATCTCCATCAATGGTACGGCGTTGGTTATGTCCGAAGGAAAAGTGTTAAGCCTTATCGGCGGCGACATTGAGATCACTGGCAGCCAGATCTCCATACCGGGGGGGAGGCTGACGTTGATCAGCACCGCGTCCGCGGGCGAACTGGAACTGCCGGCCGATGATCTGCTTTTCAATCCCAGCACGACAGGCTTTGGACAACTCGGAACAATACGCATCTCCGATTTTTCGGTGGTGGATGTTTCCGGCTCGCAAGGCGGGCGAGTGACGATGATTGCAAACGACGTCATTGTGGAAGGAGGCAGTGTGATCGGCGCAGAAACGACGGGTTCTGGCGACGGCCTAGGAGTCAGCATTCTGGCGCGGGAATTGATAGAGATTGACGGGAGTTCGATCAGCTCTCTTGCGTCGGATATGGGCGCAGGGGGAATCATTGAACTTACAGCACCCACTGTGCGCCTGGATGGCGGTGACAGCGGGGCAGCTCTAAGTACAGATACCCTTGGCGGCACCGGTCGCGCGGGCGACATTGTCATAGCGGCCAACAACCTCGAAATCACCGACAACACCCAAGTATCAGTCGCATCCAACGGCCCAGGCGATGGCGGAAATATTCAGATTGTCGTGTCTTCTCTCCAACTGGATGGCAACGGCAGTTTTGCGGGTATTAGTGCCAACACGTTTGCGGGGGGCAAGGCGGGCACCGTTTCCATCACAGCGGACTCCATTGACATGAGGAACGCCGCCAACATATCGTCTTCCGCATTATTCCTTGGTTCATCGGCCGGGGGCGATATTCTCATCAAAACACGCGCTTTGACCATTGGCAATGATGCCAGCATTAGCGCTTCGACCGCTACCGACGGAATGGGGGGCAACATTCAGATCACAGCCTCGTCCATTTCCCTGGATGGCTTGAATAGCGTAGGGACGGATCCAGTCGGCATCGTGGCGGAAAGTCAGGCGGGCAGCACGGGCCGCGGCGGCGATATTCACATCACGACCGATACGCTTGCAGTTCGCAATGGCGCGGTCATTTCCGCGTCCTCGGAGAGCGACGGCGATGGCGGGAACGTCGAGATCCAAGCCGGCAGCGTTGTCGTTGAAAACGCCGGCCTGATCGGCAGCAGTGCGATGAGCGCCGGCAAAGGTGGCAGCGTCATCTTGACCGTGGACGGCACGCTGTTGGTCCGTGACAACGGCAACCTGGGCGTTCTCGCTTCGCAAGGCGACGCCGGCGATATCAGCGTGACTGCGGGTTCGGCAATTCGTGTTCTCGACGGCCAAATCACCGCGCAAGCCGTCGGCGACGGCGGCAACATTACGCTCTCGTCCCCGTCGGTCGTGTATCTGCTTGATAGTAAGATCAACGCTGAGGCCGACCACGGTCACGGCGGCAACATCACCATCGACCCGCAGTTCGTCATTCTCAACGGCAGCCAGATCAGCGCGAACGCCCAAATCGGCAACGGCGGCAACATCACCATTGTTTCCAAGTTTTTCCTCCAATCCGCCAGCAGTGTCACCGCCACCGCCCCGTTTGGCGTGCCAGGCACGGTGTCAATCACCGCGCCCGACGTCAATCTGAGCGGCAGCCTCGCGCCTCTTAACGCAGAGTTGCTGGACGCGGAGTCGCAACTGCGTCCACAATGCGCCGTGCGCCTGCCGCTGGGCCTGAGCAGCTTTGTCGTCGCGGGGCGCGGCGGCGTGCCCGTCGAGCCTGACGGGCTTCTACCCGCGTTCGGCGTGGAAAACATTGCCGATGAAGAGTAGTGCGCGCCGTCTGGTCGTCCTCGGATTGGCGCTTGTCTCAATCACTCGCGCGCGCGCACAGGAATTCGTCGCGCCGCCGCTGCGACTCGCCCCGCCAGGACGCACACTGGGCGCCTCCAGCCGCATCTTTGTTCGCGAGTTCCGCTTCGAGGGCAACACCAGGTTCAGTGGACGCGAATTGGCCAAGGTCGTGGCGCCATATACGGGCCGCGAATTGAGCGCGGAGGAACTGGAGGACGCTCGACGCGACGTCACGCTGTATTATGTGACCCACGGTTACATCAACTCCGGCGCGGTGTTGCCCGAGCAGGACGCGCAGGACGGCACGGTCGTGTTGCGGATCATCGAAGGCCAGTTGACGGGCATCACCTTGACCGGCAATCGCTGGCTGCGCAGCAGCTACGTCACCGACCGGCTGCAGAAACGCGTAGGTTCGCCACTGAACGTCGACCGACTCCGGGACGGCTTGCAGCTTTTGCGCGACAATCCAAATGTTGAGCAGGTCAACGCCGAGTTGCGACCCGGCGCGTTGCCCGGCGAGAGCTATCTCAACCTCCGGCTGCGCGAGCAACAGCCGTTTCGCATCGGCGTACAGGTGGATAATGAGCGTCCGCCAAGCGTCGGTTCCGAGGAAGTCCTGTTGCTGGCCACGGACCGCAACCTCACGGGTCACAGTGATCCGCTGGACCTGACTTACGGCATCGCCGAAGGCGGATCGGACCGGTGGAAAGCGTCGGGCTCGGATAACATCGGCGGCTCGTACTCGATTCCGTTCACGGGCCATGACACAACCTTTCGCATCTATGGCAATCGCAACGATTTTGCGATCATCGAAGCGGCGTTCGTCACCAATAACGTTGACGTTACCAGTGAGTCCTATCGGGCCGGCGCCAGCTTGCGCCAACCGCTTTACCAGACCGCTCATCAAGAGTTGGCCATCGCATTGACGTTTGAGAGGCGATCCAGTGAAACCTTTATCGACGGCAAGCCTGCGGACATCTCGCCTGGCTCCATTAACGGCCGGGAGGAAATCTCGGCGTTACGTTTCTCCCAGGAATGGATGGGTCGCGACCAAGACCAAGTGCTGGCGCTACGTTCGACAATGAGTTGGGGCGTCCACGCGTTCAACATTACCGACAACGGCACAAACCGTGACGCCCGGTTTTTCTCCTGGCAGGGCCAGACTCAGTATGTGCGGCGGCTGTTGAACACCCCCAATCAACTCATCGTCCGGTTGCAAGGCCAGTGGACGGATGACAAATTGCTATCGTTGGAGCAGTTCTCGTTGGGCGGGGCGGAGAGCGTGCGCGGCTATCGCGAGAACGAACTGTTGCTGGATCGCGGCTTGGAGGGCACCGTGGAGTTCCGCCTTCCCGTGCTGCTAAACGGGGCGGGTGAGTCCCTCGTGCAGTTCGCGCCGTTCTTCGATTTCGGTGGCGGCAGCGACGTCGGCGAGCCCACGCCCCATCCCACCACCATTTCCAGCGCTGGCATCGGGCTGCTGCTGACGCCGAACAAACACGTGAACGCGCAACTCTACTGGGGGCACCCCTTCGCCAACCTGAACGATGTCCACAACGATCCGCAGGATTTGGGGCTGCACTTCAAGGTGAGCGTCGAGACGTTCTAGTGCTGCGGGACGGGGGGCGGGCTGGCGAGCTTCATTTCATGAAGCGCCGCCTCCTTCAAACCCACTTGCATGAAGAACACCGCACGCTGCTCGTGAAGGCCTTTGTTCTGCGGCTGGTTCTCGATCTCGTCGGACAACGCCTCGAGCGAATCGTACCAAATGCCTTCGTCGGCGTAGACGAATGCCACTTCCGCCGGCGACGATTTCCCGAGCCGATCCTTCAGGGTTGCGGGTGGATCAACCCGTTTGATCACGCCGCTGGCCACCACGTCGCGCGAGCGATTGTCCGGGTCGACGATCATCGCCACCGTCCAGCGGTACTCGACATTCGGCTTGAGCCGCGCACCGTAGTCGGAAAGGCGCAGACGCTGGATGCCATCGCTCGGTGCGTTTTGGAGTTTGATTTCCAGAATTGGCTCGATCCCCTTGGCTTCCATGATCGTCAATTCAAATCGCATCTTGGCAGCCTTCGATTGGTACCAGAAGAGACTCGGCTGCTCCCTGGTCGTCAATCCAACGTGCTCGGGAGCGAGCACGGTCAACGTGAGAATCACGTCATCCGGACCGCGTGAACGGCCGTCCACACGGACCATGGGGGCGCCGGGGATGGGCGGACGATACCGCGGAGCTTTCGCCATTTGGGCCGACGCAGAATAAGTCACGAGGCAGAGTGACATAATAAGAAGCAAGCTGGGTATGCGGTAACTCATAACCTCAAGATTACGGGTAATCGTAACTTCCCCAAGTCCCTGCTGCAAGCGTATTCTCGGTGGTAACTACAGCCAGTTGCCAATGATCAAGTACGGCGCCCAGTAGCAGGGGTGCTCGTAACGCGGGTCGTGAAGCACTTTCATCTGTGCCCGTTGCAACGCCGAGGCTTTGGATGTGTTCGGATCCTGCCGCAACTGCGCATAAAACTCTGACATCAATATCGCCGTCGATTGGTCGTGCACAAACCACAACGTCGCCAAGGCGCTCCGCGCGCCGGCCTTCACCGCCACGCCCGCCAACCCCAGCGCCGCGCGGTCGTCCCCCGCCGCCGTCTGGCAGGCGCTCAGCGTGAGCAACTCGATGGGCCTGCCGCGGAACTGGCCCGGGCGCAGCAACGCTTCGAGTTGGTCAAGGGTCAGCTTCCCATCATGCGTAACAATAAAACTGCGGCTCGCTTCACGGTCAAAATAGCCATGCGTGGCAAAATGCACCAGTTGAAATTGTGTCTTTTCGAAATCACGCGTCACGGCGGACACCACGAAATCGCGGTCCAATAGTTTCTGGCCGCCAAATTGCGCCTGCACGCCGGACAATTCTTCGGCCACATAGGGCAGTGGCGGATAGTTTTCCACGGCTTCCGAAAGTCCGGCGACCAGCGCCGTCACGTGAGCGCGCGCGATTGGCCGGGGAGCCAGCAACGTCAACCCCGGCGTCACCGCCACCGCGTACTGCTCGATCAGAAAACGATCGCCGTCCTGCAGCGCCGCCATCGGAATCGTCCGTAATGCGCCGTCGGGGACAAACACGAGCGTCTGCACGTGGTTGAGGGCCAGCGTGTCCTTGATCGGCGTCACGAGCCACCGATACAACCGACGCGCCTGCGTGAGATACTGGTTCGTCGTGCGTTTCTCGAGGTTCAACCGGAATTGGCGGACTTCCTCCGTGAGCGCGGCGGCGGTCACGGGCAGCTTGAACCGTTGCATCCCGCTGGCGAAACTCACCAGCAACTCGGTGCGGTCGGGTAGGGGAATGATGTAAACCACCGCCGTGTCAGTGGCGATCTGCTCCACCCGCGCCGTCCGGGCACGCCACGGATCGACGCATTCGTCACGGAAGTAATCCTCCAACTCCGCCGACTTCATCTGCTCGATCGTGTCGCGCGCTTCCAGCAGCGGTTGCTGTGCGGCGTTCGCGTCCTTCATCCCGTCGGCGCGCTGCAAGAGCAGGTCTGCCAACTCGTAGTACACCGGGCCAACTGACTCGCGAAACGGCGCACGGGTGCCGCCGTAACTGAACGCAAGATCGTTGTGGATCTGCTGGAGCGTTTGCACTGAGCGGCGGTAGGCGGCAATGGCGCCATCGCGGTCGCCTTGCGCCTTGAGCAGGCGTCCGATCTGCCATTGCCAGCGGTAGAGCGCATCCGGCAGCGCGAGTTCCTGCACGATAAAGGCGGCCCGGCGTGTCGCCTCCAGCGCTTCGGCGGTTTGGCCCGTGGCCTCACGAACCTGGCCGAGATACCCCAACGCGTACGTTTGTGCCCGTTTATCACCCAGTTTCGCGGACACGGCCAGCGCGGCTTCGTCTGACTTTGCCGCGTTGGCAAGGAACGATTCTCTCGCATCGGCGTGGCGTCGGCTCAACTGCCAATCCGTCTGCCCGCAACGGATGAACAGCATGGCTTGCTCATGCGACGGGGCCAGTTCCCAGACTTGCTGCAACGCGTCCTCGTTGAGCTGGCGCGCCTCGGTTGCCTGGCCGTCGCGTGCGGCGGTGGCCGCGGCGTTGGCGAGCGCTTTGGCTGCGAGCGTCCGATTGGTGGACTGCTGCGCAAGTGTGGCGCATTCACGAAACATGTCGATGGCCTCAACGGTCTTGCCCTGGTCGGCCAGAAAGCTGCCGAGGTTGTTGAGAACCAGCGCAATCAGCTTCGCATCACGTTCGGCGCGGGCGAGGTCGAGGCTTTCCCGCAGAAGCTGCTCGGCCGAATCCTTCTCGTGGCCGCAGGTGTAGGCGGTGCCAAGGCCGCTCTTGGCAAGGACGAGGGCCTTGCGGTCGTGGGACTGTTCTGCCAGACGCCCGGCGCGCTCCCAGGTTTCCACGGCAAGGCGCTGCTGGCCGATCGTTTGGTACGCTGCGGCGAGTTTGAGTAGTACCGTGGTCTGACCCTTGAGGTTCCTTTGGCCTTCGTAAATTTGCGCCGCCTGCTGCCATTGGCGGACCGCTTCATCGAACGCGCCGCGTTCGTAAGCGATGTCGCCATTGGCGAGCAATTGCTCCGGCGAAGTCGCCGCCAGCACGAGCGACGGTGAAAGGAGAACGGAGACCAGGACCAGACGTTGGCAGAGTTCGACCACGAATCTGGAGAGGCAACTTCGAGCGGGCACAAGAAGTTTTCTAACACAGCGCCGTGTGGGAGAAAAGATTTCATTCAGGACAACTGCCTGCTGAGTACAGGAAAATCGTTGAACGGGTGTCGGGATGGGGCTAAATTTGGCAGACAATGACTGAGGCTCAGCGGTCGCAACAGGTAATGCATCGCGTTCTGGTGGTTGACGACGACTACGATCTGGCGCAGTTGTTGCGCGAGGTGTTGACGTACGAGAACTGCGAGGCCGAAATCGCCGGCAACGGCATGGAGGCGATGGATTGCCTGCGCACGGGCGATTACGAGGCCGTGATCTGCGACTTGATGATGCCGCGCGTGGACGGCGAGGCGTTTTACAACGAGGCCGTGCAGGATTTTCCGCATCTCGCCAATCGGTTTCTTTTTGTAACCGGACAGGCTTCGCGCAAAGCCGGCTTCAGCGACTTCGTGTCGCGGACCGGCAACCATGTCATTGAGAAACCGTTTGATATCCAGGCGCTTCGCTTGGCCGTGCGCGATCTCTTTCAGCAGTGACACGTTGGCACCCCGCCGACATTTTTGTTCAGCCATGCCCTGATTTGTGTTCAGCAAGCCCGACATTCTTGTGCGACTCCCGGAGCAACCAGCTTGATTTTACGCGACTTAGCGGGTTGGCAAGCGCGCTGCTTGCAAGACAGGCGTCGGGCTGGGGGATGCCCGGCAATGCAGGAGGTGCCCCCGCCGTGACGCGGTTGCGGAACGATCTGCAACCGGCGCACGGACAGTGGGACCGCGCTGAGCAGCCAGCGTTGAACGATCGACGCGCGCGACCCAGAAAGCGGTTCGAGCGATATACGCGGGGGCCGGGTTTCCCGAATGTGGAAACTCGGCCAACGTGTTTTTAGGATGTGACCCCCCCCGAGTCCGCTGCTATAATTCCACCTGCGATGGCGATTCAGAAGACCGTGAAACGTCTTCCACAATCCGCTCCGGGCGATGCTCAGAGGCTTGGCTCCGCACGCCGGTAGACGGCTAACTCGTAGTCGCCGGTGAGAAAGCCCATGTTCAACTTCGTGCCGAGAAAGCCGTGGTGTTTGGGGACAAATCGCTGTCCTGTGGGAACCCATTCGCCGCCCACCGCCGCGGTGACCGGGGCGAAGTACCTAGGAGCGATGACCAACACGGTCAGTTGACGCCTCTCGTTCTCCAAGCGCATGGGCAGGTACAGCGGAAGATAGAGTTTATGAACCACCGTTTTGGCCGCGTAATACGTTGCCCAATCGCCGCACATATTATCCGTGTTGGTGACCGACTCGTTGACCAGCCTGATGACGTTGTTGTAGTCACGGTCTGGCCAATTATAGACGGCTGCCGCGCCATGCAGCAGCACCCCCAACACGATGCTGGCGCCAAGTGCCACAGCACTAGTGCGACGCAGGGCCGCAGATAACGGCACTTCAGACAGCGTGGCGCACACGCACACGCAAAGCGGTGCGTAGATCATCCAGCCGTAGTAGGTCGGGAACCTGCCAGAGAATACAAGTGCGGCGGAAACACAGATGGAATACAGAAGCCCAAAAACCAACGGCGAGCGCCGATGGAGAAGGCCTCTTCTGGCCAGGAAGACGAACAGCAGCAAGGCCAGAGCGAAGATCGGCCAGAAACTGAAGTCCTTGGGCAACCGGTTCGAGTGATAATAATGGCCTTTGACCAACGCCTCAAAGAGTCCGATTGTTGTAACCGGGCGGATGGCTCCGAGAAACTTCTTCAGGACGCCGTGCACCGCATAGAACAACGCGAGGCCAACGGTACCGGCTGCCGCGCCAGTTACGGCCACCAAGAACTTGCCGCTGGGCCTCCGGCCCAGGAACAATAGCATCATCACTGCGCCAACAGCGACCAGTGGTAGCAGTTGGAGGCCCGCCCAAGGCGCGAT
>JBEKYJ010000113.1:0-12849 GCA_049511095.1 Verrucomicrobiia bacterium
GGTACAGCGCCACGCCCAGCATCACGAGGCCCGCGCCCGCGCACAACGCAAACAGCAGGTGGCGCAATGATTCAGCTTGTTGGCGCACGTTCTCGACGGCCTGGAGCGTGGCGCGCTGTTGCGTTTGAATCTGCTGCACCGCCTGGAGCGCGATCGTCAACGCGGCGTTCTTGTCGTCCCGGGCGCGGGCGGCGGCGTTGGTCGATGGATTCGTCTCGGCGGAAAGCGCGGAAGCAAAACACCAGCCGAGCGTACAGACGAGTACGCCTGTGCAGAAGACCCCACGACTGCTTCGGTGCAGCATTACGACGGGTTCCCCGAATCGCCAGACTAGCGGGAAAACCACGGGATTTCAACAGAAAACGGGCATGTTAGTCGTGTTGACTTGCAAGCGTGATTGTGGTAACGGCTCACACATGGCTGAGTCAACAAACGTTCTCAAGCCGCTGCCAGACCCGGAACTATGTCGTACAAAACGTTTGGGTTTGTCAGATTTGTGGGATTGTCTTCTGCCGTCACCGTTCAAGTGCAAGTATGCCGTATCGTTTGGCCGCAGTTTCTTCTGCAACCACCCCGAGCGGCATAGCTTTGAGAAGTGCTCAGGGCCCGATTCAAACTAGGACAAGACCCACAAAGTAGTTCATCCTGAATCTGCGGCTCAGGATCAGGGAAGACAATCATGTTAACGGGCAATCCCGAGATCGCAGTGAAGGAATTCTTCCGGTTGTTCAACACGGGCGACGTCGAAGCCGTGCTGGCGATGTATGAGCCGCGGGCGATCCTCGTGGTGCCGTCGGGACAGGTGGCGCAAGGAGCCGCCGGTTTGCGCGAGGCCCTGAACAAATTTCTATCACTGAAGCCGACCTTGACGATCAACCACTCCCGGGTGGTGGTCGCCGGCGACCTCGCGCTCTCCCTGGTTAGATGGACACTGACGGGAACCGGCCCCGATGCGAAACCCGTCTACATGGAAGGTACGACCTCGGATGTCCTGCGCCGGCAAGGCGATGGCACGTGGCTCTTCGTGATCGACAACCCGTGGGGCGCGGGGATTCTGGGCTGAACGGCGCGCGGCCCTAGCTGCGCGGGCGCAACGCGGCATCGAGTTGCGCCTGCGAAATATTCGTGACGCGCACCACTTTGTTGCGGTTCGTCGCGCCACTCACGATCTCCACTTGCCGCCGTTTCACGCCGAGCCACTCGGCAATGGTTTCCACCACCGCGTCGTTCGCGCGACCGTCCTCCGGTGGAGCGGTGACGTACACTTTGAGGCCTCCGCCCGCCGCGGGTTGGACGGCGTTCCGTTTCGCGCGCGGTTGCACGCGCACGTTCAGCATCATGGTCTGGAATTGCGGCTCCGTCATGTCGTTGGCGCTACATCATACCAAATGCTAAGATGCGCGCCATGGCAACCGTCTTCCTCGTGGGCCCGACCGCGGTCGGCAAGAGCGCCGTCGCGCTGGAACTGGCGCGGCTCATCGACGCGGAGATTGTGTCCGCCGACTCGATGCAGGTCTATCGCGGCATGGACATTGGCACCGCCAAACCGACCGCCGAGGAACGCGCCCGCGTGCCGCATCATCTCCTCGACGTATGTGAAGTCAGCGAAGTCTTCGACGCCAAACGTTTCCGGAAACTGGCTTCGCAAGCCATCGCCGATATTGACTCACGAAAGAAGGCAGCGCTCGTCGTCGGTGGCACAGGACTGTACGTGCGCGCGTTGCGGCACGGACTTTTCGAAGGGCCGTCCCGAAACGAGGAATTGCGCGTGCGGCTTGAGAAGATGAGCGCCCCGCAGTTGTTCGAGGAACTGCAACGCGTTGATCCACTGACCGCCCGGCGTATCGACCGCCACAATCCGCGCCGGCTCGTGCGCGCCCTGGAGGTGTTTCACGAAACCGGGAAATCGATCAGCCAATTGCAGACGCAGTGGACGAAGGCCGAACCGAAGAACGAAGCGCCACCGATATTCTGCCTGAGCCGGGACCGCGAGGACTTGCGCGCTCGAATGGAAAAGCGGATCGATGGGCAGATCACCGCCGGCTGGGTGGGGGAAGTACGACGGTTGTTGACGCGCGGATTGGAGAAAAACCCAACAGCAATGCAGGCCGCCGGCTATCGCGAGTTGGTGGCGCACGCGCACGGCAATCTCCCGCTCCAGGAAGCGATCACGCTGATCCGCACCCGCACGTGGCAACTGGCAAAGCGACAATTGACTTGGTTTCGCCGCGAACCCCAGGTAAACTGGATCGAAATCGGGCGCGAGGAACTGCCGCTGGACACCGCCAGGCGCATCCTCCAAGGTATCCAACACGAACCGGAGAGCCATTCAGTAAGTTGAAGATGTACGACACGCAGGAGCCGCTCCGCGAGCGCGCGCTCCTCATTGGACTGGAAAGACCCGGCCACGACAAGTGGGCCGTGAAGGATTCCCTCGAGGAACTTCGCGAGCTGGCGGAATCCGCCGGCGCGGAAGTCCTCGACCTCATCAGCCAGAAACGCGACACGCCGGCCGCCGCGACGTTCATCGGCACCGGCAAAGCCGGGGAACTCGCGGCCCGCTGCCGCGACTCGGGCGCGAATATCGTGATCTTCGACGACGACCTTTCCCCCGCGCAAGGCCGCAACCTCAGCGAGATCCTCGGCGAAACGGTGAAGGTGATCGACCGCACCGAACTCATCCTCGACATCTTCGCGCAACGCGCCCGGACGCGCGAAGGCAAGATTCAGGTTGAACTGGCCCAGCTTCAATACATGCTCCCGCGCCTGGCGGGATTGTGGACCCATTTGTCGCGCCAGCGCGGTGGCGTCAGCGCGCGCGGTCCCGGCGAACAACAACTCGAAGTTGACCGGCGCCGTGTGCAGGAAAAAATCCACCGCCTCGAACACGCGTTGGGGGACGTGCGGAAGAACCGGCGCGTCGAACGTGGCGGCCGGCAGCGGCTGCACTGGCCGCTGGTGTCGATCATCGGGTACACCAACTCGGGCAAGACCACGTTGATGAACGCGTTGACGGGCGCGAAGTTGCTCGCCGAGGACAAGTTGTTCGCGACCCTCGATCCGACCACGCGCAAGTTGCGCCTGCCCAACAACCAGAACATCCTGCTCTCCGACACGGTCGGGTTCCTCCGCAAACTGCCGCATCATCTTGTCGAATCGTTCAAGGCGACCCTCGAGGAAGTTGTGGAAGCGGACCTGTTGCTGCACATCGTGGACGTCAGCCATCCGCAGGCCCGGGAACAAATCAAGGCGGTCGAGATTGTGTTGAAGGAAATCGAGGCGTGGGGTAAACCCACCGTGGTCGCGCTCAATAAAATGGACAAACTGGAAGATGGCGCCACGCTGGTGGAGAAGTTCCAGCGCGAATTCGACCACGCGGTGCCGATCTCCGCGAAGAATCAGGAGAACCTGGACAATTTGCTCGACGAAATCGCCAACCGATTGACGGACCGCCGCGTCGACGTGACGCTGTCGATCCCGCACGAGCGCGCGAAGACGATTGCCCTGGTTTATCGGAGCGGCTACGTCACCGCGCGCGAGATGGAAAACGGCAACGTGGTGCTTCGCGCGCAAATCCCCAAAGTGTTGGCCGGTGAATTGAAACCGTACGTCGTGGACGAACAATGAACCTTCAAGACACCCAACCGCCAGGATGGCTCCTGCCTTTGTGCGTTTGTCTCCTGGTGATGCTTCTGCCGGCTCGCGGCGATGTCGCGCCCATTCGCGACTGGGAATGGATCATCATCCACCACAGCGCGACACGGATGGGTTCGGCGGAAGTCTTCGACGCGGCGCATCGGGCGCGCGGCATGATCAACGGACTGGCCTACCACTTCGTCATCGACAACGGCACCGAGGGCAAGGCCGACGGCTTCATCGAGACCGGGCCCCGCTGGATCAAGCAAATGCACGGCGGCCACTGTCGCCAGGCCTACATCAATGAGAACGGCATCGGCATCTGCCTGGTCGGGAATTTTTCGGTGGACCAGCCGACATCGAAGCAACTCGACTCCCTCGTGTTGCTCATTCGCGGACTGCAGGATCAATTTCACATTCCCGACGATCATGTTCTCGGCCACGGCGAGGTAATCGGCGAATTCAGCGAGTGCCCCGGCTCGCAGTTTCCCTGGGACGAATTCCACAAACGGCTGCGCGAAGCTGGTGGCGCGGGCGTGCCGACGGCTGCGAGCGTCCCTGCTGGTGGCACGGGCGTCCCTGCGCGTGATGCTCAGAAGCAGACACACCACCGCCCCTAAATCATGACCACCTATCTTATCCGCGAGATGCCCGAAGGCGACCGCCCGCGCGAGCGGCTTAAGGAGCGCGGCGCCGCCGCGCTCACCGACGCCGAATTGGTTGCCATTCTCTTGCGGACGGGCGTCAAAGGTCAATCCGCGGTTCAAGTCGCTCAGGAACTACTCAAAGAATTCCGCACGCTCGACGAACTCGCCCGCGCGTCCGTCGAAGCCATCGCCGGCATTAAGGGCGTCGGCGAAACGAAGGCGATCCAGCTCAAGGCGGCATTCGAATTGGCGCGCCGGCTGACCGGCCGCCCGCGAGCCGATCAGCGGAGCATCAGTTCTCCCGAGGACGCCGCCGCGGTCCTGCGCGAAGACATGCGGACGCTCGACCGTGAGGAATTCTGGGTGTTGTTGCTCAACACGAAGAATGGCCTGATCAAGAAATGTCCCACATCACGCGGCTCGCTCAATGCCAGCATCGTCGAGCCCCGCGAAGTGTTCAAGGACGCCATTGCCGCCTCGGCCGCGTCGATGATTCTCGTGCACAATCATCCCAGCGGCGACCCCACGCCCAGCGCCGAGGACGTTACCGTCACCAAACGCCTCGTCAAAGCCGGCGAGTTGCTGAACATCTCCGTCCTCGACCACATCATCCTCGGCCACCGCACCGCCGGCCGCGACCACGACTTCGCCAGCCTGAAAGAACTGGGATTGATGTAGCGGGCAATGGATCGTGACCAAGCTGTATCCGTTCTAGGATTAGCTCTTGAATCGGTGGGAAATGCTGGCAACATGCTTTCCACGAAGGCGGTCACGAGACGTGGTGTGAAAAAAGGTGTCAAATGATACAGAAGATCGAAGTTGATGGCTATCGATTGCTGAACGGCTTCACCGCCGAGATGAGACCACTAACGGTTGTGATTGGCGCAAATGCCGTGGGTAAGAGCACGCTCTTAGATTGCCTTCAATGCATTGCTCAATGTGCCGAGCATCCCGTAAACACTGTGATTGGATGGCATTGGGGGATGGCTTCCTTATCAAACGCGGGAAGCGGTGAGCAGTCACTATCATGGCGCGTCACGTTCAGCAAACCGGAGAACCCGATCTGGTCTCGGCTTCCACTGGATGACAAACCTTTATACTACGAGGTGGTGTTGAAAGGCGATGTGCAGGGACTGGCTCAACCTCAATACGAGGTGTTGCGCAAGCCGGAACCGGCGCATGGTTTTCCACAGGCATTCAAGTTTCTGGAAGCAACGCCTTTCCGTCGTCAGATCTACAGTCGGGAGGCCCACAAGCTGGTGCCCTTTGACGAGGTTCTATCGAAGCCAGATTTGGTGCGTGAGACTTCTCACGCATCCAAGCAAGTCGATCGGCTGCCGATACCGGGCCCCACTCAAGAACCGGCGCTGATGCTCTCCCAGATTCGATTCTTCAACGAGTTTCCAATTCCATCGGCGGCCCGATTCCTCTTGGCCAACATAGTTTGTTACCCAGGATTTGACGTGACGAGATTCTCGAACCTCCGGACTAAGGCGGCGGAGATTAAGCCATTCACTATGCTTGCCCCTAATGGTGAAAACTTGGGAACGGTCTTACATGAGATAGTAACACGTTACGATTACCGTGCCGCGTTGACCGAGATTCGCGAATTCCTACAAGCCGCTTATCCGGCGTTCGAGGAAATCCACTGCGATACGACTCTTGGAGCGCCACCTCAAGTGCTCGTGCGGGTCAGAGAAAAGGCGATGCGTCGTTCCATGGAATTGTGGGAACTCTCTGATGGCATGTTACGGTTTCTTTGCCTTGCTGCTTCGTTGCTGAATCCGGTGCCACCGCCTGTCATTGCTGTAGATGAACCAGAAAGCGGTCTACACCCCAAGCTATTGCCGGTTGTCGCGGATATGATTAAGACTGCTTCTGAAAGAACACAGGTTCTGATCACAACACATAGTCCAGATCTGCTGAATCGATTTGAAATTGACGATCTGGCCGTGATAACTCGCGGCGAGGAGTTCAACTCCAAGTGGCATCGTCCATCGGATCGGAAATCGCTCGTTGAAATGCTAAAGGATGTGACCGGTGAAACCGTCGGCGACCTTCATCGCTCCGGCGAATTGGAGGCCATTGGATGAAGGCGTGGGTCTATGTCGAGGGGCCATCAGATCGTTTGGCACTCGAAGCTCTCTGGAAGGGTTGGCGTCAGAAACTTAAGGATAGTGGACGGGGAATTCACGTGATTCCCTTGGATGGAAAGGCCAAGTTCTTCCGCAAGATCGCCGCGCATGCGGTCGAAAAACTTGTGGCCAACACGCAAGATATCGTCGTTGGCTTGCCGGACTATTACCCTAATAGACCTTACGATGGTACCGAACATCAACATAACACCCTGGAGGAACTTCGCAATCTTCAGCGAAGGCTTGTAAGTGAACTCCTGCGTTCTAAAGGCCTTGACGAGCACACACTGCTGCAGCGTTTTTACCCGTCAGCGCTGAAGCACGATTTGGAAATGTTACTGCTGGCGGCAGTCGATCAGCTTCGGGACCATCTCGACATTCAAGAGCAACTCGGGAATTGGCGGAAGCCCGTTGAGGATCAGAATCAGGACACGCCTCCCAAGCGGCTCGTTGAGCAACTGTATATGCAAAAAAGAGGTCGCGCCTATCGTGACACCAAGGATGTCGTTGCAGTTTTGAGCCGAGTCACGGATTTACGTCAGATTCTGTATTCAAACTCGAACCAACTTCAATGCCCAGTTTTCAAAGCGACACTGGATTGGATTGGTACGCAAACCGGCATTCCCGGGTATTAACGGCAGAGACCCTTCGACAAGCTCGGGGTGACAGAACCGGAGCGTCCGCAAGTGTTTGACATCTCAGTTGCCTGTTCTTACCGTACAACCATGAGTGGAGTGCAATTCCTTGTGGATGACCGGGGGCAGAAAACCGCCGTGGTCATTGACCTGAAAAAGCACGCCGACGTGTGGGAGGACTTTTACGATGTCCTGCTGGCGCGCCGTCGCGATCATGAACCGCGCGAGTCGTTGGCCGGCGTAAAGCGTCGTCTGATTCGTTCAGGAAGACTGCCTTTAGCGCGATAGTCCGCAAGTGTTTGGCCTGCGTCCGTCGGGCGGCGATATGCCGCAAGCGGATCGGGTTCAGGATCACACAACTTCCCAGCCGTGCGCCCGTCACCACGGCGGGAATGCCGCATCCGGGCGAAAACAATCTCCGCCGTTCAGTAGTCTAGTAGTCTAATGTGACGGTTCTACGGCGCCCGGCTGTCGGTGACGTCGGTCACGACATTGGTAAATGTGCCGGTCGGCGCCCCTTTAACCTTAAGCCCGCAACCTTTGTCCTTGATCTTGCTGTTATACGGATCCGCGCCCAGCGCGTTGTGCGGGCATGTATCATCGGCGGGACGGGAGTCCGCCAGCCCGTCGAGCGCCTCGTGCTGAACGGTGACGAGGTATTGGTAGTCGTTGTGGGTCGCGGTCTTGCTCGTCGCCAGAGGATCGGGGGCGCAGGTGAAGTTCACCGTGTAGGCCAACTTCAGGGTCTTGCCCGACTTGAGCGTAATCGGGAACGTTGTCTTCGGCGTCACGAGTTGCGCCACCGGCGTCGCACAACTACTATTCGTGATCGGGGTCAACGTCACGGTGACGAGGTTGCTGAGCACCGCGAGGCTGGGAACGACTTCGGCGTGCAAGCTGCGGTTCTGGATGGTGACCGACAGTTTGCCAACCACGTTCGGTTTCTTCGCGCTCAGCGTCACTTTCTTCGGCGCCTTGAACGCTGTCACGGCCAGATTGTCGATCACGACCGGCAGGCAAGCGGTCACCGAGTTGTTCGCCGTCACGGGATCCAGCAACGAGTTGGTGACCGTTACGTCACTGCAGGCGCTGGTGACGGCGGGGTCGGTGGGCGTAACGACAACGCTGACGGTCGCGGTCGCGCCGTTGGCCAGCGTGCCGAAATCGCACGTGAGCACGCCGTCGGCATTGGTGGTGCAACTGCCGACGCTGCTGGTGGCGTTGCTGTACACCAGACCGCCCGGCAACGTATCCACCAACTGCGCTACGGTGGCATCCTGCGGTCCCTTGTTCGTCACGGTCAGCGTGTACCCGAATGCGTTGTTCAACGAAGCCGTCGCCACGGCGCTCACCGCGGTTACGGCGAGGTCGGCCTGCGCCGGCATTTCCGCGACAATGACGTTGAATGTGCATGAGTTCGTGTTGCCGGAGCCGTCCGTGGCGGTGACAGTCACCGCGTTCGTGCCCAGCGCGAAGGTCGAGCCGGAGGCCGGGACAAAGTTGGTGGACGTGCCGGAACAATTGTCGCTGATCGTCGGCGCCGGATAGTTCACGACGGCGGTGGTCTGGCCGAAGGGAACGTTGGTGACGATGTTGGCGGGGCACGTGATGGTGGGCGGCGTCTGGTCGACGACAACAATCGTCGCCGAACACGAGTTCGAGCCACCGCGATTGTCCGTGACCGTAAGCGTGACCGAGTTGGTCCCGAACGCATACGGTCCCGCCGGCGTGAGCACGTAGCTGACAATCGTGCCGTCGGAATCGGTCGAGTTGTTGTCCACTTGGGCGGCGCTAACGCTAGCCAGGCAGCCGGCACCGGCAGAGACGGTGATGCTCTGGCAGTTGGCGACCGGCGGCACGTTCGGCAGGAGCCAGACTTCTGTCGCGGTACCGGTGAATGACAGACTGCTGACGGAGCCAGCGGCTTGGATCGTGTCCGTGCCCGTCGAGCTGCTGGTGTAGCCAAAGCTGGTTTGGCCGCCAGAA
Organism: Verrucomicrobiia bacterium; assembly: GCA_049511095.1. Lineage (GTDB taxonomy): Bacteria > Verrucomicrobiota > Verrucomicrobiia > Palsa-1439 > Palsa-1439 > Palsa-1439. The sequence goes on from JBEKYJ010000113.1 coordinate 9,040, forward strand.
TCGGTTACGAGGTTGGTCGTGATGGAATTCACCCCGGTCACGACGAGGTGGACCGTGACGCCCGCAGCCGCCACGGAGTTGGTGGTGACGGTAGCAGTAACGGTATGGAGAGTGTTGACGTCGTTGGTGGCGAGGGCGGGGGTCAACACGCAGGACGGTCCCGGCGGCGGCAAGGTCGCCAGGACGAACGTTGTCTGCCTAAAGTACGCCGTCAGGCCTGTTGCACCCGAAATACTATTGGAATCCACAACTGCCGATCTGGCAAATATCAACTGTCCACTATACGTGCTCGACGCTTGTAACATGCCGGCGGTAATCACCAACGACGTGACCGTTCCGTTCAATGCATTGGTTTCGCTGAACTCTGGCGTCGCAAGGAGCGTGTCGCCGTCTGCGGTGTCCACTTCCAACTTCACCCAGTCACTGGCGCCACCGCCGGAGCTGTTCCACAGGAGCGTGAAATCCTGGTTGGCATCGATCACTTGCCCGTCATTGTAGTTGGCGATCTGCGGTGTGGACGGGTACGAGTTACCGGACAGGTTCAGCGACGACTCCTGCAACCCCTGGTTCTCACCGAGGAGGCTTAAGCGGTACACGCCATCGCCGTAGGCCGCGTCCAAGGCTGCTCGGGACGTAAAGAAGTCGTCAAAACTCCAGTAGCCGTCCGGCGGCGAATCCTGTACCAGGTTGGTCTTGCCTCCGCCCGAAAAACCCAGCTTCGCGAACCACACCGAGTCGGTTTGCACGGCCTGCACGTCGGAATGGAAAATCCAACCGGTCGCAGACGGACTGGGGGCGCCCGCGCTTGTCTGCTCGAATTCCTGTCCCTTGGCCGCGACGATGAAATCCCGGACATCCTTGCCTGCGTTCGTGACGACAATCTGCACGTCGTCCAAGGCGAACTGGTTGGTGGCTGAAGACGACAAGGTCTCGACCGCGCCGAGATCCACCCCCGTGAAAATGTTCGTGAAGAACGGCGTGATCACCATGTTGTTGGTAAGCACCACGCCATTTAACGAAAACGAGAACGTCCTCGCCGGATAGTTCAGCACCAAGTGGTTGGTCATCATCTGGCCGACATGACTGCTCCACGTGCCCATTTGCACGATTGGCAGCTGGCCGACACCGTTGTGGGGGTCGTTGGTAAAGGCGTAAATCTTACCGCTATCGGCAAAGAATACCAGCGGTTCGCTTTTGAGAGGGCAATTCTCGCACCCGGTGTCGATGTTGGTACTGGTGATGGTCACAGCTAAACCGCCGGTATGGGAGACCGAACTGGTGTTTGCAATCCACGATAGCCACTGCACGTCAACCACGCCATTGGTCACGAACGCGGTCAGATTGGTGTCCGAACTTTCGTTGGAAAGCTTGGCCTCGTAGCCGGCGTTGTCCCCACCGGGATCGGCTTTCGCATCGAAAAACAGCCGAATGCTGCCCAACAGATTCGACGCCATTATACTGCCGAAACCGGGCGTGTTCGTATCAATTTCTGCCTTTGTCCCCGGCAACGACCACGGTCCGGGAATGTAGTTGGTTTCCGTCAACGCCGTCCCGTTCGGGAAGTGGCCGAAATTGTCGAAGTAAACCAACTGCGCTGAAGCAACCGAAATGGAAAACAGAAAAACCACGCTCGCCGCCAGACCGAGCTTCTTCATGCCACGCTCCTTATACTGCCATGCCGGGGTGAAACAAGGGGATGCTGCATCGCTCTTCTTCACTCGTCAATGACAAAGTTGTCGCTGCGGTGGCGTGCGGGAGCGTGGTGAGGAGAGGCACCAAGTGTTTGACCTGCGCCCGCAGTGCGGTAATAATGCCGCGAGCGTATCGTGTTCAAGATCGCACAACTTCCCAGCGGCGTGCGTGTCGCGACCGCCGAGATGGCGCACATGGACAGCGTCACCGTCGGCGTGTGGGTCGGCGTCGGCGGCCGGTACGAGCCCGCGCGCCTGAGCGGCGCGTCGCATTTCATCGAGCATTTGCTGTTCAAGGGCACGCCCCGCCGCAGCGCGAAACAGATCAGCCAGACCGTCGAAGGCGTGGGCGGCTATCTCAACGCGTTCACCAGCGAAGAGACGACCTGTTACTACGCCAAGGCCAGCCATAAACATCTCGATACGCTGCTCGACGTGCTGACGGACATGTATCTGCATCCGCGGTTCGCTGCCGCCGACATCGACAAGGAACGCGGCGTGATCAAGGAAGAATTGCTCATGTATCGCGACCAGCCCGACCACTACGTGCATGAGTTGCTCACGGAAACGCTTTGGCCGGAACACCCGCTCGGTCGTTCGCTGGCGGGCACGCCCAAGACACTGGACACGATGGATCGCCGCGCGCTCCTCGATTTCAAGCATCGCAAGTACGTGGCCGGCAATACGGTCGTGGCCGTCGCGGGCCATTGCCGACACGACAACATCGTCCGGCGCGTCGAAAAGATGCTGTCAATGTCGCGGGACGGTCGCCCGCCCGGCTTCCTGCCGGCCCGTGGCCAGCAGCGCGCGCCGCGGCTCCGGTTTTTTGCCAAGGACTGCGAACAATCCCATCTCGCCATCGGGATCCGGGGCTACTCGCGCCACGATTCGCGCCGTTACGCCCTGAAAACGTTGAGCGTCATCCTCGGGGAGAACATGAGTTCGCGCCTCTTCCAAGTCATCCGCGAACGTCACGGCCTCGCCTATTCCATCCAGTCATCGACGAGTTATTTTTCCGACACCGGCGCGCTGTTGGTTTCAGCGGGGCTGGACACGAAACGATTGCACCGTGCGCTGAGGCTGATTCTTGCCGAAATGCGCAAGATGTCCGGGCAACCGCCGTCGGCCATCGAATTGCAGCGCGCGAAGGATTATGCGATCGGCCAGATGCGGCTCGGCCTGGAGAGCACGGCCAACCGCATGATGTGGATCGGGGAACACCTGCTCGCGTACGGCACGATCCACACACCGGCCGAAGTGGAACGCCAGATCACCGAGGTCACCGCCGCCGACGTGCAACAAGCCGCCGCCGACTTGTTTCGCGAGAACCGGCTCAACGTCGCCGTCATCACCCCTAGCAAGGACGAACGCGGCGTCAGCGCGCTGCTATCGTTCTGAGAATCTCCCAGGCCAGCGCCGGCAACGCCCACGCCCACGGCGCGCGGAAATCACGAAGCTCGTCCAGCGTCTTCGTCACCGCGTACAAGTGACGCAGGCGTTCGGGGCGGTCGTGGTAGTAGGTGACGAAATCGTAGAGCCACACGCCCCAGAGGGCCCACGCCAGCGAGAAGGGTTGCGCCAAAAAAACGAAAATGACGAGCACGCCGTAGATTGCGAATTCAATCTTCTGGCGCGTCGGCAATTCGCGCAGCACGAGCCGGCGTTCCGCCGCCGCCATCTTGAACCGCAGCTCGAAGATCTTCACGGCCAGCCCGAGCGGCGCGGCGGCGATGACCAACAACGCCGCGCCCAGCCAATCCCATCCGGGCATGCCGATCCAATGGAATTGCGCGATGGTTGCGGCCAGGATCACCGCGAACGCCGCGTTCATCCAGCGCCGCCGCGTACGGTCGTGCGCCGCCTCGCTCGGATCGTGCATGCGGGTCGCTCCGCGCATGCCGCCGGGCGCCGCATCAGATGGGCGAGGGGACTGATTCATGGTTGGCGCGGATGATAACGGGGTGCGGTTGACTGGTAAACAAGAACCGGACCGCCGGCGGCGCGGGGGTTGGGCGCAAAGCAGGGCGCGCTGTTGCGGGCCAGACGCAGCCGAGCGACAAAACCACGAGTGTCAGTACGCCCGCGCCACGAGGACGCGTTGGCTGGACGGTGCTCCGGT
>JBEKYJ010000114.1:0-12627 GCA_049511095.1 Verrucomicrobiia bacterium
ACGTCCGCAACGCGATTGCCAATATTCTCGACCGGTACACCCTAGCCGACACAGTCGAGGTGATGTTGCGGAAAATGCGGCGGGACAAAGTACCGCTGCCGTTCCTGGAGGCAAAAAAATGAGACCACTCCGATGGATGATGTTGTTTGTGTTGTTGTTTTGTGTGGGCGCATCGGCGCGAGCGGAAAAAGCTGTCATTCGCGTGGGCCACTTCCCGAACGTGACCCACGCGCAGGGGCTGATCGCGCATGGATTGAGCCGCGCGGGCAAGGGTTGGTTTGAGGAACGGCTGGGGCCTGACGTGGAAGTGCAGTGGTTTGTCTACAACGCCGGACCAAGCGCGATGGAGGCGATTTTTGCGCGTTCGATCGATCTCACGTACGTCGGCCCGAATCCGGCCGTCAACGCGTACTTGAAGTCACAAGGCGAGGAGATCCGCATTGTTGCGGGCGGGTGCAGCGGGGGCGCGGCGCTGGTGGTGAAATCGGATGGTCCGATCAAGACGGACGCTGATTTCAAGGGCAGGAAGATCGCCACACCGCAACTTGGCAACACGCAAGATGTGGCCGCGCGGGCGTGGTTGCAGTCGAAGGGATTGCGCATTACGATGACGGGTGGAGACGCCTTTGTTATTCCGACGGCGAACCCGGACCAACTCACACTGTTTCAGAGAGGAGAGATGGACGCAGTGTGGACGGTCGAGCCGTGGGTGAGCCGGCTCGTGCTGGTAGCCGGCGGCAAAGTGTATCTCGATGAGAGTTCGTTGTGGAAAGACACGGGCGGCAAGTACGTCACCACGCACTTGGTCAGCAGCGTGAAGTTTCTGAAGGACCGCCCCGACCTGGTCAGGAAATGGGTCGCGGCGCACGTGGAGTTGACGAAATGGATCAACGAACATCCGGACGAAGCGAAGCGAATTCTCAACGACGAGATCAAGGCTGAGACGACAAAAGCCATCCCGCAGACGACGTTGGACAGCGCGTGGAAACGGCTGGAGATCACCTATGATCCCGTGAGCGCCTCGCTGTTGAAATCCGCCGAGGACGCGTACCGCATCGGGTTCGTGAAGGAGAAGCCGGATTTGTCGCACATCTATGAGCTGGGATTGTTGAACGATGTCCTGCGCGAGAAGGGGCTGGCCGAAATCAAATGATGGCGATTCAAGACGAACTAAGAAACGTCGCGCCGGAAAAGCTGGTGGTGGAAGGCGTGTCGAAATGGTTTCGGTCGCGCCGCGCCGCGGTGCACGCGCTTGATAACGTCTCGTTGAACGTCCACGAAGGGGAGTTTGTCTGTTTGGTTGGTCCGTCGGGTTGCGGCAAGTCAACGCTTCTCAATATCGTCGCGGGTTTGGAGATTCCCGACTGCGGACAGGTGTTGGCCGATGGCAAGCCCGTCACCGGACCGGGCCGCGAGCGGATGATGATGTTTCAGGAATCGGCGCTGTTTCCGTGGCTGGACGTGATGGATAACGTGATGTTCGGCCTGAAGCTCAAGCCGAATTTGACCAACACGGAGCGGCGCGAAGTCGCCAAGTACTACCTGCAGTTGGTGGGCTTGAGCAAATTTGCCGACGCGAGTATTCACGAACTGTCCGGTGGCATGAAGCAGCGGGTAGCGCTCGCCCGCGCGCTGGCGCCTAATCCGCGCGTGTTGTTGATGGACGAGCCGTTCGGGGCACTCGACGCGCTCACGCGCGAGCAGCTTTACGGCGACATCCAGCGCATCTGGCAGGAGCGGCAGAAGACCATTGTGTTTGTCACGCACAACGTCCGCGAGGCGGCGTGCCTGGGCGACCGGGTGGTGCTGTTCTCGCCGCATCCCGGGCGGATCCAGGAACACTTTCAGGTCGATCTTCCCAGACCCCGGGACATCAACAGCGTCAGTCTGGCGAAGCACGCGACCGAGATCCGGGAAGCGCTGAAACGACATTTGAATTCGGACTTGGTAGAGGTGGCTCAATGAGGCGCACGCTGGTGGTTATTGTCTTCTTCGCGCTGCTCATTGGCGCGTGGGAGGTGCTGGTGCGGATGAAGATCTGGTCGCCCGTGCTGGTGCCGTCACCGCTGAGCGTGGTCAGTTACATTGTGGGCGCGACCCGCGATGGGACACTCATACATGCGTCGTTGGTCACCATGCGCCGACTGTTGATCGGTTATGCGCTTGGACTGGTGTTCGGGCTGCCGTTGGGATTGTTGACGGCGCGGTTCAAGTTTTGTGAAGACACGATCGGGATCATCGCGCTCGGATTCCAGACGCTCCCGAGCGTATGCTGGGTGCCGTTGGCGCTGCTGTGGTTTGGGCAGACGGAGGCGGCGATGCTGTTCGTCGTCATCATGGGCACGCTGTGGTCGGTGGTCATCGCGACGGACAACGGTGTGCGGACGGTGCCGCCGATTTACGCGCGGGCGGCGCGCACGATGGGATCGAAGCGGTTGCATACATGGGCGAAGGTGATCGTGCCCGCGTCACTGCCGTTTATCGTGAGCGGCATGAAGCAGGGATGGGCCTTCGCGTGGCGCTCGCTGATGGCGGCGGAGATTTACGTGACCATCCTGAGCGGCTTCGGGCTGGGCCACCTGTTGCACTACGGACGCGAACTTCAGGCGATGGACCAGGTCATTGCGATCATGTTGATCATCATCGTCATCGGCCTGCTCGCCGACAAGATCCTCTTCTCGCCGTGGGAACGGTTCTTCTACCGCCGCTGGGGGACGGAAAAGAGCTAAACGAAAAGCCCGGCAGATTGTGCCGGGCTCCTTCGAATTGGTAGCGGGGGTGGGATTTGAACCCACGACCTTCAGGTTATGAGCCTGACGAGCTACCGGGCTGCTCCACCCCGCAGTCAGAAGTCTGCTGCACCTTAGGGGCGCATTGGGGGTTCGTCAAGCCCTGAATCCCTTGCGGGGCAAGCCACGTTCAACGCTGCGGGGACGTCGTCTGGGGTGAGGGTTCGAAACGGAAAATGACTTCGTTCGGGCGCGCAAGATTCAGCTTATTGCGCGCGGTGCGCTCGATGTAGCTGGAGTCGGTCTTCAGGGCTTCAATTTCGGTCTTTTGCCTGTTCTCGATCGTCTCTTGCTGCTGAATCTCGCGATCCAGTCGCGCAATGTCCTGCTGCATGCCATGCCGTTGGTGGAGCAGCGGGACGAAAAGCAGGACAACTCCGAACCCGACGACCGCGACGAAGACGTAGAAGCCAAGGGACTGCAATCGAGCCCACAGCGTCGAAGTCCAACTCATGGTTTAGAGTTTGCCTCCATAGACGGCATCTTTGCCGAGGTTCTCTTCAATCCGCAGCAGTTGGTTGTACTTGCAAACGCGGTCGGTGCGGCAGAGCGAGCCGGTCTTGATCTGGCCGGCATTGGTCGCGACGGCGATATCGGCAATCGTGGTGTCTTCGGTCTCGCCCGAGCGATGGCTGATGACGGCGGTGTAACCGGCTTCCTTTGCCATCTCGATGGCGTCCAGGGTTTCGGTAAGCGAGCCGATCTGGTTGACCTTCACGAGAATCGAATTGGCTGTGCCCGAGTCGATGCCGCGCTTGAGAAACTTCGTGTTGGTGACGAACAAATCGTCGCCGACGAGTTGCAGCTTGTCGCCGAGGTTGTCGGTCATCAACTTCCAGCCGTCCCAATCGCCCTCGGCCAGGCCATCCTCGAGGGAAACGATCGGGTACTTGTTGCACAGGTCGCTGTAGAACTCGATCATCTGCGCGGCGGTGTGCTTCGAGCCGTCGGACTTCTTGAACACATATTTCTTGGAGGCTGCATCGTAAAACTCGCTCGCCGCGGGATCGAGCGCGATAAACACGTCTTTGCCGGGTTTGTAACCGGCCTGCTTGATGGCGGCGACGACCACTTCCAGCGCGTGCTCGTTGCTCTTCAAGGCCGGGGCAAAACCGCCTTCATCGCCGACGGCCGTGCTGAGATTGCTCTTCTTCAATACGGCCTTCAGCGCATGGAACACCTCCGCGCCCATGCGCAACGCTTCGCGGAAACTCGATGCGCCCTTGGGCATGATCATGTATTCCTGCAGGTCGATCGGCGCGTCGCTGTGCGCGCCGCCGTTGAGAATGTTCATCATCGGCACGGGCAACACTTTCGCATTCGGTCCGCCGAGATACTTGAAGAGTTCGACGCCGAGTTGTGCGGCCGCCGCGTGCGCGGTCGCGAGCGACACGCCGAGAATGGCGTTCGCCCCAAGCTTGGCCTTGTTCGCGGTGCCATCGAGATCGATCATGGTTCTGTCGATCCCGACCTGGTCGAGTGCGTCCTGCCCGATCAGTTCGCGGGCAATGGTCGTGTTGACGTTAACTACAGCCTTCTGAACGCCCTTGCCGCCAAAGCGCGCCTTGTCGCCGTCGCGCAGTTCCCAGGCTTCATGTTCGCCGGTGCTGGCGCCGCTGGGGACGGCGGCACGACCGACCGCGCCGCCGGAAAGTTCCACGTCCACTTCAATGGTTGGGTTCCCGCGTGAATCCAATATTTCACGGGCGTGAATTCGCGTAATCTTCGTCACAGAAATCAACTGCCTCCTTGAGACGCATTCTAGGGCGAACGCTCGACGAATCAAGAGATTTAACGCCTCGACGGGAGGATTTTGCAGGCGCGCAATCACGCATGGCGGATTCTGCAAGACCCTCCGGCAAGACTTGACAGGTTTTCGATGTGCGGCCTAGGATGACTCGGAAGACGCCATGGCATTGATGGATTGTCCAGAATGCGGGAAGGAAGTCTCGACGGCGGCGGTGACCTGCCCGTCGTGCGGGTTTCCCGTGGCGGCGCAGGCAGCCCAGGCGGCCCAGCCCGCGCACGACACACAGTTGGCGGAAGTGCGGCCATCGTGGTGGAACTTCTTCTGGTACCTCTGCTTCTGCTGGCTGATTGTGCCGCTGATTGTGGCGTGGTGGCGGCGCAGATCGGTCGTCCTGCGAATCTACCCGGGCCGCATCATGCTGGAACGTGGTCTTGTCTCCAAGAGCTACCGTGAATTTATGGCCCGCGATATCCGCTCCATCGAAATTGACCAGGGTCTTCTCGCGAGAATCGTCGGCATCGGCAACTTGACGATTTCCACGGCGGCGACGGTTGATCCAGATGAAGAGATTGAAGGCATTCCCGATCCGAAAGGCATTCGCGACCTGATTCTGGCCCAGCGGCAGGGGCAGTAACGCGGGAAATCTCACGCCATCACCGCCACCGCGCGGCCCGCGCGCGCCGACTCCGCCAACGCATCGATGGCGCGCATGTTTGCCCGCGAATCGCGCTCGGCGTCGATGTCCGGCGGGAACTGCGGCGCGCATCCCTCGCGCACGCACTGGCAGAAATGTTTCAGTTCCAGCGTGTACGGCGCCAGAAAATGCTCCAAAGATTTTGGCACATCGACGCGGACGATCTCCGTCTTGCCTTGTCGCGTGAGGTAGAGCTCGACGGGCCAGGCCTGCGGCAACCACGGATGCGGAATGAGCAGTTTGCCCGCGGTCCCAATGATCTCGGCAGGATACGACGGTTCGGCTTCCATGCTGCAGACAAACTGTGCCGTAACGCCTTCGTCGAAATGGAGGCTTCCGCATAACGTCAGATCCACGCCGGTTTGCTCGTCGAAATGGGCGTTGGCCTCCACGCGTTTCGGTTCCGCGTCCGCGAAAAAGCGGGCCAGGTTCACGGAATAGCAGCCGATGTCCAGCAACGCGCCACCGCCGGCATCACGCAGGTACCGTGGATTGCTGCGGTCGCGTCCCTGGGAGGTGCGATTCGCGCGGATGTGCAGAACGCGACCGATCTCGCCCGAGGTGACGATGCGCTTGGCCTCGACCATCTGCGGATGAAACCGGTGCATGAACCCTTCCATCAACCACCGCTCGTTGGCGTGCGCGGCGGCGAACATCCGCTCGACCTCGGCGCTCGAACACGCCAGCGGCTTCTCGCAGAGCACGTGTTTGCCCGCCTCGAGCGCGCGCACCGTCCACTCGCAATGCAATCCGTTGTGCAACGCGTTGATGATGATATCGATCTCGGGATCGTCGACCAGGCTCTCATAACCGGCATGAACGCGCGGCACCCCGTGCTTCACGCTCGCCGCCCGCGCCCGTTCCGCGTCCCGACTCGCCAACGCCACCAGCGCCGCGTCGTCCAACATCCGAAACGCCTCCGCGTACTTCCCCAGCATCCAACCCGTCCCCAAAATCCCGCAACGCAGTTTCCCCGTCGGCCGCATGACCCCAAAGCGTAACGACCGTGCCTCGCTTGTAAAGGAGATTGTTTTGACTCCGTCGCCACGCATGGTTACGCTCCGACCACGATGACCCACGCCGTCAAATGGTTCTACCTCCTCACGCTTGCCGCCTGGATCGGCAGCATCATCTTCTTCAGTTTCATCGTCGCTCCGACCGTTTTCAAAACCCTCAAACCCGATGACGCCGCCTCTCTCATCCGCCGCATCTTCTCCAAGTACTACCTTCTCGGCATCATCTGTGCCGCGGCTGGCATAGTTTCACTCAGTTTGATGCTGTTTGACCGCTCCTTTTCCAAATGGCCCGCCATCCTCAGCCTCCTCCTCATCGCCAGCATGGGCGCCACCGACCTCTGGCTCCGCCAAGGCGTCATGCCCCACATGAACTCCCTCCGCGACCGCCGTGCCGCCCTCGAATCCTCCGCCCAACCTCCCGACCCCACCCTCGACCTCGAATGGCAATCCCTCCACCGCCTCAGCGTCCAACTCAACGTCACCGTCCTCCTCTGCGGCCTCGTCCTCATCTTCCTCCTCATCCACGCCCGAGTCGTGTGACCTTATCCGTCTCCTGTCTCCTGTCTTCTGTCTCCTGAATTCTGCCCCGGCCTCCTCGTCCACTCCCGCGTCGTCTGACCCCCGCCACCGCCAACGCGAACTAAAGCGAATTCAACCGAACCAACCACCCCTCGCCCCGCCGCATAGTGTGCGAAGCCGGTGTAGCCACGCTTTCTACCCCGAATCCTTTTCGGGGCTGCGAAGCGTGCTTCGTCTTGTGGGAGAGCATCCTTCCGGGTGCGACCGGGCTGTCCGCCCCGCCCTGTAACCGCGATCGCTGATCGCTGGCCGTTGGTAGGGACGTCTCTCCGAGACGTCCGCGCCGTGTCCGCCCTGCCGTTGGTAGGGCGCGACCGCCGGGCGCGCCGTCCGCATTCCACCTGTAGCGTGCGCTTTCCGTAGCCCATCCGGTCCGCTTGTAGGGCAAGTTTACCACGTTTCACGTGGCGCTTACGGAGCTGTCTCAGCCCATTCGAAACGCCGTTCTCCATCCGCGCCGTCCCCTCTGAGATTTCAAATCTCCAATCTGCAATTCCGCCCTCGCCTCCGTCCACCTCGTCCATCCCGTCCACCGCCCCACCCCCTCGCTTCACCCGCTCCGCCGTTCCCCTCCTCGGAGGGGCAGGGGTGGGTATATCGACGTTGACTCTCTCGCTTCCGCCATCCCGCACCATTACTCCATCACTCCAATACTCCAACGTTTCTCCCCCTGTCTCCTGTCTCCCCGCTCCGAATCCTTTTCGGAGCTGTCTTCTGTCTCCTGAATTCTGCCCCGGCCTCCTCGTCCACTCCCGCGTCGTCTGACCCCGCCACCGCCCTCGCCCCTACGCCCGCCTTCCAGCTTGCGGCAGGGAGCCTGACGAGGTATTGTTTGATGCATGTTGGACTGGACACAATGCCCCGTCGTGGAACGACTGCCCGGAAAAGTCAGTGGCGCATGGCTATTCAAGGGCACGCGCGTGCCGGTGCGGGCGCTCTTCGAGAACCTTGAAGGCGGCGCCAGCGTCGAGGAATTCCTCGCGTGGTTCCCCGGTGTCAGCCACGAGCAGGTTGTCGCCGTCCTGAAATTCGCCGAGTCCTCCTTGGCGGAGGCCGTCGCCTGAGCCAGGTTGGCCATGCGCATTCTATTTGACCAAGGCACGCCCGTGCCGTTGCGGGCCGTCCTCACCTCTCATCAGGTTTCCACTGCATTCGAGATGGGCTGGGCGAACCTGGAAAACGGCGACCTGCTACGAGCCGCCGAAGACCAGTTCGACGTGTTCATCACTACCGATCAAAACCTGCGCTATCAGCAGAATCTCGCCGGTCACCGTCTGGCAATTCTCGCGTTGCCCACAACCAAGTGGTCCGAGATTCACAAGCACGAACTCGAAGTCGCAGCCGCGGTCGATGCCATGCAGAGCGGAGAATATCGCGAGTTGCGCTGGACGACCTGAATCAACCAGCCGGCCTCCCGCCCCGCTCCGCCGTTCCCCTCCTCGGAGGTTCACCCGCCGCAGGCGGGGGCAGGGGTGGGTAATCGCCGTCTCCTCCCTCCCGCTTTCCTTTCCCCAACTCTCCAGCACTCCATCACTCCAATACTCCAACGCTTCTCCCCCTGTCTTGAGGCGCATCGCCTCCTCCGAATCCTTTTCGGAGCTGAATTCTGTCTCCTCCCGCCCGGTAAGCTTTTCCCTTACAAACAATCCCTGCCCGACGCTTGCTTGCGCAACATCGCACTACCACTATAAGATTGCGGCGGCTTTTATCGAGCCACCGAAATGATGATGCATCCACTTTTTACAATCGGCCATTCCGACCACGACCACCAGCATTTCATTGATCTGCTCAAAGCGCACAGCATTCAAGCCGTGGCAGATGTTCGATCAAGTCCATTCAGCCGCCGCCTTCCTCAGTTCAATCAAACGAGCTTGCGCGATAGCCTGCGTCAGTCGGGAATCAAATACGTGTTCCTTGGTCGGGAACTCGGCGCGAGGCGCTCCGAACCCGAATGCTACGTGGACGGTCAGGCGCAGTATGACCGGATCGCGAATCTGCCCGTGTTCAAAGACGGCCTCCAGCGATTGATAGAAGGCGCATCACTCATGCGTGTGGCCCTGCTTTGCGCAGAAAAAGAACCTCTGGAGTGTCACCGTTGCATCTTGGTCTGTCGCCATTTGAAAACAATGGTTCCGGATATACGGCACATCCTCGGTGATGGATCATTGGAAAACCACGAGCAGACCGAAGAGCGACTTCTTCGGGAATTTGGCCTTGTCAGCACCGATCTCTTCCACAGCAAAGCGGAAATGCTGGATGCAGCCTACGACCGACAGGGGAAACGCATTGCCTACAAAGAGGAGACTGTCCTGCAACCGTGAGCAAGTGGGGAGACTTGAAAATCACGCACCTCGTTTAGCTTCGACTGGGATTCCTCGTTTCGCTCTCACGCTCCTCCCGCCGCCGTGTAGCGTGCGCTGTCCCCAGCGCATCCGGTCCCCATCCCCCATGAACGTTGAGCGTTGAATGTTGACAGTTGGACGTTGATTCCCCCCCTCGTACGTCTTTCCCTTACCGCCTTGCCTGCCCGTCAAGCCGAGTCCGCGAGACGCCGCTGTCGTTTGCGGCAACCTTTAGCGACGACGGGTAAGTTTTTCCCTTACAAACAAATCCCCACCTCACGATTGACACTTCAAGGCTTTGAACTTAGCCTCTTAATTTCAGCGAGTTGGGTGAGTTGATGACCCGAACAGCTTACCATGATATTCAAAGTTCGGCTGTTGGGCCCGCACCGTCGTTGATCGTGACAACGCCAGCGAAGGCTATCAATGAAATTGAAACTTAACGCCGCAAGAGGCATTATCTCCTGAGTATGCAGCACGAAGCGCCAAAGGAGTTTTTCCGGACTCAACACGGCACCATTTGTCAAGGTGACAGCCTCGGTTTGCTAAAGCAACTTAAGCCAGGCAGCGTGGATTTGATCATGACGAGCCCGCCGTTTGGTCTCGTGCGCAAGAAAGACTACGGCAACGTTGATGCCGATAAGTACGTTGAGTGGTTCAAACCTTTCGCGGCAGCGTTCCATTCTCTGCTTAAGAGCACGGGCTCGCTTGTGATCGACATTGGCGGCTCCTGGATTCCCGGTCAGCCGACCCGCAGCCTTTATCACTATGACCTGCTTCTCATGCTCTGCCGGGAGTTTAAGTTCCATCTGGCGCAGGAGTTCTTTTGGTGGAATCCGGCGCGACTGCCAACACCCGCCGAGTGGGTAACGGTGCGCCGCATCCGTGTTAAGGACGCTGTCAACTGCATCTGGTGGCTGTCGCCAACCCCTTGGCCTAAGGCGAGCAACAAGCGAGTCTTGCAGCCGTACTCCGCAAGTATGCGCGTGTTGTTGGCGAAGGGCTACAGGCCGATGCTGCGCCCATCAGGCCATGACATTTCCAATAAGTTTGGCACGGATAACGGCGCAGCAATTCCGCCCAACCTGATTGCGCTCGCTCACACCGAAAGCAACTCTGCTTATATCCGCTACTGCAGAGGGAGGGGGATCGTGCCGCACCCGGCCCGCTTCCCGGCCGAGATACCGGAGTATTTTATCCGCATGCTAACAGACCCGGGTGACCTTGTTGTTGATCCATTTGCCGGAAGTTGCGCTACCGGACAGGCCGCTGAACATACTCGTCGCCGCTGGATTTGCTGTGACTTGGTTGCCGAGTATCTTACTGGAGCCCTTGGCAGATTCAAAGAGAGGCCGCCTACTCGCTACCCGACTCCAGCGAAGTCCGCAAAAGAGCAGGACGAGTCCTTTTACCGTATCTACAAGCCCGGCTTGATGTGGAACGGGATTGTCGGAGATCTGCTGCCGAAGGACGGCGGCGCGAAACGTTTGCTGCCTGCCAAAGCTGATCGAACACCAGTCGCTGGCGCCCATCGCCAACCAGCGTCTCCACAAATGGCCCTGCTGGAGAAGGGCGCAACATTCAACGCCACGGATACGAAGAACGCTGACAACCGACGCGCCAAGGAGCAGAGTGGACACGGAATCAGATACCCCCGCCACCGGAAAGCACATTCGACGAAGTGACCTGCCGTTCGGCAGCGAATTCTCTCCGTCCCAAATCGAACTTGTAACCGTCTTGGAGTTTGCCAAGCAGCACGGCGGAGACTGGAAAGCGTTCGAGGCTGCGGTCAAAGCCAAGTATTTCAGCAAGAATCCGACAAACGACTACAACAAGGGCAAGCTCGCCAACAACACCAAGCTCGGCATGATCGCCTACGGTCTGATTGACCGGGATTCACGGCTGACAAACTTTGGACAAAAGCTCTATGACCTTCGGCGAGATTCGTCCGCGCTTCACAATGAACTTGCCCGGCATATCTTGCTCCACCTGCATGGGATGACGCTGGTGCAGTGTGTCCAAGACATCATAGCCGCCGGGGAGCAAGTCGATCTCATCAAACTGCGCGAATGGCTGGAAGAACGAGGCGTTCATTTCCCGCGTGGAGGGAAACACCCCAGCATGATGCGACTGTGGCTGGAGAAAGCCGGGGTGTTCACGCAGGGATGGAACGTAAATGAGCAACGCCTCAAAGACCTCATTGGAACTGCGTCCGCTGAATTCGACGCGTTGGCGTCGCTCAGTCGTGAACAAAAGATATTCCTAAAAACTTTAGCCAACATGGGCAGCGGGGGCCCGTACGCGTCGAACGATGTCGAGAAACTCTCCACGGCTACGTATGGCTTGAAGTTCAACGAGAAGAATCTGCCGAAGCAAGTTCTCTATCCGCTGGAAAAAGCTGGATACATCGCACTCGCAAGAGGAACAAAAACACACGGGCGTGGAGCAAAGCCATTTCTAGTCTCGCCGACGAAGAAGCTGGTCAGGGAGGTCATTGCCCCACTGCTCGAACAGTTAGAAAAACAAACTGAGTCAGATTTGCGTGTCCTGCTGCGTCAGCCATTGGCCGACATCCTCAAAGACCTCGACGCCAAAGACAAACACGTTCGCGGCCTGGCCCTCGAAGCGCTGGCCTTCAAACTTATGCGGCTTCTCGATATGACATATGTTGCCACGCGCTTGCGCGGCACAGCAACCGGCGGCGCTGAAGTGGACTTGATCTTCGAGTCGAGCCGGTTGGTCTTCTCACGCTGGCAAGTCCAGTGCAAGAACACCGCGCATGTGTCTCTCGATGATGTCGCCAAGGAAGTTGGCCTTACGCACATGCTGAAGAGCAACGTCATCGTCGTTGTCGGCACAGGTGACATTGGCCCAGCATCCCGCCGTTATGCCAACAAGGTAATGGCCGACTCTAATCTGTGCATCGTGCTACTGGATGGCAACGACCTCGGCGCTATCGAAAGAAATTCATCCACTATTGTGGACTCCTTCAACCGCGAAGCCGCCCACGCAATGCGGCTCAAGAAATTGGAGCTGTGATAGTTGAGGCCGCCCGTTTAGCGGTCACCGCCTTCCACTTTCCAACTGCCTGCGCGGCCACCCTGTCCGCCACAGCTTTAGCGACGGCGGATCCCCCCCTTGAACGTTGAGTGTTGAGTGTTGAATGTTGTACGTTGATTTCTCTCTGCGTTCCTTGCGCCTTTTACCCCGATTCCCTATCGGGGCTGCGGCAAACCCGTGGTGTTGTTTTCACGGCAATTGAGCGTTGGAAGTTGAGTGTTGAATGTTGGATGTTGATTCCCCTCTGCGTCCTCTGCGCCTCTTTGCGGCAAACCGCCGGTGCAGGTTCAGAACATCGGTAACACATTAGGTTCAGGACATAGGTAACACTTAAACGAGGAGCCTGAAGCGGATACGCTGCGGGATGCCTTGGAAAGAATATCGACCTATGGATCAG
>JBEKYJ010000115.1:0-12520 GCA_049511095.1 Verrucomicrobiia bacterium
CTGATCCATAGGTCGATATTCTTTCCAAGGCATCCCGCAGCGTATCCGCTTCAGGCTCCTCGTTTAAGTGTTACCTATGTCCTGAACCTAATGTGTTACCGATGTTCTGAACCTGCACCGGCTGGGGGGATCAACGGGAAACGGCGACGGCCCGCGCGCAGCGAGTGCGGCTACGGCGACGTGATAGGCATTTCAGAACGGAGCGGACGCCTCGGAGAGGCGTCCCTACCAACAGCTAAGAGCGCGTTAGGCGGAGCGGGGACGTTTGAGGATGAGGTGGATGGTGGAGGCGAGGAAGATGGCGGTGCTGAGGAGGGTGAGGGTGGCGAGGAGGCCGGCGGGGAAGGCGCGAGTAAGGGTTTCGAGGTTACCGGGTTCGAGGATGTCGCCGGTGGTGGCGAGGCGGAGGTAGCGGGTGTAGGCGCGGAGGAAGATGGCGAGGGCGGTGGCGACGGTGGCGAGGAAGGGGAGGGCGTAGGCGGCGGCGAGGAGGGGTTGGCCGAGGCAGAGTTGGCCGGCGCCGGGGAGGAGGAGGTTGAGGGCGAGGGCGAAGCGGAGGGTTTTTCCTCCTTCGCTAGAGCTTCCGCCGTCGCTCTGCGAGCTATGGCGGACGAGTCGGCGGACAGGGGGACGGGGCGTGGTGGGCGCGTTGAGAATCGGGGGTGTGGTTGGCGGGGGCGTGGGGTTGGTGAGCTAGGTGTTGAGGATGCGTTGGCGGAGGGGGGTGGGGACGGTGTGGAGGTCGGGGTAGTGGGTGGTGTGGCCGTTGGCGGTGACGGAGATGTGGATGGCGTCGGGAATCGGAGCGGTGGCGGTTGGTGAAGCCGGGGGTGGTTGTGGGGAGTTGGCGGGCGCGAGGATGGCGAGCATCTGGGCTTCGAATTGGGCGGCGCGGGCTTGTTCGTGGCGGTCGGATAGCTTGGCGATGTTGGACCATTTGGGCATGGGGTGCACCTGTGGTGGTGGAGGAGGCAGGATTTGTGCCGGATATGGAGTTGGATTGCACTGAACTGCGGTGAACCGCAGTGAACCGCAGTTGGGCGGGGAGGCGCGGCTATTCCATGGCATGGACGGTGTAGCCGCCGGATTTTTTGTCGGGCTCGAGTTTGAGGAGGCTGCGGTTTTGCATTTCGAGGAGGAGGTCGTTGAAGGAGCGGAAGCCGTAGGCGCGTTCGTTGAAGCCGGGGTGACGGCGTTTGATGGCTTGCTTGATCATGGAACCGTAAACGGGATCGTCGCCGTCGCGGCCCTCGGCGAGGGCTTCCATTGTTTTGGCGACCAGATCGAAGGCGTCGGCGACGGCAGGGCCTGCGGGAGTCTTGGTGCCGGTCTCGGCTGGAACGGCTTTGGCGGGGGCGGCGGTGGTTTGGGCCGGGGTGCGCTGCCGCGACCGGGACTGCACCGCGCGCACGAGGTCGTCGTAGTACAGGAATTCGTCGCAGTTGTTGATGAACAGGTCGGAGGTCGAATTCTTGACGCCGACGCCGATGACTTTTTTGGCGTTCTCGCGCAACTTGCTGACGAGCGGGGAGAAATCGGAGTCGCCACTGACGATGACAAAGGTGTCGACATGGCTCTTGGTGTAACAAAGGTCGAGGGCGTCGACGACCATGCGGATGTCGGCGGAATTTTTGCCGGACTGCCGCAGGTGGGGGATCTCGATGAGTTCGAACGCGGCTTCGTGCAAGTCGCGCTTGAAGGCTTTGCCGCGTTCAAAGTCGCAGTAGGCCTTTTTGACGACGATGTGACCTTTGAGCAAGAGACGTTCGAGCACCTTCTGGATGTCGAACTGGGGATAATGGGCGTCCATCGCCCCGAGGGCGATGTTCTCCAAGTCGAGGAACACGGCCATCGTTGCGTTGGAATCCTGGTTGGTCATTGAGTGCCAGTGTACTACAAGCCCGGCCAGAGTGCACCTGGAATCGTGAGAGGGGCGATTGGGGAAGCGACTGGATCGGGTGAGGAGGCGGGGGCAGGCCGGTGACAGGTCCCAACAGCACGGGCCTTTGGAATGGCGGGCAGCGTTGCTGGGGTGATTGGAAGCGCTACCTGCTTGACTTGACTTGGGCCCTGAATAATTCTAGAAGTATAGGCGTCGAAAGCTTCAGACGGGAAAGGATTTATGAAGACAGGCCATCTCGTATTCATCACGATCACTGCCGCCGTGGCGATACTGGCGGCGGTTCCGCTGAGGGCTGCGGTCACGGTAACTCCCGCAGAACCACCCAAGCAGAGTGTGGAACCGCCCAAAGCCGAGCCACCGAAGGTGGAACCACCCAAAACGGAAGCACCCAAAGCGGATCTTCCCCCGGGCAAACTGGTGGCGCTTCAGGTGTCCGAAACACAGTATGTCACGACGGGTCCGAACGGTATAGTTTTCGTGGGTGGGGACAAGATCGGTTCGAAACAGATCTTTACGATCATTGATCTTAGCGGTGGCAATCTTGGGGATGGCGACGAGGTCAAAATCCAGTACATTCCAGGGCGCGGCACGGATCCTTCGAAGGCCAACTATTGGGTGGAACGCCCGGACGGGATCCTGCGTGAGAAGGAGGGAGACGTCTTCAAGATCAAGAAGGTGGGAACCAAGTATGCGTTTCAGACACCGACCGGAAGATTCGTTTCGGAAACGGTCGGAGAGGGCTTCCTCAGAACATCGGATAAAAAAGAAAGCGCGTTACTGGTGGAGTTGGTTGATCTTTCATCAGGAATTCCGAAGTCTCCCAAGAAGTCCAAGGCGGACGCGTCTGCTGCTGAATAGTTGTCCTCTCTCGCCAGAAGCGGAATCCATCGGAGCTTCAGCATCGCTGAGGCAATTCAATAAACACCGGTTGCGGGGTTGGCGTTTTTGCGGCGGGTGCGCCAGAGTGCGGGTATTGATGGCGGCGCGCTGAAGCAGCGCGCGATGAACCGGGTCAATCTTCAATGGAAAGGAATGTCTGTGCGCAGACGCACTTTCATTTCCGTTTCGGTCGTTCTTACCTTGCTGATCACTTCGCTGATGGCGGGCGCGTCAGCCGCATCACGATCAATCCTGCAGTCATGCAAATCACCGCGCCGGTCGTCACGGCGAATGAAGCGCTGGTGGCTTTGGCGAGCGCCCCTGCGATGAGGCTGCCGAACGGCGTGAGTCCAAGGAACGCGAGGGCGTAAATGCCCATGACCCGGCCACGCAGCTTATCCGGCACGCGCGTTTGCACGGCGGTGTTCGCCGTCGCGAAGAGAATAATCATGAAGAAACCCGATCCCGTCAGCGCCACGGCCGAGAGCCAGTGGATGCGCGACTGGGCAAAGACGCTAAGCATGATGCAGAAGCCGAACAGCCCGCCGTAGAACAATTCCCGCTTGTGCGGGGAATCGCCGAGCGAAGCCAACGCCAGCGCGCCGACGAGCGCACCCACGCCATTGGCCGCCATGAGAAACCCGTAGCCGCCGGCGCCGACATGGAGTACGTCGCGCGCGAACACCGGCAACAACACGCTGTACGGCCAGCCGAACAAGCTCACGACGGTGACGAGGAAGATGACGGCGCGCAGGACGCGATGGCCACACACGTACCGCAACGCCTCCGTTGTCTCGTGCCACATCGGTTTTCGTTCCACGCGATGCGTCGTCGCCGGCAAACGCATCGCCACATACGCGGCCACGACGGCGACGTACGACACGCCGTTCAAGAAGAAACAACCTGTCAGGCCAATCACGCCGATCAGTACTCCCGCCAGTGCGGGGCCGAACACGCGCGCGCCGTTGAACAGCGACGAGTTCAGCGCGATGGCGTTCATCAGATCGTCCTTGCCAACCATGTCGATGATGAAGGCTTGGCGAGCCGGGATGTCGAAGGCGTCCGTGATGCCTTCCAGCAGGCCGATGAGCGCGACTTGCCAGATCCTGATGATGCCGAAATACACCAAAGTCGCCAGTGCGAAGGCAAGTACCATGGCGGTGCTCTCGGTCGCGATCACGATGCGGCGTTTCTCAACGCGGTCGGCCATCGCGCCGCCGACGAGCGTCAGGAGGGTGATCGGAATGGCCGAAAGAAAGCGGACCGCGCCGAGGGTGAAGGCCGAATTGCTGAGTTGGTACACGAGCCAGCCGATCGCCACCTGTTGCATCCACGTGCCGATCATGGAGACAAGTTGCCCGGAGAAAAAGAGGCGATAGTTGCGATGCCGAAACGCGGCAAACGTCTTGCGCCAACTGATTCCGCCCGTGACGATGCGCCGCGGCTGCGTCACCGTATCGGCGGGCACGGTCGCAATCGTCGGCTCGTTGTTTCGGAACGTTGGAGTCGGTTCGCTCACGGCGCAAGGTTTGGGAGAATTAACTGGAGACTACGGGGAAAATCAACACGAGATTTTGCGTGCGAGCACGGCGCAACGCAATTGCGAGAGGAATTATCTTGGTCGAGTGTGTTGTAGGACCGGGCGGCAGATTTGTCCGCCGTCACGCTCTACTTGCGGCCCAGTAGGAAGTACAGGATCATACCCAGCAGCGGCAGCAAGAGGATCAGGACGATCCACAACACCTTCTTGGCGATGTCCGCGTTGCTCTTTGCACAATCCACAATTGCGACGATGTCCAACGCCAAAACAACCAGCCCGAGCAGACTTATCATGGCGTTCCTCCTTCGCGGGTAAAATAACGGTGGGAGATAAAAATGGCAAGGCGGGAAATAAGGGGTTGACAGAACGGCGGGGTAATATATAGTCGCCAACAACAAAGTTAGGCATGACTAAGCCATCGGATCGCAGTGAAGGGATTGTTCACGGGGCGGCTTCGTCCCATGGGAACCATCTGTCACTGGAGGGTGTGCATGGTACGGTGGACGTGCCACCCCCTCAAGCTGGGTTCTGGGAGCATTGGCGGGCGTTCGTCGGGCCGGCAATTCTCATCAGCGTCGGGTACATGGACCCGGGAAACTGGGGCACCGATCTGCAGGGCGGGGCACAATTCAAGTACGGTTTGCTCTGGGTGGTCGGCCTCGCCAGCCTGATGGCCGTCTTCCTGCAAGTCATTGCCGCACGCCTAGGCGTGGTGACCGGCAAGGATCTGGCGCAATGTTGCCGCGACTGGTATCCGCGATGGACCCGCTGGCCGAACTGGCTTTCGATGGAAATTGCCATCGGTATGACCGACTTGGCCGAATCGCTGGGTAGTGCGGTCGCGTTGAACCTGTTGTTCCACATCCCGATGGCGTGGGCGATCATCATCACGGCGTTCGACGTGCTGCTCCTGCTGGCGTTACAGGGGCTGGGCATGCGGATGATCGAGGCCGTGATCACGGTCTTCGTACTGACCATCGGCGTCTGCTACGGAGTCGAGATCTTCGGATTGGCGCAGACCCGGCCCGATTTCCTGGAAATGGGCCGCGCCATGGTGCGACCCGACTTCGCCCAAGCTGGCATGCTCGTGGTGGCGATCGGCATCATTGGGGCCACCGTCATGCCACATAACCTCTATCTTCACACGGCCCTAGTGCAGACCCGCAAGTTGCAGCAGGACGAGTTGTCCATACGCCGCGCCATCCGCTTTAACACCATCGACTCGGCGGTCGCACTGACCGCCGCGTTCTTCGTCAACGCGGCGATCCTAGTGTTGGCGGCGATTGTTTTCTACGGCAAGGACAGCGTGACCGTGGCTGGCGGGCAAGTGGTGAGATTCTCGGCGGACAGCGACTGGATTCGGGTGGCGTACCTGACGTTGGCGCCGTTGCTGGGGACGACCCTCGCCAGCACGCTGTTCGCCGTGGCGCTGCTGGCCAGCGGACAGAGCAGCACGATTACCGGCACGATCGCCGGCCAAGTGGTGATGGAAGGGTTTATGCACTGGCGCATCCGCCCGTGGGTGCGGCGGCTGATCACCCGGACGCTCGCGGTGTTGCCGGCGATCTTGATCATCAGCGTCCGCGGGAATGGCAGCGTGACCGATCTGGTCAACCTCAGCCAGGTCGTCCTTTGTTTAGAGTTGCCTTTCGCCATGTTCCCGCTGCTGCACTTCACCAGTTCGCGCAGACGCATGGGGCCATGGCGGAGCGGCTGGTTCCTGTTGATCACCGGCTGGGGAAGTGCTCTACTGATCACCGCCATGGACATCTACAGCCTGCCGGACGCGCTGAAGCAGGCTTGGGCGGTCATCGTCGGCCATTGAAGGAGGAAACGATTGCCATGTACAACAAGATTCTGGTGACGCTGGACGCCACGCCTACGGATCGGGCAATCATCGAGCACGTGAAGGATTTGGCGAATGTGATGCACAGTCGCGTCGCGCTGTTGCATGTGGCCGACGGGTGGGCGGCTCGGACCTATGGTTCCGACGCGGTCAGCCCCGAGGTCACGGAAGACAAAGCGTATCTGGAGACGGTGCGCGCTGAGTTCCAAGCGGCCGGCGTTCCCGCCGAGGCCGAGTTGGCGTACGGTGAACCGGGTGACGAAATCATCAAATGGGTGGAAAAGAAAGGCTGTGACCTCGTGGCAATGAGCACACATGGACACCGCTTTTTGGGGGACCTGTTTCTCGGGTCGACATCCCGCCGCGTCCGCCACAGTATCAGCGTGCCGGTGCTCCTTCTCCGTGTCAAATGAGGCATTCGGTTACGGAAAGCGGATGGAGAGCGACTTCGATTCCACGGCAGTGTAAGGGTGCTGAGGCCCTTCGGCAAGCTCAGGGTGACAAAACAGCGACGCTGCTAAAGAACCACCTTGATTCACCTAAATCGTCGCTTCACGAGATCGTTCATTTTCGTGACAAGGCCTTGCAGATAGACAGTGGCGAGTTGGCCGTATTTGACGACGGCCTTGCCGTTGACGATGACGAACTTGGCGCGGGGGGAATGGCAGAGCATGAGCGCGCCGAGCGGGTCTTGGGCGGCGGCGCCCGCGAACTCGACGGTGTTCAGGTCGTAGATTGCGATATCGGCGGCGAAGCCGGGGGCAATGTTGCCGAGTTCGCGTTCGCGGTTCAGCAATCGCGCGCCGCCCAGCGTGGCGATGCGCAACGCGTCTTCGGCAGTAAAACTGTCCGCGCCGTTCTTCACACGCTGAAGCAATAACGCCTGACGAGCTTCGGCCAACACGTGCGCGCCGTTGTTGCTCGAGGAGCCGTCCACGCCCAGTCCGACCGTCGCGTTTGCCTTCAGCATCTCGCACACGGGCGGAATGCCGGAGCCGAGAATCATGTTCGATGACGGGCAATGGGCGACCGCGGTTTTCGTGTCGGCGAGGAGCTTGATCTCGCCGGAGTTGAGGCAAACGCAGTGGGCCCACGAGACATCGGGGCCAACCCAATCGGCACTTGCGAGATAATCGACAGGGCGTTTGCCGAACTTCTCGATGCAGAACTTGTTTTCGTCCTCGCTCTCGGCGACGTGGGTGTGACAGAGAACGTGGCGCGATTTGGCGAGCGCCCGCGTTTCCTTCAGCAGATCGAACGTGATAGAGAAGGGGGAACACGGCATCAGATCGACGCGCGTCATCGCGTACGGTTTCGCGTCGTGGAATTTCTCGATGACGCGTTCGCAATCTTTCACGATGACCTTTTCATCCTGCACGACGTCGTCCGGCGGCAGACCGCCTTTACTTCGTCCCAGCGACATCGAACCGCGTCCCGCATGGATGCGCATACCGAGTTCGGCCGCGCCTTCGATAACGGCCTCGGCTTTCACGTCGGATTCGCGGGGGTAGACGTAGAACATATCGTTCGTGGTCGTGCAGCCTGAGAGCAGCATTTCCGCCATTGAGATTTGCGAGCCGAGTTTGACGGCTTCGAAATCGACGCGCCGCCAGACTTCGTAAAGGCCAAGCAACCAGTCGAAGAGCTTGGCGTTTTGCACGGGCTTCAAACAGCGCGTGAGCGACTGGTACAGATGATGGTGCGTGTTGATTAATCCCGGAATCACCGCGCAACCGCTCGCGTCAATCGTTTCGTCCGGCTCGAAATTCTTCGGGACGGCGGCGACGATGTCGCGGATGCGGTTGTCCTCGATGAGTATGTGATGTTGCTCCAACTGTTCGACGCGGTGCTGCGCGTTCCAGCGGATGATCGTTCCATTGGTGATCAGCAATTTCATGACAGGTTGATTGTGCGCGGCAGCAAGGATAACATCCGCGTTCATGGCGATTCAACACATCTCCCAACTGCGCTGCGTCATCTGCGGCACGACGTATCCCGCGGGCAACCGTTATACCTGCGACAAATGCGGTGTTGAAGGCATTCTCGACGTCGAATACGATTACGAGAAAAGGGCGAAGACGCTTACGCGGCACGGGCTGGCGCAACGGGCTTAAGGATGTCAAAGCCGCTATGGAGACCGCTGGTACACCCATCCAGATTTCGCCTGACTTACCGGGGCTTGATACCGAGCTGAAGAGGCGTCGCGCGCTGTAGGCCCTGTATATCTTTTGACAGAGTCGGCGAAAAAATGCCTCTGCCGCAGCAGAATCGGTTGAGAATCAAGGATTAGCGACCGGGAAGTGCTGCTTTTTGACAGGCATGGAAAAGGCTTGTGAAGAGCCAGAAGATTTGCTAGAAATATCTGCTGCATCAATTGCTCGCGACGGCCAAATGAGAATAGGGAAATACTGTCGTATCTGGGTGGGACTCGTCCTCGCCGTCGTTGCTTCCACGCTGGTTAGCGCACAGGTTCTTCCGACCCCCAGTTATTACACTTCCGCCACGAATTTAAACAGCACGACGCTCAAGGCGGCCCTGAATAATATCATCAAGGGCCACACGGTCATTGGCTACACACCCACACACCAAGCGTTGGAGATATTGGATGCAGATCCGTCAAACTCCAACAACGTGCTTTTGATCTATTCGGGTTATTCGGTGGCCGCCAGTACGTGGCCCGGCTGGAATCGCGAACATTTGTTCCCGGAGTCTTTTGGCACAGATTCGGGCACGCAACACTCCGATTTGTTCAATCTGCGCGCGTGCGATATGAACGTCAACAGCAGCCGTGGGAACAAGTACTACGACATTTCGGCCACGCCCCCCCCGATAGCCAGTAATCCAGAAGCACCGCTATCGAGCTACGATCAAGACTCATGGGAGCCGTGGGATCCCGATAAGGGATACGTGGCGCGGGGGTGTTTTTATATGGACGCCCGTTACAATGGCGGCGGCGACATAGACTTGCAGCTTGATGACGCGCCCAACGCTTCCACCCATACTTTCGCCAAGCTCTCGACCCTGCTGGATTGGAACCGGCGTTTCCCGCCCACGGACGCGGAGCGCACGCGCAACAGCGTGATCTGCTCGAACTACCAACACAACCGCAACCCGTTCATTGACAACCCCGACTTCGCGGACAGGATTTACCTGGGCGTTGACGGCTACAGTGCATGGCAGGGCACACATTTCTCTGCGGCGGAGGTGTCGAATACGCTCATCTCCGGCACCACCGCCGACCCGGACGGGGACGGCGTACCGAACCTCGCGAAGTACGCGCTCGGGCATGATCCGCACACTCCCCAGCCAGCGCTCCAAAGCCTGACGATGCAGACGGTTGGCGGCACGAACTTCCTGTATATCACCCATCATCGGCATCATTACCTGAGCGGCGTGACGCTGACGTATCAGATGTCCACGAACATGGTTTCATGGACGGACGTGACGGGCGAAGTGGTCAGCAACGCGCAGATTGACGCTGTGAAGGACGTGGTAATAGTCCGCTTCCCGACCAGCAATCCCGCGACATTTGTTCGACTGAAAGTGCATCGCCTGGTTGACGTCGCGCCGGGGGATGCATTCCTTGCCGTAACGCCCCTGGGCAATTTTGCAAGTTCAGGTAATTTGGGCGGGCCGTTCAGCCCCAGTAACCTAGTGTACATGCTGACCAACACAGGCGGCACTAATCTCAATTGGACCGCGAGCGAATCGGTCAACTGGCTGGATCTTTCCGCGACGTCGGGCACGCTGGGAGGGGGCTCGAGCGCCACGGTGACGGTTTCGATCAACGCGAACGCCAACAGCCTGACGCCGAATGTGTATTCGGACACGATTTTCTTCAACAACACGAGCAACGGTGGCGGAAGCACGACTCGTTCCGCCACGCTCAACGTGATCGACCTCGCGCCGGTTATTTTGGCGAACGGGGCGGTCATTGTCTCTGAAAGCTGCACCAACGCCAACGGAGCCATCGACCCGGGCGAGACGGTGACTGTCAGCTTTTCGTTGAACAATGTCGGCACGACGGACACGAGCAATCTGGTGGCGACTCTGTCGGAGTCGGGAGGCGTCAACTCGCCGAGCGACCCGCAAACCTATGGGGTCGTGACGCATGGTGGATCGGCGGTTGCCGAATCGTTTACGTTCACCGCCTCGGGCGCTTGTGGCAGTACGCTGACCGCGACGCTGCAATTGCAGGACGGCGTGACGGATCTCGGTACGATCGACTACACGTTTACCATGGGCCAAGCCGGCACGGCGTTGGCAGAGAACTTCGACGGTGTCACGGCGCCCGCCTTGCCGGGGAGTTGGACGACTTCCGCTTCCGGCGTGGAATCGAATTGGGTAACGGCGACGGGGACGGCGGACACGTCGCCCAATGCCGCTTTCTCACCCGACACCCCGGGCGTCGGAGTCAACGAACTGGATTCGCCGACGTTCTCTATTTTCAGCGCGTCGGCGCAACTGACGTTCCGGCAGAACTACGGCCTCGTGGCCGATCCGAGCACCCCCAGTGTGGGTTATGACGGTGGTGTGTTGGAGATCAGCATCGGCGGCGGCTCGTTCCAGGACATCGTGGCGGCCGGCGGCTCGTTTGTCAGCGGTGGATATAACGCGACCTTGAGCTCCGGCTATGCGAACCCCTTGGGTGGTCGGTCGGCATGGAGCGGGAACTCCGGCGGCTTTGTCACCACGACGGTCAATCTGCCAGCGACCGCTGCCGGGCAGAGCGTGCAACTGCGCTGGCGCTGCGGCACTGGTAACGCGCCGACGTTCGGATCTTCCGGCACGCTGGCTTTCTGGGGTTTTGACGGGCTGACTCCCAACGCGGACGCGGCGGCGCTTGGCATAACAGCTTCGTCGGTCACTGTGAACAATGCGGGCGCAGTAAACTACGTTCAGGGAAATCCGACCAGTGGTTCGGCCATCACCACTGATCACTTTACGAGTGGGCTGGGGCCACCGACCGGTAGCTATAGCTACTATGCCTTCTCGTTGACGGTGTCAAATGGGTTCCAGGCGAATCTGACCAGCTTCAAGTTCGATGACCGGATATCGCCCAAAGGCCCGTCGAACTACACCGTTCAAGTCAGCCAGCAAGTCGACTTCTCGTCGACGATTTACGACAGCGGCGTCAAGACCTCTCATACAGCCTTTGCCTCATCGCCTATGAACACATCGGCGTTGGCCAATTCCGGCCTCACCGGCGCCATCTATTTTCGGATTTATGGCTACAAATCCAGCGACACCGGCGGCACTTGGCGCCTTGACAACCTGAACGTTCAGGGTTCGACCACCGGTCAAGGCGCTCCCGGCAACGGTTGGTACATCGACTCCGTCTCCATCAGCGACACCGCCTGTTGCAGCCCCTGACGACTTTTCCACGTTCTCCACCTGATTCACGCCGTCTCGCGCCGTTTCACGCTGGAATTGCATCAAGACCTGTAGGCCGCGTGCCCCCACGCGGCGCGTCAGTTTGGGATTGCCCCCCGTCCAAGAGCTGACCGGAGAATTGGCCAAGGCACACTCAGCTCTCGACCGTCCCGTGGATCGCTGTTACCGGCCGGGAGCCTAGCGACCGCCACCGCGTCGAACACCTTTGCACTCGCTTGCTGCCGCTCGGCTCGACCTTCGGCTCCCCGCTTCGCGGCATTGCGTTTGCCGCGACGGCGTCTCGTCGGACTCGGCTCCGCTGCTCCCTGCGTCTCGGCTTCGCCGACCTCGTTATTATTACGAACACCGTCGGCACCGTCACCAACGGCGTCGATGTGGGCGGAGCCACCAGTTCGGCCAGATATTATCGGGTACGACTAGTACCGTAGGGGGTGGGGGAACGGTGGGCGGTGGAGCCACGTAAAACCCCGAAAGGAATTCGGGGTAAACGTGGTGAATGTTGGAGTGATGGAGGGTTGGAGGAAACGGGCGGGGAAAAGCCGGCGGTTCACCACGAAGACACCAAGGCACGAAGGGGGACGGAGCTTTCTCTACCGCAAGAAGGCACAGGGGGCGCAGATCCTCCTTCGCTAAAGCTTCGGAGGACAGGGGCGGCGGCGGGGGCAGATTGGAAAAGAGTGGCAAGTGGCGCTGCGAAGCACGAAACACGAATCTCGAAATCCGAAACAAATCCGAAGTGCGAAACTCAGAGCGAGGGCAGATTGGAAAAGAGTGGCCGTGCAGGCAGTTTGGGAAGTGGAGGGCGGTGATGCGCTTAGACGGGTGTGTAAATTGTAAAGGGCGTGTTGCCCAAACCGGTTTTGGCGCGTTTTGGTGTAGTGGCGTCTCTGTGAAACGCCGAATTCCTTCGGGAAATGAATGATCCGCGCTTCGCAGAAGCGCACCTACAACAGCAAAC
>JBEKYJ010000116.1:0-12463 GCA_049511095.1 Verrucomicrobiia bacterium
GCCCCGGGCACGGCGGCCCGGCCGTCGTGGGCAACACCTATCTCGAGGGCACTTACAGCGAGATCTATCCCGACATCAGCCAGGAGGAGGCCGGGCTGCGGAAACTTTTCATTCAGTTTTCGTTTCCCGGCGGAATTCCCAGCCACGCATCGCCGGAGTGCCCGGGCTCGATCCACGAGGGCGGCGAGTTGGGCTATTCGCTCAGCCATTCGTTCGGGGCGGTGTTCGACAATCCCGATCTCATCGTCGCCTGCGTTGTCGGCGATGGCGAGGCAGAAACCGGTCCGCTGGCCACGGCGTGGCATTCCAACAAGTTTCTCAATCCGGTCACCGACGGCGTCGTGCTGCCGATCCTGCATCTGAACGGCTACAAGATCGCCAACCCGACCCTCCTCGCGCGTATCACCCGCGAGGAATTGGAACACTTGTTCCGCGGCTACGGATGGACGCCCTACTTCGTCGAGGGTCACGAGCCCGTGCGGATGCACGAGGCCATGGCCGCGACGCTCGACACGGTGGTGGAGCAGATCAAAGAGATCCAGCAGGACGCGCGCGTCCACGGCAACCTCGCACGTCCGCGCTGGCCGATGATCATCCTCAATTCGCCCAAGGGGTGGACGGGGCCGAAGATGGTGGATGGCCTGGAGGTTGAAGGTACCTTCCGTTCGCACCAAGTACCGCTCTCCGACCCGGCCACCCATCCCGAACACCTCAAGCTGTTGGAAAACTGGCTGAGGAGTTATCGGCCGGAAGAGCTTTTCGATGAACAGGGCCGCCTGAAACCGGAACTGGCCGAACTTGCGCCCCAAGGCGAACGACGCATGGGCGCGAATCCCCACGCCAACGGCGGTATTTTGCTGCGCGACCTGCGGATGCCGGATTTCCGCGACTACGCGGTTGACGTCCCCGCGCCGGGCGTGCGCGGCATCGGCGACACTCATGTGTTCGGGCGTTTCCTGCGCGACGTGACAAAGTTCAATGCGGAGCAGAAGAATTTCCGGGTCTTTGGTCCGGACGAGACGCTCTCCAATGGTTTGGAAGCCGTTTTTGAAGCGACCAAGCGCCAATGGGACGCCGCGACCGTGCCGAACGACGAATTTCTAGCGCCCACGGGGCGGGTGATGGAAATGCTCAGCGAGCATCAATGCGAGGGCTGGCTGGAGGGCTACCTGCTCACCGGGCGGCATGGACTCTTCAACTGCTACGAGGCGTTCATCCATATCGTTGATTCGATGTTCAACCAGCACGCCAAGTGGCTGAAGGTCACATCGCACCTGCCGTGGCGACGGAAAATCGCCTCGCTGAACTACCTGCTGGCCTCGCATGTCTGGCGGCAGGACCACAACGGCTTCACCCACCAAGACCCCGGTTTTATCGACCACGTCGTCAATAAGAAGGCCGAAGTCGTGCGGGTTTACCTTCCGCCGGACGCGAACTGCCTGTTGTCGGTGATGGACCACTGCCTGCGCAGCCGCCATTACGTCAACGTCGTGATCGCGGGCAAACACCCGGCGCCGCAGTGGCTGACGATGGACGCCGCCGTCAAGCATTGCACCGAGGGCATTGGCATCTGGCAGTGGGCCAGCAACGACCAGGGCGTCGCGCCCGACGTGATCATGGCCTGTTGTGGCGACGTACCCACGCTGGAGACGCTCGCCGCCGTCTCCATTATGCGCGAGCATCTGCCTGACCTGAGAATCCGGGTGGTCAACGTCGTCGACCTGATGAAGCTGCAGCCGCAAACCGAGCACCCGCACGGGTTGAGCGACGTGGATTTCAACGAGCTGTTCACCAAAGACAAGCCGGTCATCTTCGCCTTCCATGCCTACCCGTGGTTGATCCACCGGCTGACCTACCGCCGCGCCAACCACGATAACATCCACGTCCGCGGCTACAAGGAGGAGGGCACCATCACCACGCCCTTCGACATGACAGTGCTTAACGATCTGGACCGCTTCCACCTCGTGATGGATACCATCGACCGCCTGCCGCAGACGGGCGAGAAGGGCGTCTATCTCAAGCAGGAGCTCAAGGACAAGTTGATCGAGCACAAGCAATACATTGACAGATACGGCGAGGACCTGCCGGAAATCCGCAATTGGAAATGGCGCGACAATTTCAGGCAATGAACCCAGACAACAAGGTCGTGTTCTTGTTCGACGTGGATAATACGTTGCTCGACAATGATCGCGTCACGGCGGACCTCCGGCATCATCTCGAAAAGGAAGTCGGCACTGACGGGGCGCAATGTTACTGGAACATCTTCGAGCAATTGCGGAATGAACTCGGTTACGCGGATTATCTCGGCGCGCTGCAACGTTATCGCAGTGAAAACCCGCACGATCCATGTCTCTTCACGGTTTCCCGTTTTCTAATCGACTATCCGTTCGCCAATTGCCTGTTCCCGCATTCGCTGGCGGTCGTCGAGCGCGTGAAGCAATGGGGCCCGGCCGTCATTCTGTCCGACGGCGATGTGGTCTTTCAGCCGCGCAAAGTGGAGCGATCCGGACTGTTCGAGGCCGTGAACGGCAACGTGCTGATTTACGCGCACAAGGAGCAGGAACTCGACGAGGTCGCACATCGCTTCCCCGCCGATCATTACGCGATGATGGACGACAAGCTACGGATCCTGACGGCCATCAAAAAGGCTTGGGGCCAGCGAGTCACAACCGTCTTCGTGCGACAGGGACATTATGCCCACGATTCAAAGACGCTGGCGGCTTACCCGCCGGCGGATGTCACCTTTGATCACATCGGCGATCTGCTCAACGCCAACATACCGGAATGGTTTTCCGTGTGATCGCGACGACGCTTTGCGAGTCGAGGTCAACTCTTACCGCGCGCAAGCCTTTGTGAAACTGATCGGTGGGTAGAGGATCGTCATTATGAAAACGGTCACAAGGAAATCCGTGGTAGAGCGCCCGCTTTCGAAGCCGGCAACGGCGAAAGCGCTCGACATCGCCTCCGCGTCGGTTCCCGATACGCTTGCGGCGCTCCATGTGACCCCCGAGACAGGGCTCACGCACGCCGAGGTGGACACCCGCCAGAAGGAGCACGGCTACAACGAAGTGGCCGAACAAAAGGGGCACCCGTTCCTCATGTTTCTCGCCAAGTTCTGGGGCGTGTCGGCGTGGATGCTCGAATTGATCATGGTCCTGTCGGCGGTGCTCGGGAAATACTCAGACCTCGCCGTGGTGAGCGCGCTGCTGGTTGTCAACGCGGTATTGAGCTTTATGCAGGAGCGACGGGCCGCTGGCGTCATCGAGACGCTACGGCGACGGCTGCAAGTCAGTGCGCGCGTTCGACGCGAGTCGAGTTGGCAGGTCATTCCCGCCCGGGAGTTGGTCCCCGGCGATATCGTTCGCGTGCGCCCCGGCGACATTATCCCGGCGGACGTGAAGGTCG
This sequence comes from Verrucomicrobiia bacterium, assembly GCA_049511095.1. Lineage (GTDB taxonomy): Bacteria > Verrucomicrobiota > Verrucomicrobiia > Palsa-1439 > Palsa-1439 > Palsa-1439. Next base: position 3,406 of record JBEKYJ010000116.1, read on the forward strand.
TGACCGGAGCGTTGACCATCGACCAGTCGGCTCTCACCGGCGAGTCGAAGGACGCGGACAAGGTGCCCGGCGACATGCTTTCGTCGGGGTCCGTTGTCCGCCGTGGCGAAGGCAACGGTGTAGTCATGCTGACCGGGGCGAAGACCTACTTTGGTCGCACGACGGAACTCATGCAGGAGGCGCGTCCGAAGCTCCACATCGAAGCGGTGGTGACCAAGGTCGTGCGCTGGCTCTTCGTCATCGTCGGCACGTTGCTTTGCGTGGTGATCGTGCTGTCGCTGATCCGCGGCACGCCGCTCATCGAAATGGTCCCGCTCATGCTCGTCCTATTGATGAGCGCGGTGCCGGTCGCCCTCCCCGTCATGTTCACTGTCAGTATGGCCGTCGGGTCCAAGGAACTGGCGCAGCGCGGCGTGCTGGTGACACGCCTCAGCGCCGCGGAGGATGCTGCGACGATGGACGTGCTCTGCGTGGACAAGACGGGCACGATCACGATGAACCAACTGGCCGTCACCGGCGTGATCCCGCTGGAGCACGCGACGGAAGCCGATGTACTGTTTGACGGTGCCCTGGCGTCGCAAGAAGCCAACCAGGATCCGATTGACCTCGCCTTCCTCGCTGCGGCAAAGGAGCGGCACATCTTTGACAACCTTCCCAAGGTCACGCCCGTCTCCTTCGCGCCGTTCGATGCGAAAAACCGGCGGACGGAAGCCATAGTCGAACAGAACGGGCAGCGGCTGCGCGTGATGAAAGGCGCCGTGCGAACCGTCGCCGAGGCGTGCGGACTCCAGCCCCCGGCGATTGAGGCGTTGGAGGCGCGTGTCAACGCGTCGGCTGCGAAGGGCTATCGGACGCTGGCGGTGGCACGCGGCCCCGAGACAAGCGCCCCCGCCTTGGTCGGATTGGTGACGTTGTATGATCCGCTGCGACCGGACGCCAAGCAACTCATCGCCACACTCCACGACCTCGCCGTTCCGGTGAAGATGCTCACCGGCGACGCACTGCCGGTGGCGCGTGAGATCGGCCAAGGAGTCGGGTTGCCCAACATCCGGCGTGTGGCGGATCTGAAGGCGGCGGGTGCCCGGGCCGGCAACGAGGCGGTGGACTTGTTGGCGGGCGCCGATGGTTTCGCGGAGGTATTTCCGGAGGATAAATACATCGTGGTGCAGCACCTGCAGGCTGCGGGGCACGTGACCGGCATGACGGGCGACGGTGTCAACGATGCGCCCGCTCTGCGCCAAGCCGAAGTGGGCATCGCCGTCAGCACCGCGACCGACGTTGCCAAGGGTGCCGCCAGCGTTGTGCTCACCGAACCGGGGTTGACGAACATCGTGGCGCTGGTCGAGCAGGGGCGGACGATCTACCAGCGCGTTCTGACGTGGATTATCAACAAAATCAGCCGGACGATCCTGAAGGCGGCCTTTGTGGCCATTGCGTTCGTGGTGACCGGCAAGTTCGTTGTCTCCGCCTTTGCGATGCTGCTGCTGGTCTTCATGACAGACTTCGCCAAGATCGCCCTGGCCACCGACCACGTTCGACCGTCCAAGAAACCGGAGACATGGAACATCGGGGGTTTCATCACCGTGTCCGTGGTGCTGGGCGTTGCGATGGTCGCGGAAACGCTCCTCCTCTTATGGATCGGTTGGTCGCGTTTCGGTTTGGCGACCAACAACGATGCCCTCTACACCTTCAGCTTTCTAATGCTGCTCTACTTTGCCGCATTCTCCGTCGTGTCCGCGCGAGAGCGCCAGTGGTTCTGGGCGACGATGCCCGGCAAGACCCTCGTGGTGGCCCTCATGGCCGATGCGCTCACGGGCACCATCCTGACGCGGGTGAGTCTTCCGGGGCTCATGCCATTGCCTTGGTCGCAGACGCTCGCGGTTTTCGTCTATGCCATGGTCTCGTGCCTTGTCGTCAACGACGCCGTGAAGGTCGCGATGATCAAATGGCGCGTTCCTACGGCAGTAGCCTAGAGGGCACCGATGCACTCGCAACCGTCGGTCGCTGTTGTGTTGGATTCAGAATCGCTGCGCACGACCAGCGCGATCAGGATTTGCCAATGAGATCGCCGGTTTCGAGCGCATCAACGCGGCGGCGGAGTTTGGCAAGCGCCACTTCCTGAATCTGACGAACGCGTTCGCGGGTCACCTTGAATTTCTTCCCCACTTCCTCCAGCGTACGAGGCTCCTGCCCGTCGAGCCCGAACCGCAAGGTCACGATTTCGGCCTCGCGCGGGGTCAGGCACTTGACGTGCTGGCGGATCTCCTGCCGCATCGTCTTGGCGCGAAGCAGTTCGTACGGGGTCAACGCTCCTTCGTCCTGGATGATGTCGCTGAATCGGTTGTCGTCGTCATCCCCGATGGGGGCATCGAGGCTGAGAGGATTCACGCCGACGGTGCGGAGCTGGGCTGCCTTGGCCCTAGAAACGCCCAAGTGCTTGGCCAACTCGGCGGTACTGGGCTCGCGGCCAAGTGTCTCGGCGAGTTTGAGACTAGCCTGATGCAATTTGTGGACCTTGTCCACGATATGAACGGGCAGGCGGATCGTCTTGGACTGGTTCGAGAGCGCGCGGCGGATGGATTGCTTGATCCACAAGGCAGCATACGTGGAAAGTTTGGCGCCTTTCCTGGGATTGAATCGCTCGACGGCTTTCATCAGGCCGATGTTGCCTTCGTTGATCAAGTCGAGCAGCGGTACCCCGAAATTGGCGTAGTCGTAGGAGATCTTCACGACGAGGCGCAAATTGGCTTGGATCATCCGTTCGCGCGCGCGTTTGTTGCCTCGTCTGACCTGCGAAGCCAACTTGATCTCCTCCTCGCGTGTCAATAACGGTGTTTTCCCAATCTCCCGCATATAGAGATGGATGGTATCACTGCTGTCGTTGTATCGGTCCGTAACCATAGGTGTTCTATCCGTGGCCGCTCCGGGCCCATGTCGATTCGTAACGCACGGCAACCACGACCCTTCGCATGTTAGATGCAATCTGGCTGGATTTGGTTCAATTTGTTGTCCGCTGCTCGTTGAGTTGCCGCCCGTATCCCGGCCGCCGAGAGTTCGTGATGGAACTAACGCGATGTTCCATCACCTTTGGAGCGAGACCGTTACGGTTTCCGCATTGGCGGTCCGGCTTATTTCGACCGTTCTGCCGTCTGAAGCGGCGAAAGCCAACCCGTCGGAACTCACCCACCGCCAGATGCCGTCACTCCGCCACCGGATGCTGCCTTGCTCTGACAGCACCTGATCGTCATTGAGGAACGCTTGAACTTCTCTTTCGCTTAGCGGTTTCACCCGTTCCGTTTTTTGCTTCATGATTTTCGGTTCGTCGTCGCTTTCTTTCGCTCCAAGCGGGCAATTTCCTCCTCGGCCTTCTCCGCCGCTTCCAGATCCAGCAGGAACCGAGAGCGCGCTGCCCTGAAGCTGAAGGTGTCCCCTCCCAAGGTGCAGACTCGATAATTGCCCCTTCGGTCCCCTTTCAAGACGGCGTAACTCCAGCCATCGTCCGCTTTCCCCGCGATGGTGCCGATGATATTTCCCACCGTGTTGGCGAACCATTCAACCTGTCCCGCCATCAGCCGTTCCAAAACAAGATGGGGCGGTAGAAACCTGTCGAATTCTTCCCGGTGTATGCTTTCAAATGGCATGGATGCTTTTCTCGGCGACGACGGTTGAGATTGGGTTGTGCTGCTTGGCTATGCCGTGTCGCTGTAGAATGCGGTTGGAGTGAGACAACCCGCCGAAACCCAACTCCAACCTAACCCTCTTTCCAGAAATAGCGAATGGTTTCGCACAGTATATTGGGCAGTGGTTCCGCTGACGAACTCTCATTATGTTTTCGATTCGCATAGGTCCTCACGCCGGAGTCTCAGCCCACCACAGGGGAACAGGCCTGGCCGTCCTTCTGGGTTGCTTCCATGGCATGAACAATCCGGATCCGTGCCGCGTCGCAGCTTTCGATTCCCGTTTCCAAATCCCAGAACTGATACTTTCCACCATCATCCCGTCTCAATACCGCGTAGCCCCAGTGCCTGTTCGTCGTTCCCTCGGCGATTGTGCCAATGATGTTCCCCGCCTCATCCGAGAACCATTCCGCTTCCGCACCAATAAATCGATCGATGTTGAATCGACATGGAAGAGACTGGTCCATTTCTTCTTGCGATATGCTCTTGATCACCACGATTCTTCCATACAGCCGCGGTGTATTGAGGTTCGGCGTGCGCCTCGTTGGATCATGGATTGTCGCCATGGACGAGATGCCTCCAGTCCTGCTGGTGTGATCCAGGCATAGCCGAAGCGGTCGGTTCGATCCCCATCGGTCAAGCCAATCAGGAGCTTCGCGCTTAACGTCTGGATCAGGCCGCTTCTCCTGACTCGGTCGTATTTGTCACGGCGAAGCATCATGAGCTCATCGAGCGGTATTCCTGTTGTTTCGACCAACGCAGTCTCATGCATTCCCGTGGGGGGCGTTTGAGGCGCGTGAATCTGCGGATTCCCGGGGACATGCTCCGCGACAGCCCCAAGAATACGGAGTTCCTTGGGTGAGAGAGTGATTGCCGTTTTTGAAGCAAGATCTCCCACGCTGCGCCAAAGGCGGTCCGACCCATTTCGCCTGTTCTTCATCGGGGTTGTGCGAATCCCTTCCTACGGTGAAAGCTGGAATCCAAACAAATGGCGAGCCGACCACACGACCAGCCAAACCAAGCCCAGGCAAAACAGGACTTTGAAAATCGCCATGGCCACCGGTAAGGCCCACGCGGTAATACTTCTGGTGTTGAAGGTGGACTGCCTTACGAGAAACGCGGTGGTCGCCCAAGAGAGGTAGCCTACAAACAACGCCGAAATGATCATGAGGCCCCAGACACTCATGTGGAACACGAGTAAGGCCGCGAATGAGCAGGCAAATACTCCCAAAGTTGTCAGATCTCTCTTGTTGGTAAAACTGCCTATGCGGTTAAGTGCCATGTCTGCCTCCGCCAACAGCGTCGTCGATGGCTGTCCCGTCGTGCTGGCCTGTCAGTACTGCCCAGCTATTCTCAGGAACGCCCATAGGATCATCACCGCAAACACGACGACAAGCCCAAGATAGTACACGCGGGGTGCTTGTTTCTTTACGTTCGTCTCCATACACGTACCTCAGCCGTGGTTTGGCTATTGTTCAGTTGCACTTCGACATCGCCGCATACGGGCAGCCAAACCCAAGTGAACACCCATATCTGCGATGCTGGGGCAACGTACGCCCTTCCTGCAACAGCCACAATGGGGTAAACACCGTAGGTGGTGATCCTCCGGCATGACCGCACAACAATCAGTTGCTATTCTGCCGATTGGGCGTACCTTGAAACCTCAGGTGGGTTGCGGCCAGTTGTCGCGTTCGTTCCTCGACTCTCCATTGATCTGTCGAAGTTCGGTTGCCACTTAACTCAGTCCGGAAGGTTGCCATATTATGTATCGACAAAGAATAGGTCTGCGGGCCGAATACCGTGATCAGGAGGGTGAGCGCGTCAAAGCCTCGCCCAGTCTCGCGGACAAGTTTCGGAAGTTGAAGTCTCTGATCGTCAACCTCGGGTATTACAACCCCAAAGGTCTCGCCCCGAACAGTCAACTCAACTACGTGGTCAACCTCGCGAACGCCAAGTCCGTGTTCCGCTTCCGATGTCCCAACGAGGAATGCATCCGGGGTGATTTTGATCTGACCAAGGAACTTGCCAGCGCGGTTGCCAAAAAGCGCACCACCGTCACCGGCGAGTTGTCCTGCCAGGGCTGGCAAAACAAGGCCGCCATCGACACGGTCCATTGCCACAACATCCTGCGCTACGAGTTGAAGCTCGCTTACTGAAGCGCGCACTTCGCCCCCGCTGAGGCCGGCGTATGACAACCGCGCGCCGCGCCTATCACTTCATTCCGTAAACCAAAATCTTGAAAGTGCCGGGGATCATCCGCGGGCGTGCACGGCCACCGGCGGGCGCCGCTTCCGCCGGCGCCTCGAATTTGGCGGCGGCCAAGTAAATCTTGTGGGTCTTCGGATCGAGCGCCATGGTGCGCGACCCGCGTTCGGTCGCGAGCGTCTGCACCACCGTGAGTTTGTCGGGCGCGTCCTCGTGGGCGATGGTGACGGTCCCATCGCGGCACGACGCGAAGGCATACTGGGTGCCGGGATCGAACGCATTGGCGTCCACACCCTCTCCGATGGGGACCGAGCCGACGACCTTGCCGCTCCCGCTATCCATCATCACCATCAATTTGTTGCCGCAACCGAGAAACAGCCGATGATGCGCCGCGTCAATCGCCAGGCCCGAAGGTTCCTCGCCGGGTGCGGTCGGCCAGGTGTTGACGACTTGGTGCGTCTTCGTGTCGATCGCGACGACGTTGCTCTTGTCTTCGAGGTTGTCATACACGCGTCCCGCCTTCGGGTCCGCCGCAGGAAACTCCGGCTTGCCCCCCAACGGGATGGTGGCGACGACCTTGCCCGCCTTCGCGTCGATCACCGTCGCCGACTGGCCCCGGCCGTTAAACATGTAAACTTCATGCTGCCCCGGCTCGTAGAGCATCCCATCAGGGTTCTGACCGGTCTCCACCTTGGAGAGAGTATCGAGCGTCTTCAGATCGACAACGCTCGCCTTGTCCTCCCGCCCGTTGCTGGTAAACCCCCGCTGGAGGTCGGACGCAACGGCCAGACCATGCACGCCCGGTGTATTGGTGATCTCGCCGGCGACGGCCTCCTTGTCGAGATCGATGACGACCACCTTGGTCCCGTGACTGACGTACAGACGGCGACCGACTTCGTCAACCGACAAATAATCCCAGCCGCCATCCCCGCCCACCGGGATTTCCTTCAAGAAATGATACGGGCCGTCCGCCGCGCGAAGCGGAGCCGCCACGATGCCCGCGATGCCAAACGCGATCACGCCGATGAACTGCAAATGTCTTTGATTCATGATGACCGTTTCCTCCCGTTAGGGTTGAAGAATGCCAAGCGCAACATTACGGAAACATTATGTCATTGCCAAATCCGGACGCAATTACGGAATCAATCGACACGGCGCGTGGCACCGGAACAAATCTGCGCGCCGGACAATACGAGCGTGATCTCTCGCGGATTCGTCAGCTCAGCGCGCAATTCCATGGCGAGCGCTTCCGCGTACGCTTTGGTCAATGCCAGGCCGAGGCCGCAATGTTCAGGGGAGGAACGCGAGGGATCTTTGCGCCAAAATCGTTCGAACAAATGCGGGAGATCGTCAGCGCCCAGGTCGTCCGTCGTGTTGGAGACCTGCAGTTGACCGCGCTCGCCTTTTGTTCCGCCAGTCAAACGAACGGAGCCGCCGGCAGGGCAGTATTGTGCCGCATCGGAAAACAAGTTGGTGAAGATGGCGCGCAGCAGGGTGGCGTCAGCGAGCCAGCACGCGTCGTCTGGAACAACGACCGAAAGTGTGATTCGTTTTGCCCGGGTTTGGTCGGAAAGCGGCTGGGAAAGCTCCTTGATGAGCGGCTGGAGAAAGACGGGCTCGAGATGCACGGGCAGCAGTCCGCCTTCGCAACGGGCCAAAGCCAGGAGCCCGGTCGCGATTGATTCCATCTGCAGGGCAACAGCCAAGGCGTCCTGCAGTGCGTTTCGAGTCGTGTTCAAATCCTCCGGCCACTTGAGTGCAACCTCGGTCAGCGTACGGAGTTCGGCAATCGGCGTGCGCAGTTCATGGGCCACATCGGCACTGAAACGTCGCTCGCGCTCGAAGGAGGCTTGCAGGCGTGCCAACAATTCATTCAGCCGCTGACAGATTGGGCGCAGTTCCGCTGGCAGGCTGCCGGTCGGGAACCGTAATTGTAGCGTGTGAGCGTCAATCGTGGCGACATGTTCCTCAAGTTTTTTCAATGGTTGAAGCCCCCGTCCAACGATGATAGGTACGGCGAACCCCGTCATCGCCGCCAGCGCGCCACCGACGAGCAATAGTGCCGTCGCCACCCGGCGCAATCGATGATCCAACACGGCACGGTGTCGGGCCACGACGAGGCTGACCGGTTCAGTCAGTCTTACTGGCGACGGCTGATCCCGGGCGTCTTCTTCCAACTGTGGAACGAAGCGGATGCCGATGGCCCGGCCCGGCCGGCCGTCAGGCAAAGTGAGATTCCAACACCCGGGGCCCCTGAACGAAGAGACTGCTCGATTGGGCAAGTTCCGCTCCGCAAGGGAGGGAGAACGCTTCACGGTCGTGCCGTCGGACCGCCAAATCTGGAAGTAGTCGGGCCATCGCCTGCGCTCAAAGCCGGGCATGGATTCCCCGCTGAAGTACACTTCCACCACCCCTTTTTCCTGTGTGGTCAAGGCCGCCAAGCCTTCGGCGGTGGCCCTCAAGGTGTCGTCAAATTCCGCCACCAACCCGCTGCGGATCGTAAGATAAAGCACCGCGCCACCAACGGCTCCCAGCAGGCCGGACCCAATGAGCAGCCCAATCGTCAGGCGTCGACGGATGGAGTTCACGCGGGCTTGGCCTCAAGAACGTAGCCCATCCCCCGGCGCGTGTGAATCAATGGCGTGGCGTCGGCCGCTCCCAGCTTGCGGCGCAAGGAACTGATCGCCGAGTCCACCGCGTTACTCATCAATTCGGCGGACTCGCCGTAGAGATGCGCTTCGATGTCACTGCGGGACACCACCTCGCCGCGACGGAGCGCCAGGTACTCCAACAAACTGAACTCGCGTGGGGCAAGATCAAGGACCTGACCGGCCCGTGTGACCAAGCGCGCAATCGTGTCGATCTGCAAATCACCGATAACGAGCGGGGTATTCTTGCGTCCGTAGCGCCGACGACACAGCGTGTGAACGCGCGCGAGCAATTCCTCCAACGCGAACGGTTTGATCAGATAATCGTCCGCCCCAAGTTGCAGGCCGCGCACGCGATCATCGACGGTGTCCCGGGCCGTCAGGACGAGCACCGGCACGTTGTTCTCCCGCTCACGCAGACGCCGGAGGATGCTTAACCCGTCCAGCCCGGGCAACATCAGATCGAGGATGACCGAGTCGTACTCGTTCGACTCAGCCAGCCAGAGCCCTTCCTTGCCGTCGCCGGCC
>JBEKYJ010000117.1:0-12421 GCA_049511095.1 Verrucomicrobiia bacterium
GGGGAGGGAAGCGCAGATTGGAGATTGCCGCCAAGGGAACGGCGTGGCGGCGTTTGCTCTATCGGGCGTTCGCCCGATATGGCGTCTCGTGCAGCCAGTGCTGCACTCGGCTCCGTCCGACTCGGCTTGAGATTTCAGAGGGGCGACGGAGCACGCTTCATAGAAGCGTGGCTACACCAACAGTTCCGGAGCGGACGCCTCGGAGAGGCGTCCCTACCAACGACAGGCGGAGCGGTCGCGCCCGGAAGGGCGCTCCCACAAGACGGACAAACGGCGCGGACGCCGCGTGAGGGCACGCGGCCTACAACAAGCAGGCGCGGACGCCGCGTGAGGGCACGCGGCCTACAACGGCGAGAGTCAGTCGGGTTTGTTTGCCTCTAAGAACGTACCTTCATCCAATTGTTCGAAGGCGTGGCGGAGTTGTTCCTGGGTGTTCATGACGATGGGGCCGTACCAGGCGACGGGTTCTTTGAGGGGTTTGCCGGAGACGAGGAGGAAGCGGATGCCTTGTTCGCCGGCTTGGACGACGACTTCGTCGCCGCTATCGAAGAGGACGAGGGAGCGGTCGTCGGCCTCGGAGGGAGGGGCGGTGTCGAGCCAGCCGACGCTTTCGGTGGGGACGGCGAGGGGGCCGGAGGCGTTGCAGAATTTGCCGGAGCCGGCGAAGACGTAGGCGAAGGCGTGACGCGAGGTGTCGACGGGGAGGCGCTTGCGTTTGCCGGGCGGGACGGTGACATCGAGGTAGATGGGGTCGGCGGCGATGCCGTCGACGGGACCTTTTTTACCCCAGAATGTGCCGCAGATGATGCGGGCCTGGGTGCCGTCGTCGTCGGTGATGTTGACGATTTCGGGTGATTTGATTTCTTGATAGTGGGGGGCGGTCATTTTGAGGGAGGAGGGGAGGTTGGCCCAGAGTTGGAAGCCGTGCATACGGCCGGATTGGTCGCCTTTGGGCATTTCCTGGTGGATGATGCCGCGGCCGGCGGTCATCCATTGGATGTCGCCGGCGTCGATGGAGCCGTGGTTGCCCATGCTGTCGCCGTGTTCGACGCGGCCGGCGAGGACGTAGGTGATGGTTTCGATGCCGCGATGGGGGTGCCAGGGGAAGCCGGCGAGGTAGTCGGCGGGGATGTCGTTGCGGAAGTCGTCGAGGAGGAGGAAGGGGTCGAAGTCGGAGGTGTTGCCGAAGCCGAAGGCGCGGCGGAGATGGACGCCGGCGCCTTCGAGGGTGGGCTTGGATTTGATGAGGCGGTGAACGGGTCGAATGGACATGGCACTCCTTTCGGTCGGTCGAGGCTCGCACGCCAGGGCGGGCCGGTTTGTCTGACGCGGGAATGTAGCACGTTCGGGGAGGGGGGCAAGTGGAAAGGGGTGCGCGTGAGTTGCACTGAGGCGCGGTGAGGCGCGTTGAGGTGCAGTGAGGGTGGGTAGTGAGGGTGGGGATGGAGGATGAGTTGCTTCCGCATTGGCATTTCCGGCTGGATGTGGTTCACTCGCGTTCCCGATGAAGGTGAAGGGTGTAATTTTTGACATGGATGGGACGATCACGGCGCCGTACTTTGATTTTGTGAAGATCAAGGAGGAGGCGGGGATCGGGGACGTGGATATGCTGGATTATTTGCGGGGGGCGACGGGCGCGGAGTACGAGCGGGTGCGCGGGGTGTTGATGAAGTTCGAGGACGCGGGCGTGGCGGACGCGAAGTTGAACCGGGGGGCGCGGAAGCTGTTGACGTTCCTGGCGAAGAACCGGATGCCGACGGCGTTGTTGACGCGGAACTCGCGGAAGTCGGTGGACGCGGTGTGCCGGAGATTGAAGCTGAACTTCGACATCACGGTCACCAGGGACGACGGGCCGCACAAGCCGGCGCCCGAGCCGATTTGGGAGATTGCGCGGCGGTGGGGGGCGAAACCCGGCGAAGTGTTGATGGTGGGCGACTACAAGTGGGACGTGCTGTGCGCGAAGAACGCGGGGGCGCCGTGCGCGTTGTTGACGAATGGGGAGAGCGAACCTGATTGGGCGAAGGAAGCGGATTTCATCGTCACGAAACTGTCGGAAGTGATTGAGATCATCGAAGGGAAGAGACCATGACAAATGCTGTGGTGGGGTTGGTGACGTGTTCGTCACGGGCGGAGGCGCGCAAGGTCGCCAGGGCAATTTTGAAGAGGAAACTGGTGGCGTGCGTGAACATCGTGGGCGGGCTGGAATCGCATTATTGGTGGCGGGGCAAGCTGGAAAGCGCGCGGGAGTGTCTGCTGCTCATCAAGACGACGCGCGCGCGGACGCGGGGTGTTACCAGTGCGGTCAAGGCGGCGCATAGTTACGAGATTCCTGAGGTGATATTTCTGCCCGTTGTCGCGGGGGAGCGCAGGTACCTGAAGTGGATCGGCTCGTGTGTTGCGAAGATGGCGGCCCTCATGCTGCTGGCGTCAATCAGCGTGGCCCGCGCGGATCAAGTCGACGATTTGATAAAGCAACTGGGGAGCACCAACGAGGAGGACCGGGCGGAAGCGGCCGACGCGCTGACGCGAATCGGCGGGTCGCGAGTCGAAAAAGAGTTTCGCGAGATGCTCAAATCGCGGAGTCCCGAATCGCGCCAGGTCGCGGTCGTGGGACTGCTGGAGGTGAGCGACAGTAATGAGGATTTGGAGCGGGTGCACGCGTGCTTGAAGGACGACAATTCGGTGGTGCGATGGTCCGCGGTGTTGGCCTTGCAGAACAGCGGACGGGCCGAGGCGATCCCGTGGTTGGAAGAGGTCGGGAAATCCGATCAGGTTGACTCGGTCCGCGAAGCGGCGACCGAGGCGCTGGGCAAACTGCGCTCGGGTATCCAGTGGATGCGGTCGTTGTCCGACGCGGAGAAACAGGCGCGACAATTGAAGAAACCGGTTCTCGCGTACTTTTCCCTGCGGGATTCGGGTTATTGCCAGAAACTGGAGGAAGGCGTGCTGGCCGACAAGTCGGTCATTGATGTCGCGGAGGAATTCGTATGTGTGCGCGTCGACGCGGCGAAGCAGGCGGATGAAGCCCGCAAACTGGACGTGCGCGGCGCGCCGACGATCCTGTTGTTGGACGGGCAGGGCAACGAAATGTCGCGTGTGGCGGGGCTCGTGGAAAAGGACCAGTTGCTGGCGAAGCTGAACGAGGCGAAGCGCAGCAAGTTGACGTTCCGCGAGGCGCGGCGCCTGGCCATGCAGAACCCGGCGGACGTGCAGGCGAATTGGAAAGTCGCCGAGACGTATTTGGAGGAAGGGCGCGAGGATTTGGCGGAACCGAATTTGCGCAACGTCGTGGAGCATGACGAGGAGAACCAATACGGGTATACCGACAAGGCGATGTTCGCGCTGGGATTTGCCCTCGGCAAACGCGGCGAATACGCGCAGGCCGCCTACAGTTTCGAGAAGCTGCTGGAGCGTTGGCCGGAATACAAGGACAAGGACAAGGCGCTGTATTGCCTCGGATTAAGCCAGTTGGCGGTGGGGCAGAAGGACAAGGGGCGCACCCGTCTGGAGCAGTTGCTGAAGGAGTTTCCCAACAGCTCGACCGCCAAGAGCGCGCAGGCGGCCTTGGATAGGCTGAAGAAGAAGGAGGGGGACAAATGAAAAGGGCAATGGGAGCATTCGGGATCGCGGTGGCGCTGACAATGTTGCCGATGGCGACCGCACACGCCGCGGACGCTGCCGGTCCGGACAAAGGCGCACTCGTCGAGGCGAACAAGTTTTTCGAGCGCGGCAACAAGTTCGTCGAGAGCGGTTCCCTGCCGCGGGCGAAGCAGGAGTACGAAAAGGCGCTCAAGATTTATCCGAAGCATCTCGATGTACTCTATAACCTTGGCGTTGTCTGTGAGCGACTCGGACAAAAGGGCGAAGCGATCGACCAGTACAAACGCTATCTGGAGATCAAAGCGGACGACGCGGACGTGTGGACACAGATCGGAGTGCTTTACGATGAGACGGGCGGCAAGAAGGAAGCGCGCACTGCCTACGAAAAGGCGCTCGCGGTCAATCCGAAGTTCGGCCGTGCCCATCACAACCTCGGTGTACTGCTCAAGGAGGAAGGTGATCTGAAGACGGCGGAAGAACATCTAGCGACATTCGTGAAGCTCGAGGAAGCCGCGGGGCGGCAGAACGGAGATGCCTACTACAGCCTCGGCATTCTGTATCTACAGGAGTTGCGCGAGAAGGACGCGAAGATGCTCTTGCAGAAAGCGATCGACATCGACCCGAGCGTCCCCCACTTCAACAACGCGATGGGCGACGTCTACCTCGTGGAGAAGCGGCCGGATCTGTCGATCATCTACTACCAGAAGGCCATCGAGAAAGATCCGAAATACGCGTTGGCCTACAGCGGACTCGGCGACGCCTACGCCCAACTGAAGGAGCGCGACAAGGCGGTGACCGCGTACCGCAAGGCGCTTGACCTCCGGCCCGACTACGCGTTGGTGTACTACAAACTCGGGTTGCTCTATCAGGACGACAAACCGGCCGAGGCGATAAAACAATTTGAAAAGTACCTGGAATCTGGTAAAACCATCCAGTACCGCGACGAGGTCGCCGCAAAAATCGAAGCATTGAAACTGACACTCAAGCCTTAACTCAGGAAGTACACCATGTCACAGCACCGTAGTCTCAAGGGAGCCAGCAAGATTCAGGCGCGTCGCAACGTCCTGAAACGATTCGAGCGCGTCGAAGTGCTCAAGAAGCAAGGCCGTTGGAAAGATGGCGAACGGGTGTTCGGCCTGCCCAAAACCAAACCGGAATAGTCGACCTCCCCGCCCGTGGTCCGTCTGCAAAAATTTCTTGCGGAAGCGGGCGTAGACTCCCGACGCCGCTGCGAGCAATTGATTGAGGATGGCTGTGTCTCGGTCAATGGTCAGCCTGTCCGCGTGCTCGGCACGAAAGTCGATCCCGACCGCGACTCGGTGATTGTCAACGGCAAGCCGGTCGTCCTCGAACGCAAGATCTACATTGCATTGAACAAGCCGGCCGGGTTCCTGTGCACCAACCACGACACGCACGGCCGCAAACGCGTGATCGATTTGCTCCCGCGTTCGCTGCCCCGTCTGTACAGTGTTGGGCGGCTCGACAAGGACACCGAGGGCCTGTTGTTTCTGACCAACGACGGCACTTTTAGCTTGCGGCTGACGCACCCGCGTTACAAGATGAGCAAGACGTATTTGGTGGAGGTCGAGGGGGAAGTGAAGAGCGTTGGGATCGCGCGCCTGCTTAAGGGGGTTCATAGTGAAGGCGAAATGTTGCACGCCGAAAAAATCTTCCAGGTGCGCACGCGCAACACCACCACTGAACTACGGCTGGTTCTCAGCGAAGGGAAAAAGCGGCAGATTCGCAGAATGATGGCAGCAATCGGGCATCCCGTGAAGCGGCTCGTGCGGCTCGCGGTGGGCCCGGTCGAATTGGGGAATTTGGCAATATCACAATGGAGGTATCTGACTCATGAAGAGGTTTACAAGCTCATGCAATTTTCATCGGCGGCTTTTCATTCTTAGTGTGGCGCTGGCGTGCGCAGCGACTGTGGGCGCGCCGGTCAGCCGCGCCGATTCCGGCGCAGCCATTCAACCCGTTGCCGCCCCGGTTGCGGAAACGGGCCGCGGCACGGTCAAGGGCGATCATTGCAACGTCCGCTCGCGACCGAGCCTGCATTCGGAGGTCGTCGCCCAGCTTCACAAGGGCGACAGCGTGGATGTGCTTGAACGCAAGACCCTGACCGAACAGAAATCGATGGACTGGTTACGCATTGCCTTGCCGGCGACGGCGAAGTGCTACGTCAGCGCCAAGCATCTGGCGGATGGCGTCGCGAGCGTGGACAATCTAAACGTCCGGTGCGGTCCCGGCTCGAGCTACCGTGAGGTTGGCAAGCTGGCGAAGGGCACCAAGGTCGAGGTGGTTGAGAAAAAGGGCGAATGGGCGCAGATCAAGCCAACGCCGGAGTGCAGCGGTTGGATCGCCGCCGAGTTGGTGGAGGTTCAAGCGGCACCGATTGCGCCGTCAGCCAACACGACGCAGATCGTTACTCCGCCCGTGGCCGCACCGACAGGGCCTGCGGTCAGCGTCGTGAATACCGATCCGGATGTCCTGGTGACCTACGCGGTGAAAGACGGGTACTTGCGGTCCGTCAATGAGCCGAACGCGCCCGCATCCTTCGAATTGCGTACCCCGGAAGTGGACCGGCTCAGCTTTCGCATGGCATACTTGGAAGCGTCCGATACGAATCTGAAGAAGTTCGAGGGCAAACATGTCCGCGTCGTCGGAAACCAACGCTGGCGCAAAGGCGATCGCTATCCCGTCATCGCCGTCGAACGCATCGACATGGTTTGGTAGCCGTGGCGCGATGCCTGCGAAACTCATCGACGGCAAGGCCATCGCCGAGCAGATCAATGCCGAGACAGTCGCCGAGATCGCGCGCCTCAAGGATCGGCATCGCCTGACTCCCGGGCTCGCGGTGATTCTCGTTGGCGAAAACCCCGCCAGTTCCGCGTATGTTTCGATGAAGGACAAGATGTGCGCCCGTCTCGGGTTGCACTCCGAACGCGTCACTCTTCCCGCGTCCACCAGCGAAGGCCAACTTCTGGCCGTTATCAACGACCTCAACTTCAAACGGGAAATCCATGGCATCCTTGTCCAATCCCCGCTGCCGCCGTCGATTGCCGAGGACAAGATCTTCGCCGCGGTGGACCCGACGAAAGACGTCGACGGTTTCCATCCGTTGAACGTCGGCAGGCTGGCGTTGGGGGACCCGACCGGCTTCCGGCCTTGCACGCCGGCGGGCATTCATGAGTTGCTCATTCGTAGCGGCGTGAAGATCGACGGAGCCCACGTCGTGGTGCTTGGCCGCAGCCGCATCGTCGGTCGTCCGATCTCGCTGATGCTGTCGCAGAAGGCCCCTAACGCGAATGCGACGGTCACAGTGTGCCACTCCCGGAGTGCGAACCTCGCGGAGATATGTCGGTCTGCCGACATCCTGATCGCGGCGATCGGCGCGCCGCAATTTGTGAAAGCCGACATGGTGCGTGACGACGCGGTGGTCATTGATGTTGGCTCCAATCGCGTCGAGGACAAGACGGCCGAGAAGGGATATCGCACCGTTGGCGATGTGGATTTCGATGCGGTCATGCCGAAAGTCGCGCTGATCACGCCGGTGCCCGGGGGTGTCGGCCCGATGACCATCGCCATGCTCATGCACAACACCGTGCGCGCAGCCGGAATGCGGCACGGAACCGCGTGAAGAACGCCGGCCAGGCCTGGGTGTTGGACGCGCTGGCGCTCGGTCTCGTCCTGTTCGGCGTGGTGCATGTCGCGCGCGTTCTCCCATCGCGGGCCATCAGCAACGACTTCGCGCACTACTACATCTCAAGCCGTTTGCTACTGGCGGGCGCCGATGTCTATTCCACACCGTTGCAACCGGAATATGAGCGTTGGGGTTTCCGATATACCCATGCGATCCCGACAGCAACAAACCCACCCTTTCTCGTCGGCGTGTTCGCGCCGTTCGCCGCATTGCCACCACGCGCCGCGTTTTGGGCCTGGGTGTCACTCGAGATTCTCAGTCTGGGTTGCATCCTCGTGCTGATCTGGCGGCTGACGGCCTCGCGACTCTCGGCGCGCGCGCGGCGGCTGGTGTGCGCGGGGATCATCGCGTCGGCACCGATCTATTGGCATTTTTGTTTTTCGCAATGCCAGTTGTTGATCGGGGCCATCATGTTGATCGCGTACGCATGCTTGCGGAACGGTCGCCCGGCGGGGGCCTGCCTGGCGATAACGACGGCGACATGGCTGAAGCTTTTCCCAGTCGTGCTGGTTCCGTGGTTCTTGTGGCGTGCCTCACGAGACTGGAAGACGCGCATGAGGTGCGCGGGCGCAGCCTTGGTGTGGAGCGTCGGTGTGGTTGTGGCCAGCGGACTGGAGAACTGGAAGCAATTCTGGATGCAGGGGATGAAAGTGATCGACGCGTGGGTCGAATGGCAGCGTCACTTCAATTTCACGGTGCCGTCCTTCGTAAAGAATGTGGCGTGGCTGCTGCATGGCTGCGATCCCGAGTGGAGTGGACTGCACGCGTGGGCGAGGACGGGCGCTGTCCTTGGCGCCGTACTCATCGTGTTGACGTACGGAGTGATCGGGTGGGTTGCACGAAGGCGGAAGGACGCGGACATCGAGGCCGAATTTTGTTTGTTGAGCATCGCGATGCTGGCCGGGATCGCGGAAGGGTGGGGCCACTACTACGTAATGCTCGCTTTTCCGTTTGCTATCGCCGTGGCACGGGTGGCGCAACGGCCCACGCCGGGTCGGGTTGCCACCTTGGGCAGTTCGCTGCTGATGTTGAATCTGATGGGCGATTGGCGGAGCCCGTGGCTGGAGTTTGCGGTGAGCTACATTCCGCTCTATGGATTGTTGCTGCTCGGGGCCTTCTTCGTGAACGAGGCGATGAGCTTCAACCCGCGAATTGCCGACCCTACCAAGCCTGCTCCGTCGTCGTCGTGACCGTGCCGCCGCGCTTGGCGGCCGGCAGGTACGCTTGCTCCGTGTAGTCCCGCACCATGCGCGCGGTCGAGAACCGGGGCGTGACGGTGGCGATGGAAGCTTTCATCATCTTAATCCAACCGGTGGGCAGACCGTTGGCATCGCGTTTGTAAAAGAGCGGGGCGATCTTGCTTTCGAGGATGTCGTAGAGCGACTCGCTATCGTTGCGGTCCTGCTTATCCGTGTTATCGGACTCCTCGGCGTTGCCGATGGTCCAACCCGCGTCGGGGCCTTGCACTTCACACCACCAGCCGTCCGCGATGGAGAAGTTGATCCCGCCGTTGACGGGGGCCTTCATGCCGCTGGTGCCGCTGGCTTCGTGGGGGCGACGCGGATTATTGAGCCAGACATCCACCCCTTGCACGAGCATGCGCGCGACGCGCATGTTGTAGTTCTCGATGAAAACGATGTGACCGTGCAAATCCGTGTTTCGCGAGACGTCGAAGATCCGGCGGATGAATTCCTGGCCGGGCTTGTCCGCGGGATGCGCTTTACCGGCGAAGACAACCTGCACCGGGCGCTCGGAATCCTTGAGAATGGAGCGCAGGCGGTCGAAATCGCGGAACAACAGGTCCGCGCGCTTGTACGTGGCAAAGCGGCGCGCGAAACCGATGGTGAGGACATTGGGGTCGAGCAGTTGCTCGACGCCGCGCAGATCGTCCGGGGAAGCACCGTGGCGCGCGAGTTGAGCGCGTTCGCGATTGCGGATGAACCGGACCAAATTCTCCTTCTGCAGATTGTGAACGTCCCACAGTTCCTTGTTGGGGATGTTGGCGACACCCCGCTTCCAGAACAGTTCGTCCATGAGGTTGTCACGCCAGGCGGGTGTCAGATACCGGTCGAACAGATCGGAGATCTGATAGCCCATCCACGTCTGGGTGTGGATGCCGTTGGTGATGGCTTGGATCCTATTCTCGCCCGGCTTCAGGTTCTTGAACAGATGCCGCCACATGCCGTTGCTGACCTTGCCGTGGAGCTGGCTGACGCCGTTGCAGAATGTCGAGAGATGGATTGCCAGCACGGTGAGGCTGAACGGCTGATTGCCCTGACCGGGATTGGACAGACCGAGGTCGATCAGTTGATCCAACGGAACGCCAATGTCCTCGCAATAGTTTTTGTAGTACTTGCGGACCAACCCGATGTCAAACGCCTCGTTGCCTGCCGGCACCGGCGTGTGGGTCGTGAAAATGGAATTCTTGGCGACCTCCTTGCACGCGTCCGCAAAGCTCGCGCCGGCCTTGACGCAATTGCGGATGCGTTCGAGGCCGAGGAACGCGCAATGGCCTTCGTTCATGTGCCAGCAGGCAGGCTCGATGCCGAGCGCCTGCAGCGCGCGCACGCCGCCCGTGCCGATGACGATTTCCTGGCAGATCCGCATTTCCCGGCCGCTGACGTAGAGTTGGCCGGTGATGGGCCGGTCCGCAGGCGGGTTCTTGTTCGTGTCCGTGTCGAGCAACAGCACGGGCACCCGACCCACCTGCGCGAGCCACACGCGCGCGTACACAGTACGGTCGGGAAAATCGATGTTCACGGTGAGATGGCGGCCGTCGTCCCCGAGCAACTGCCGGATCGGCAGGCGCGAGAAATCGTAGGCCGGATAAAAATGTTGCTGTCGCCCGTCCGGCTCAACTTCTTGTTCGAAGTAGCCGTGCTTGCACAGCGGGCCGATGGCGATGAACGGTAGGCCGAGGTCGCTGGCGGACTTGCAGTGGTCGCCCGAGAGCACGCCGAGACCGCCGGAGTAGGTGCGCAAGCACTCGTGAAAGCCGAACTCGGTCGAGAAATAGACAAATGGGCCACCTTGGTAGCCGGGATGGTTCTTGGCAAACCACGTGTCGTTGACCGATTTCATGTACGTCTCGAACTCGCGCAGGACGGATTTGTACATGCTCAGGAAAACTTCGTCCTCCAGCAGCGTTTCCCAGTGGGACGGCTCGATGTTGATGAGCAATTCGACCGGATTGCGATAGATCGCCCACAAGCCGGGCTGAATGTGCGCGAACATCCGTCGGGCTTGCGGGTTCCACGTCCACCACAGGTTGTACGCGAGATCGCGCAGGCCCAGGACTTCCTTGGGCAGTTCGATGTCGGCCATCGACGTGGAACGGAATTTCGGGGGGCCTTTATCCATGGGATTTCATGAAGCCATTTGGTTCTTTGAGGTGCCCGCGTACAGCACAATCTGTGCTTGGGTCGGGGGCCATCACGGAATGGGCGCAGCGGTTTCGGTGGCAGCGATCATCTCGTCCACGTTGACCCCGCGCAGGTTGAAGAGACGGCGGACGGCATCGTCGATCAGGTTGTTCGGACAGGAAGCGCCTGCCGTGATGCCGATGTAGATGTTTCCCGTCGGCAGCCAGTTCTTGGAAAGAACTTCCTCCTGCTTATGCAGGTTGAAATGCTGAATCGCCTTGTCCGAGAGAATCTTGCTCGCGTTGCGGATGAAATACGTCGGCATGCGCTCCTCGCTCATCTCGGCCAGGTGCGAGGTGTTGCTGGAATTGTATCCGCCGACGACGATCATCATGTCGAGCCGCTCCTGCAGCAGGTGAATCAGCGCGTCCTGCCGTTCCTGGGTGGCGCCGCAGATCGTGTCGAACATGCGATAGTGTTGTTCGATTTCGGCCTCGCCGTAGCGGTCCACCATCGCCTGCCGCAACCGTCGTTGAATGTCCTCCGTCTCGGTGCGCAACATCGTGGTTTGGTTCGCGACGCCGATGGAACTGAGATGCTCATCCGGATCGAAGTCGGGCGAGTGCGAGCCCGGGAATTTTTCCAGAAACTCCGCCTTGTTGCCGCCCTGGCGGATGTAGTTACAGACGTAATCGGTCTCCGCGAGGTTGAGCACCACGAGATAGTGGCCCGCGTTGTTATGCGTGGCGCGCGAACTGGTCGCCTTCGTCTCTTCATGCTTGGCTTTGCCGTGGATGATGGACGTGAATTTTTCGTTGGCGTTTTGCGTGACGCGCTTCCACACGCTCATCACGTCGCCGCAGGTCGTGTCCACCAACTGGCAGCCTTTGGCCTTGAGCTTGTTCATCGTCGCGACTTCCGCGCCGAACGCGGGGATGATCACCACGTCGTCTTCCTTGAGATCGTCGATGTTGGCGCTCTTGATCGGGCCGGACAGGAACTTGATGCTCATCGCGATGAGCTGTTCGTTGACCTCGGGGTTATGGATGATCTCGCCCAAAATGTAGATGGGCTGGTTCGGAAACACCTTGCGGGCCGCGTACGCGAGGTCGATGGCGCGCTCGACCCCGTAACAGAACCCGAATTCCTTGGCGAGACGCACCTTGAGCCCGCCCGCTTCGAACACCCCCCCGCGCTGCCGCAGCTTCTCCACGATCTGGCTGCGGTAATGCAGTTCCACCTGCTCGCGAACGGCCTCCATGATGTCAGGCCGACGCAGGTTGACTCGTTTCGGTTTCGGCGCTTCTGCGACGCTCGGAATACTCATCTGAATGCCAGTATTGCCCACTTTGGGGGCCAGTTCAACTAAAACCCTTTTGGTGGATTTGAGGCTCGCGCTCGCCCAAATCCTGATTTGTCATGCCGTCGGTAGGGCGGGCTGGCCCAGCCCGCCGCTCGCGCCACCTTCATCTCGACGTATGCCTCTTCCGCCGTCGTCAGCGCGAGAAAATCCGCCGTGCTGCCAACTCGCCAGCCGGCCTTCTCCAATTCCTTTCGTTTCTCTGCTTTCACTGTTTCATTCTCTAGTTGCTACATTTAGCGATGTCGGATCCCCTTGGCTACTGGTTTCCCGTGGTGCAGGTTCAGAACATCGGTAACACATTAGGTTCAGGACATAGGTAACACTTAAACGAGGAGCCTGAAGCGGATACGCTGCGGGATGCCTTGGAAAGAATATCGACCTATGGATCAGCGG
>JBEKYJ010000118.1:0-12385 GCA_049511095.1 Verrucomicrobiia bacterium
GAATCGTGATAATCTGTTCTTCGCTGAATCGCTTCCGTTTCATCTTGGCTCCTTGTGGCTCCCGCCACTTTATCGGCCAAGACTCACTCTGCAAACTGTCCAGTTTCAGGGGGCAAGGTCAACTTGCGTTTCCATTGACGGCTGGTGCGCTTCAGGAAACGCGGTGCGCGGTCGAAGCGACTTCGAACAGGGAAGGCGCGCGACTACTGAGCCGCACAACGCCAGACGAAAAACCGCACAAAACCCCTTGTAAACCCGCCAGAGCTGCGACAATCTAAAGAATTGCCGGTGTTTGCGCGTGAAACAGCGACATAAGAAGTGTTCGCGTTTCAAGCGGCGGCCAGAGCTGGTGCCGAAAGGTTCTTTTGCGGGAGGCCGATAGGCCGCAGTCGGGCAACGGCATAACTGAACATGATATGCGGCTAATCCCTACGCGGGAGCAATGGCGTAACTGGAGCATGCCGAGCAAGCTCACGGCTGTGGGAACTTTGCTCGCCTTGATAGCCATAGCAGTGGCCGTGATCATTTTCGCCATACAGATGCACTTCGGCGCAAGCAGAGAAGCAGTGTCGCAAATCCACTCCGACATCGAGCACTTGGGGAGTGTCGTCGCTCCTCTTGAGGCCACTTCCGCATCGACGAACGCGCCTAGCCCACCCAGTGGACTGGGGCACTTTGTGGAAATCCTGCAGCGGTTTTACGCTGACAAGGACGCTGTAGTCTTAACGAATGCCACCGTTTCCACTCGAGATAGGATGCAGACAAGGAAGGTAAACCTTCTCGTGAAGCAGAAAGTTGGAATGCTTGAAGTTCAGGCTGCTGTCGAAGTGCTCAGCTCAACCGGCACGGTCGAGGTTAGTGACATCGATCCTCTTGTTGTAAAATACTCCGGACCCAGTGGCTTAGAGGTCGACAAGGTAGTAGTCGTCGCCGCACATTTCAGCCCAAGCGCTGCCGCAAGGTGCAAGCTGCTCGGATTTTCTCCGCTTCTTGCGGAACGAGAGAGCGTGCGTGAACTAGACTTACAAGCAGGTACTCCTCTCAGTCCACCTGCGGACCGGAAGGGACACTGGGTCGTCGCAGCGAGCTTGAAAGAGGAGGTCAAGCCTGAACTCCTTGGCCCAGACGGGCGGGCTTTGGATCCCCGCCTTCTTCTCAAGGGACATCTTATACACAAGAAGACCGGCCAAGATGGTGGGACCCCTTTCCAGTGGGCAAGTGCGGTGGTTCAAGCCCAATCTCGGGCCGTCAAACAAGCCTATGTAGATCATGCTGGCGAAAGCTACAAGGTCACGATCCCGGTACCCTTGGCTGACTACGTATTGAAGGTCGATGACCAATCGTATCCAGTCGACCAGTTAATGCTGGATTTTGGGGAGAAAATGGTAATACCCGACCTCAACGTGGAGCGAGTGCAACTCACGACTCCCGGCGGCCAACCGCGTTCAGTATTGGTTGGCAGCGGAATAGGGGCAAGTAATGAAGTTACGATAATGACAGAAGCCCCGACCAATACGTCTTCTCCTCCCTCCAGACTCTACCTAGAGGTCCGCCCCCTCGAGCATGGACGGTGATAGCATTGACACTGCGAATGGTGTGTCACGGCGTGGACATGCGTAACACGCCGAAGCCTACGCGGAATCGTAGGGAAAAGATCAATTCGGTGTGCTGGACGGAGCGGGCGGTCTTGTTAAATCCCTTGCACAGCAGCATACTACCGCTCGCGATGCGGGACCACAGCGGTTGAAGACTAGTGCCGACCAGACTCCTCATCACTCTGCCTTCCGCCCTCATCCTTTCGAGACTACTCCCACTCGATCGTGCTGGGTGGTTTGCTGGAGATGTCGAGGCAAACGCGATTGACGCCTTTGACCTCGTTGATGATCCGCGTGGAGAGCCGCGCCATGAGATCGTAGGGCAGACGCACCCAGTCAGCGGTCATGCCATCGACGCTATCCACCGCGCGGATGACGATGACGTTGTCGTAGGTGCGCTCGTCACCCATCACTCCGACCGTTCTCACAGGAAGCAGCACGGCAAACGTCTGCCAGACCTTGTAGTACAGGTCGGTCTTCTTCATCTCGTCGATCACGACCCAGTCAGCCTCGCGAAGGATTTGGAGGCGCTGCGGAGTCACGGCGCCGAGAATGCGGACCGCCAAGCCCGGTCCCGGGAATGGCTGACGCCAGACGATTTCGCGCGGCAATCCCAGTTGCGTACCGACCTCGCGCACTTCGTCTTTGAACAAGGTGCGCAACGGTTCGAGGAGTTCGAATCGCATGTTCCTTGGCAGGCCGCCCACGTTGTGGTGCGATTTAATCATCGCGGCGGGATTTCCAGAGATGGAAACGCTCTCGATCACGTCGGGATACGTGGTGCCCTGCGCCAGGAAACGGGCTGCCCCCGCCTTCTTCGTTGCCCGCTGAAACACCTCGACGAACGCGCGTCCGATGATCTTACGTTTCCGCTCGGGGTCAGTCACGCCCCGCAATTTACGCAGGAACACGCTGGTCGCATCCTCGTAGTGCAACTTGACACGCAGATTCTTCCCGAACACCTGCTGCACGCCTTCGGCTTCCGATTTGCGAAGCAGGCCGTTGTTGACGAAGACGCAGGTGAGCTGATCGCCGACGGCTTTGTGAATGAGTGCCGCCGCGACGCTGGAGTCCACCCCGCCTGACAAACCGAGGATGACGCGGTCGTTGCCCACCGTCGCGCGGATTTCTTCCAGCGCGCGGTCGATAAACGACTTGATCGTCCAGTTCCGGCCACAGCCGCACACGCCATGGACGAAATTTGAGATGATTTGCCTCCCCTGAGGCGTGTGATGGACTTCGGGATGAAACTGCAGACCGAAAAGCCCGCGCTGTGGATCCGCAATGGCCGCGTACTGCGAATTCTGACTGTGCGCAACAGAGACGAAACCTTCCGGCAACTTTGCCACCTTATCGCCGTGACTCATCCAGACCTTCTGGCGTGAGTCCATCTTCGCAAACAGCGATGAGCCGTTCGTGATCTCGACTTCCGCTTGGCCGAACTCGCGCTTCTCACTCATCTCGACGCGGCCACCCAGTTGATGCGCCATCAACTGCATTCCGTAACAAATGCCGAGCACGGGGATACCGAGATTCCAAATGGCGGGGTCGCAATGCGGCGCCGCCTTGCCGTACACGCTCGCCGGGCCGCCGCTCAGGATGAGACCGCGTGGCTGGAGCGCCGCGAGTTTCACCGCCGACGTGTCGAACCGCAATATCTGCGAGAAGACCTGGCACTCGCGAATCCGTCGCGCGATCACCTGAGTGTACTGCGAGCCAAAATCCAGAATGACAATGCTCTCGGGAATGGCCGCGCGCCGGCGGACTTGCGCCCGCTTCGGCTCGCCTTCCTTCTCGCGACGCGGCTTCGTCTCCGCGAATCTGGCCAGGGTGACGATCCGTTGGAGTTTCGCGAGGTTCGACATGCAACCTACTTGCTGCCCATCCCGACGCCTTGCACGGTCTGGAAGACCTTCCCTTCCGTCTTGATCGCGGGCGCGATGATGATTTCCGTCTCCTGAAATTCTCGGACGTTCTGTGCCCCGACATTGCCCATGCAGGTCGCCAGCGCACCGACGAGGTTTTGCGAGCCGTCGTCGAGCTCGGCGGGGCCGAAAAGGATCTGCTTGAGCGTGCCCGTCACGCCGACGCGAATGCGCGTGCCGCGCGGAAGATTGGCGTGCGGTGTGGCCATCCCCCAGTGAAATCCCTTGCCCGGCGCTTCCTTGGCGCGGGCGAACGCGCTTCCGATCATCACGGCGTCCGCGCCGCAGGCAAACGCCTTGCAAATATCGCCACCTTTGCTCATGCCACCATCGGTGATGATCGGCACATACTTGCCGGTCTGCTTGCAATGGTAATCGCGCGCCGTGGCGCAATCGACGGTCGCCGTGGCCTGCGGCACACCGAGGCCGAGCACGCCGCGCGTCGTGCACGCCGCGCCGGGGCCAACCCCGATCAGGATGCCCGCGGGCCCGCACTGCATCAGTTCCAGCGTCACGCTGTAGGTCACACAGTTGCCGAGGATGACCGGGATGCGCATGGCTTTGCAGAAGGCCGCAAGATCAAGCGTCTTGTATTCGCTGGAGACGTGGCGCACGGTGGAAACGGTCGATTGCACCACAAAGATGTCCGCGCCGGCTTCCTGGGCGATGGCGCCGCAATGCTCCGCGCGCTGCGGGATCGAGCTGACCGCGCACAGCACGCCCGCGTCCTTGATCTCCTTCACGCGCGCGGCGACGAGATCCTCCTGGATGGGTTCCGTGTAGATACGCTGGAGGAGGTGCGTGGCCTCTTCCTTGCCAACGTTGACGATTTTGTCGAGGACTTCCTCGGGGTTCTTGTAGCGCGTCTGCACGCCTTCGAGGTTGAGCACGGCGACGCCGCCGAGCTTGCCCATTTCGATCGCGAACCGCACGTCCACGACGCCGTCCATCGCGCTGGCCAGGATCGGCACGCGAATCTTGTACGCGCCAAGCTGGAAGCTCGTGTCGACTTCGTTGGGGTTGATGGTGACTGTGCCCGGCACCAGCGCGATATCATCGAATCCGTACGTGACGCGGGCCTTACGATTCCTTCCAATCCACATGCCCATGGTGGAAACCTCCGTGGTTTTCAAACGACTGCTGCTTTGCCATTCGTGTCAGGATGGACGCCTGCCCTGGCTCCGGCGAAATCCGGAGCCGCGCCCCCCCTCGCGTCTCCATTCATACAGACCGGTGGCAATCAAGACAATCCCCAAGTGCGCGATGGATTTGAAAAAAAGACTGGCCGAGGTCGGGGCACTTCAGCGTTGCGCCGCGGTGCTCTCGACATTGGTCGTCGCTGGTGGCGGCTGCGTCGCCCACAAAAACCGCAACACACCCCACGCCAGCGAGATCGTGCTGCTGTCCTGCTCGGCCTCGAAACGAATCTGGCGCGCGAGCGCGAGCGCCTGCGCGTCCACACCATCGTCTCCCGATGAGCGGTCGAGCAACGCGTAGAGAACCAGCCCGTCTGCGCCGACACCAACTCGGATTTGCGTGGGGCGGAGCGGCACGGAGTTGTTGATCGTCGGCAGCGCCGGCGCATTGACGACCACGCGGCGTTCCAACGGACCGAGGACGCGGAAGACCGATTGATTTACTGACACGAGTGGCGCTGTCGCGTCACCATCGCTCGGCTCCTCCGAAAGCGCCTCAGTTTTCTCCGCCGCTGAGAGCACCGCCGCATCCAACGGTGTCGGCTCCAGCAGCGAATGCGGCTCGCTGGGAGCCGCGGGGTTGAGAAAGGCAGGCTGTTGGTTCCAGCCCAAGTTACGCTGAGCCGCTTCGATCTTTTGGTGCCACGCTCCACTGGAAAAACCGTGCGCGTTGGGTAGTGACATCAGGCTCGGGTCGAACACGTCGGCCATGACGTACCGTGGATCATGCGGCGACAACGGGTCCTGACGGGCGGTGGGCATCCATGATATATGCGGCGCTTCGCGAGGGGTCGTGGTGAGCGCAACTCCCGAGACACGGAAGAACAAGAACATCGCGCCGAAGGCGATCAGGGAGCCAGCCAGAATCCACAGCATCAATTGCCCCTGCCCGAAGGACAGCTTGGGGACGCGCCTCATGGCCGCTTCAGTTGGGTGCGCCCTCCGCGGGCCCACCGGGTCGGGCAGCCATATTGACCATCGTAATCCCCGCTCGATTCGCGGCGCTCATGATCTCGACCTCTGTCCCAATGGAGACTTGCGAACCTGCGCGGATAATCAACTCACGCCCACGCCCCTGTTGCACGGCTTCGCGCAACGTCTGCTCGAGTTTGTCCATGGGAATGGGTTGGTCATTGAAGAACAGCAGGTCATCGCGCGTAACCGTGACGACCAGCGATTGGAACGAAGTTCTCACGGGATACTGGCCTGACGACGGCAGTATCACGGGAACGCCTGATTGCATCACGAACTGGGAATTGAGGACGAAAAACAGGAGCAGCAAGAAAACGACATTCACGAGCGGCGCGGCATCGATCAATCCTTTCGAAATCTGGCAGTGCGTCTTGAACGTCATTGCAGCGCCACCACCTTGCTGGCCTGCTCGCCGCCTTCTTCCCTCCGAGCCAGATACTGGACTGTTTCATTCGCAGCCTTCTCCATGTCGAGCACGAGATTCTGCACCCGGCTGACGAGGTAGTTGTAGGCAATGTAGCTGGGAATCGCGACCACGAGTCCGCCGGCGGTCGTCAGCAATGCCTGCCATACACCGCCGGCCAACTGTCCGGCGGTGGTCGCCTGTGTTTTCTCGATCACCATGAACACTTGAATCATTCCCCACACGGTGCCGAGGAAACCGATGAGCGGAGTGACCTGCGCAATGGTCACCAAGATTGGCAGGTTGTGTTCCAGCCGCGTCACTTCACTGCGGCCAGTGTCCTGGACGGCTTCGCGAATCTCTTCCCGGGAACGATCGTGATTGAGCACAGCGGCCATGACCACTTGCGAGACCGGGCCTGCGGTATGCTTGCAGGTGTCGATGGCCTCGCTGATGTTGCCGTTTTTGAGCGAGTTCAGGATGCCATTCACGAAATCGTTCGTGTGAATCTGCGCGCGGTGGTAATGGAACAACCGCTCGAAAAACACGGCGATGGCCAGAATCGCGCTGATGAGGATGAACCACATCAACGGCCCGCCCTTGGTCATGACTGTTAGCATATCCTGTCCTCCTTACCCCATAAACGGCTCGTTTTCAACGATAAACACAGCAGGTCTCATGCTCAGAACAAGATCAAGTGCTCCACGCGCAGCTTGCGAACCTTCTCTTCGAGCAATGTTTTCATGTCGGGACACATGTCCGCAAGCTTCTGATACAGGATGATCGCGTCACGCCACTGTTGCCGTTGCTCCTTGATACCACCGGCGGCGAGTCCCGCCTTGCACATCCAGAAACGCTCGATCGGCACGTTCGGATCGGGCGCGGCCGCTTGTTCGTACACGGCCTTGCTGTACCACTCGAACGCCTCATCGAGTTTGGCTGCCTTCTCGAAACACTGGCCCGTCTTGTAGTACAACTGATTGCGCAACGCAGGATCGCCTTCCCGCGCGACGTCCAACGCCTTGCGATAGCTCGCGATCGCATCGTCAAAGCGACCGAGCGTAAACTGGCAATCGCCCTTGCGTCCGTGCGCGTCGGCGGCGAGATAGCAATCAGGAAAGTCTTTGGTCAGCGAATCGAACACGAGCAGGGCATCGCTAAATTGGCCAAGCTCGCTGAACGCGTCCCCTTCCCCGAAGCGCGCGTCGCAGCGCCACCCGGAAGCGGGAAAATTCTTCAGCAGCGCCTCGTAAAGCTCAATGGCCGCCCTGTAATCCTGGCGCAGGTATGCCGCGCGTCCGCCCATGTACTGCGCCGTGTCAGCCAGCTTGCTGCCGGCATAATTCTTCACGAGCAACTGAAATCGCTCCTGCGCCTTGATGTAGTCCTTCTGCCTCATATAATAGTCGGCAATCCAGAACTCGGCGTCGGGCGCCAGCGCCGAGTCCGGGAACTTCTTCAGGAATTCGTTGAATTCGGCAAGCGTTTTATCGGCTTGTCCCTTCTGGGCATAGCACCAACCCCGGTTGTAAAAGGCGCGCTGGCCAAGCTCGCTGTCGGGTGCGGTGGCCATCAGTTTTTCGAACGCGCTTGCCGCCTCATCGTACTTGCCCTCGTGATAAAACGATTCGCCGATGGCGAGGCCGGCCTTCGTCGCCCATTCACTCTGCGGATACTTTGCCGCAACCGTCCCGAACGCGGCGCGCGCGTCCGATTCCTTCCCCAAACCCCCTTGAATCACACCGATGCTGAATTGTGATTCCGCCGCGTACTCGCTCTTGGGAAACTGCTGGAGGAGCGACTCGAACACGTGTTCCGCGGCTTCGCCGTTGTGCGTGTGCTCGTACGACTGGCCGAGTTGGAACATGGCGTGGTCGAGGAGCTTCGTGTCGGGATACGTGCTGATGAGCCGCTGATAATCGTTGATGGCGTCCGCATACTGGCCGAGCGCGAATTCGGCATCGCCCGCCTTAAAGAGCGCCTCCGCCGCCACCGTGGGTTCTTTTGCGAGCGCGGCGGCCTGGCGAAAGTACGGGAGCGAATCAGGGATCCTCCCGAGTTTCCACGCGCACCAACCAGCGTTGAAGTTGGCCTTCGCCAGCAACGCGCTCTGCGGATACTTGTCGGCCAGGTTCACGAACTCGGGCAACGCGTTGGTGAAATCGTTGTTGGCAAACAGCAAATCGCCGATGGTCATCTGGATCTCGTCCGCCAGCGGGTCGCTCGGAGTCGATTGCAAATAGGCCTTCAGTTTCGCCACGCCGTCGGCCAACTTACCGGCGCGGACATGGGATTCGCCCCACTTAAGCATCGCCTCGCGTTTCAGCGCCGGGTCTTGCGCCAGCGCGAGTGCCTGGCCGAACGATTGCGCGGCATCATCAAACTTCCCCTGCCGCCAATACACCCAGCCTCTGCCGCGCCATGCCTCGGCAGCAAGCTGGCCAGTCACAGGTTTGTTGGGACTCGCTTTGTAGGAGTCGATCACGGCGCCGTAGCGTTTCAATGCGTCATCGATCTCACCCCGCCCCGAGAGCGATTCCGCCAGCCAGATGTCGGCGCGAAACGCCGCGCGCGTGTTGGGGTATTTGCGAATGACGTCGTTCAAAGCGACTTCCGCTTTGTCAAACTGTCGAAGAGCGAGGCGCACCTGCCCGGCCAGAAGCTCCGCCTCCTGCGCCAACTCGGCTTTCGGGCCGGACTTGGCGAGTTCATCCAACGCCTGCACCGCCTCGCCGAAATGGCTGAGCTTGAATCGCGCAAATGCCAGCCCGTAGAATGCTTGTGGCCGATAGGCGCTGTGCGGGTACTTCTCAATGACTTCCGCGTACCGCTGCTCCGCCTCCCCATATCGCTCGCCTCGCAAGAGCGCTTCGGCCAACCAAAATCGAAAACTGTCGGGCCGTCTCTCCGTCGGCCATTTGGCCAGCGCATCCTGAAGCGTCTTCGCTGCGGCCTGCCACTTGCCCTCGTTCAACTGCGCCTGCGCCATGTCCAGTACCACGCCATCGGCGCGGTCCGAGTCTGGGAATTGCTTCAAATACTCGGCGAACTGCCGCTCCGCCAGATCGTTAAGCCCGTCCTTAAACGCAGCTTCGGCGACGCGGTAGAGCTTGTTCTCGTCCGGCACCGCCGCCACAACGCGATCAATCCCGCCGCAAGCCAGCCATACCACCACGATTGGCCAGAACCGTCTCATGCACCTCCTCTGACGCCATTATTGGCAGAATGTTCACCGCGGCGCAAGGTTTGAAGTCGGCGCGAATCCCAACCGATCGAGCACCCTCAAAAAACCATTTCCCATTCTTATCACCTCGATCCGCGCAACAAATCTGCAAGGTGGCGCTGATCGACGCTGATTAGCGCCATCTGATCATCCTGTCTCCAACCGACGCCCCCGTGTCCCGCCGTCTGCCGCTTCCCGTTTTCATCCTTCATCCCCCATAATTCATCCTTCATCCTTGAGAATTATCGTGGAGAAAAGGCTCACAGGATGGATGAATGGATCCGTGGGTCGAATACCGCGCCTTACTCAAACTGACGCACTACCCGGTCGATATTCCCCTTGACACTCTAGGGGAGCGGTTTATATTCCCATAGACAATCTAGGTGTGAGGTGAAGCCATGACCAAGACTGAACTGCTTCAGGGAACTCTGGACCTGCTCATTCTGAAAACCATCGCCGCCGGCCCCCTGCACGGCTACTCCATCGCCCAACGCATCCAGCAACGATCCGACGACGTGCTGGTGGTCGAGGAAGGCTCGCTCTATCCGTGCCTGTACCGGATGGAAGAGAAAGGCTGGATCAAAGCGGAGTGGGGCAGGTCCGAAAACAATCGTCGCGCGAAATTCTATGAGCTGACGCGTGCCGGGCGCAAACAACTGGAGAAAGAGACGGCGCTGTGGGAGCGGGTGCACCGCGCCATCACGCTGGTGCTGCAAGCTGCTTGAAACGGAAGGCTGCTCCCATGAAACCATTTCTCAGTTTCTGGCGCCGCCTCCGCTCGCTCGGACAACGCCGGGCGATGAAGCGGGAGATTGACGAGGAACTGCGGCTGCATCTCGAACTCCGCACGGCGGAGAATATCGCCGCGGGTATGTCGCCGGAAGAGGCCGCGCGCGATGCCCGCCGTCGTTTCGGCAATCTTCAAAGCATCCGCGAGGAATGCCGTGAGGTGCGCGGCGCCAGTTTCGGCGAGGCGACGTGGCAGGACATCCGGTTTGGACTGCGGATGCTGCGAAAGAATCCGGGCTTCACAATGGTTGCGGTCTTCACACTTGCACTCGGTATCGGGGCCAACACAACCATCTTCAGCGTCTTCAAAACTCTGGTATTCGATCCGTTGCCTTATCCCGATCCCGACCGGATTGTTCAAGTTTGGGCCGTGCCAGGCCCCTACGAGTTGCGTGACAGCTTCCCAGTTTTGGTGCCGGACTATCTCGATCTTCGGGCGCAATGCCATTCGTTCATCGAGGTCTGTGCCTACAACTCGTGGCAGTTCGCGCTCGGCGGCGACCGCCCGGAGATGGTTCGAGGCGTTATGTGCACGGCCAGCCTGGGGCATATGCTGGGCATGCGCCCGGCGATTGGCCGGTGGTTCACGGAAGACGAAGAAAAGCCCGACACCCAGCCCGTGGCGGTTCTCAGTCACGCGCTCTGGGAACGACGCTTTGGCGCCGACCCCAAAGTCGTCGGACAGAAGATCCGGTTGACGGACGGTTACGGCCTCGATGACGACTTCATTGTCGTGGGGGTTTTGCCCACCGGCATGGATTTTTCGCCGATCGCCGCGAGCGACGTTTTTTTCCCGCTTAGGCTTGGCACGCGGGAAATCACCCGCGGCACCCATCGGATAGTAGATGTGCTGGCCCGGCTGGGGCCCGGCGTGACCATGCAAGCCGCGTCCGCCGAGCTAACGGCGGTCGGCGCGCAATTGGCGCAGGCATATCCCGCACCGAACGCCCGGTTCACGTTCCGGCTGGTCCCACTCATGCAACAACTCTTGGGCGGCATGACCGTCGCGCTGATGCTCATGCAGGGGGCGGTGCTGCTCGTGCTGGGGCTGGCATGCGCCAACGTGGCGGGCATGCTCCTGGCGCGGGCAGCGCGGCGGCAGACGGAAATCGCGGTGCGGGTCGCACTGGGCGCTGGCACGTCCTGCGCCTGATGCTTGCCGAGAGCTTCGCGATTTCGTGGTTGGCCGCCGCCCTCGGGTTGCTGCTGGCTCTTTGGGGCATGGACATTCTGGCGCGCCTCGCCCCAGGCGATATCCTGATACGGGGGCGTTTTCATGTTGATGGTCCCGTTTTGATCTTCGCCATGGGGCTGGCGATGCTGACGACCTTGCTGGCCGCGCTGCCCCCGACCTTGGCGGCGGTCAAGACCGACGTCTTGGGCGCGCTCAAGGAAGGCGGGCCGCAGCAGGCCGGCTCGCGGGCGCGCCTGCGGCAATTCCGCTGGCTCGTCATCTCGCAGGTGGCCCTCAGCCTGGTGATGATCAACGTCGCCCTGTTGCTTACGGTCAGCTATCGCAAGGTGGCTCAGGACTCACGGTCGTTCATTACTGATCAAGTGATCACCGGCTACATCAACATGCTCGGCCACTCCGCTTACAACAAGACTGAAGCGCGGCGGGCCTTGCGTGATCGCCTGATCGAGAGCCTGCGCGCGCTGCCGGGCGTGAAAACCGCCGGCGCGACGGACCACTTGCCGTTCGAAGAGTACAGGGAATACCCTATTCTTGCAGAGGGCGAGGCTTACGACCCCAAGACGTCCAGGCTGCGGGTCTCAATAGCCTGCGTCACCACGGGTTACTTCGACGCCGCCGGCGTGGCGATCCTCGAAGGCCGGATGGTCACCGACGCCGACGCGAGCGCCGAGCCGCAGGGAATCCTGATCAATAGGACTCTGGCCAGGCATTACTGGGGCGAAGGCAACCCGATCGGCAAAGGCCTGCGAAACAATCAGCCCAAGCCGACGCCAACGCTCACGTGGCAAGTGGTCGGCGTCGTCGAGGACGTTCGTCAATCGGATGTCGAAAAGCCGGCAAGGCCGGAAATCTACCTCTTCAATCCCGCCGACGTTGACGACGAGCGCGGGTTCGACATTGTCGTACGCGCCGGCGGGGACGCCCATCGACTCGTGCCCGCCATCCGGCAAGCGCTTGCCCGGCTCGACCCAAGCCTGGCGCTCGACGACGCCCGGACGATGACCGAGGTCTTCGAAGTCTCGACTCGGATACGGCGCTTTCAGATGCTTCTTATCGACGTTTTCATGGCCGTGGCGCTGTTGCTTAC
>JBEKYJ010000119.1:0-12305 GCA_049511095.1 Verrucomicrobiia bacterium
CAGTTTGCGCCCAGTTCATCATACTTTCGCCGTTTCTCCGGGTCGCTGAGGACTTCGTTGGCCTCGTTGATTTCCTTGAATTTTTCTTCGGCGGTGGTTTTGTCCTTGGCGACGTCCGGGTGATATTTGCGGGCGAGTGTGCGGAATGCCTTCTTAATTTCCGCGTCGCTCGCGTTTCGGGCCACGCCGAGAACGTCGTAGTAGTCTTTGAATTCAACGGGCATGGATGGTTCCGGGAGAATGGCTCAGATCATTCACCATCATCTTGGCCGGACGATGAAGCATGACTGGATCAGCCGACGCAGTTTCAACGACTGAAGTGGTCACATTCTTCGAATCGGACGCCGGGCTTGGAGGATCGGGATTCATAGTTTGCCGCTGGCAGCACTGTACTCTAATGCCTCCCTTTTTTGTAGTTCACAGTGATGCGACGGCTGCCGGTGATACCACCGATTTTCCCTTGAACTGGCAAGCATGTTTTCGGAGCAAGGAACAGATCGTGCCAACGGCCCGTCAGTTGCCAAACGGGATGATGATCCGCACACCCACATACGGCCTGCTGCCCTGCCACATATTCAGGTCGAGCTTCACGCGCGGGCGGTTCGGCGACTCTCCAGAAGAAGTTGCCCGCGTGCGGCGCAGGCTGCCCTGGTCGAAGCTGAAGTCGGCTTGGTTCTCGACGTTCTTGGCGAAGCGATCGACGGCAAACACGGCGGTGTCGAGACCGTATTTGGTGCTCGCGATCTGCCGTTTGATGGGCGACGGAGTTTTTTGCGGCGGGCTGTATTCTGATTCAAAACGCTCCCACGCCTCGGCGTTCGTCGGCTTGCGGTGGGGCATCAGGATCGGCTGGAGTTCGCGCTCGGTAAGCACCTGACGGTCGGTCCGTTCGCTGATGTTGCTCCGTATGGACTGCGCCGTAATCGTGGAAACTGACAGAAAGGCCATCAATGATGGGGGCTCAGCTTGTTGCGCCGTAGCGGAAAGAACGGCTGACCAGCAGGCAAGACACGCGACCGTCCCCGATATGGTTGAGTGCCAGTGGCTGAGGATGCTACGTTTGCGGCAACGGCTCACGACAATCTCCTGGTCCCTTCGCCCGCTAATCCTTCTTTTCGTCGCCTTTCCCTTCCCTCTGCTGGGTTGGTTCTCTGGTCGCTGCAGGCCGCTCGGCCGCAGGCCTGGATTCAATCTTCGCCTCCGGTGGGGCCTCATGTTTGATCTCGGGCTTGGTCTCCGGCTTGGCTTCCACAGCGGCGGGAGCAGGCTTGCCCTTCGCACTCTCCGTCTCGCGCGCCTTTTCCTGCTGCGCGCGTTTCTCCTCGGCGGGCTTCGTAACGGGGGTCGGCACGTCGGCTGGGTGGACTTCCTTCTGCGTTGACGGCGGCTGCGGCGCAGCCGTTGTCACGGGTGGTTTCGCAACCGGACGTGGCTCGCTCGCGGGAAGCGCCTTCTCCGCCTGGCTGCGAACCGGCGTTTGGACCGCTTTCTCACTGGTCGGTGTCGGCGTCGGGTGCTTGGCGACGACTTTCGCTTCCTCTTTGGTGCGCAGTTCGCGAACCGGGACTGCCTGTAACTTTCGTCCGCTCGCCTTTTCGATGACGGCGGTATCCGGGCCTTTCTTGTTGATCACGGTCTTGCTGGTAATGGTGGTATTCACGATGATTGTTTTGCGACTGACTGGTTGCAGAAAGTGACTTTCCTCCACAAAGACGGTTCCCCTTGGCGCAACGCCTCTTCCCCAAAACCTCGCCGACGGTCGCAGCGGCGACCAGCCTACGTATCCACCACCTTCTCGCCAGGAAACCCACGCGGGCGCCCATTGTGTCTGCGGCACCCAATACCAGCCAAATTGTGAATTATAATCCCAACCGCCGTAATGGTACGTGGCCCACGCCCACGGCTCGTCGCTGACCCAGTACCAACCAGCGTCGGTTTGTTCCCAGTACCCGTTGGAATAAGGGCCCCAGTCAGCGTCCACTCCGTTCGGGATCCAACAGCGTCCGTAGGACCCAACAACCTCCCATCGTCCATACGGGCTGAGCGGCTCATAGAAATCGCTGTCGGTGTGAATTACCACGACCGGGGCTACCACCACTACCTCGGCGGCGTAGGTTGTGTGCGCGGTCAGCGTCCCTAAAAGCGCCGTGCATAAAACGAATCCGACTTTTCCCGCTAGGCGTTTGGTTCCATTCATGGAGTTACCCTTCTGTTCAATAAATCAAAAACGTGTTGTGGTTCCCGGAACACAACGACGTGGGCATCAACGGCGAGCCGGATAATTCCTCGAGCGCGGCGATTCCCGCAGACGCCGCAAACGGTCTCGATGAGGTTGCCAAACGTCAATGCCTTCCTCCTGTAATTGACTTTCATATTATCACGATAAGCTGGGAAGCCCTGCGGGCGCTATAAGGTGTTCACCCCACCGGGGATTTCAGGAATCCTGCCCCAACGGGCGGGGCCGGGGCTAGCGGATGGTCAACTGGACACTGCTTTCGATGATGCCGGCCCCGATGGCGTAGCGGGTGAGACCGGAGATCTCGTGGATGTTGAGTTTCGCCATGAGATTCTGCCGATGTTTTTCGACCGTTTTGATGCTGATGCCGAGTTCCGCCGCAGTCTCTTTGTTGGCCTTGCCTTCGGCAATCAGTTGGAGCACCTCCAACTCGCGCGAACTCAGGCGCGCCACTTTCTTCCGCAGCGCTCCGTTTCCCGCCGGCATCTTCTGATCGTGCAGCCGCTTGGAAATGGAAGGGCTGAAAAAGGTGTTGCCCTTCTGCACTTCCCGAATCGCGTTCGACAAATCGTGGGAGGAGGTTTGTTTGAACAGAAAACCCGCCGCGCCGATCGCGATCGCCTGCTCGACGTACGCGTCATCGCTGTGCGCGGAGAGAATGACCACCTTGGTGGCCGGAAAGGCCTTGCGGATCTGCCGGGTGGCTTCCAATCCATTGAGCAGCGGCATCGCGATGTCCATCACGACCACCGCCGGACGAAGTTTCCTGGTCAACTCCACCGCTTGGCGGCCGGTTTGCGCTTCGCCGACAACCTCGATATCATTTTCGGACTCCAACAACTTCCGAAACCCCTCGCGGACGATCGTGTGGTCTTCAGCCAGCAGGACAGTGATGCGTTTCATAAACACTAGATCCCTTTCCCGTTCGTGAATGGAATCTGCGCGCAGACGGTGGTGCCTTTGCCGGGTGCCGATTCGACGCGAAAACTGCCGCCGACCATCTCCACCCGTTCGCGCATACCAAGCAGCCCCAATCGCTTGTTCCTTTTGGCGTCCAACACACGCTCCACCTGGAAGGATTTGCCGTCGTCTTTGATTTTCATGCAAATTCTGCCCGGAAGTTTCTCGATGCTCACGTCCACCAGGCTGGCTTGCGCGTGGCGGGCGACGTTGGTCAGCGCTTCCTGGGCGACGCGATACAGCACCGTGCGTTTTTCGCCAGCCAGGTTTTCCACCGCCGCAAAGACCGTCATATGAATGAAAAGACCCGTCCGTTTCGAAAAGCTTTTTACAAACGAATGCAGGGCGGGGATCAACCCCAGGTCGTCCAACACCGTCGGGCGCAATTCACGCGCAAACCGATGCACGATGTCCACCGACTTCTCGACCATCCGTTGCGCGCTGGAGATTTTACTCTGGAGCCCCTTGGTGTTGTGCGCCGCCTCGGTTTTCAAGGTCGCCAGCCGGACATTGATGCCCGTCAAGGTCTGGGCGATTTCATCGTGCAGCTCGCGGCTGATCTTCTTGCGTTCTTCCTCCTGCGCCAACAGGAGCTGGCGGGTCAGATGCCGCAATTGTTCCTGCATCCGCCGCGATTGCTCCAGCAACCGGCCATAGTGTTCCTCGCTTTTCCGAAGGGATTGCTCCACCGTCTTGCGCTGGAGTATTTCCCGTTTCAACTGTCGGTTCGAGACGGCCAGATCCGCACTGCGCTGGCGCAACGTCTGGTTCAGTTGACCGAAGTGGACGTTGGCCTCGCGCGCGGTGCGATGAGACTTCTCGATCGGAGTGATGGCCTCGGCAAAAAAAATCCCCGCCCGCCAGACCATCGCATCCCGGGCACCGGGGGAGTCGTTGGGCAACACCAGGGTAAGCAACGCTTGCTCGTGAATCCTGGCCAGATCCAGCGTCTCCAGCCCGTAAGTCATGGCCTGGCGTCCCAGTCGACGCGCCGGCTGCAAGCTCGCCCGTCGCCCCTGCTTCAGGTATTTTCGCAACGCGGCCACATATCGTCGCGACAACCCTGTCAAATTACGTGTCATGGTATTTGCCGAGTTCACCAACGAACCGCCCCAGAACTTTCCTTGATTTTTCCACAAGGCGTTGCGTGTTGGCGATCTCTTTTTTCAGGCCTTTGGCATTGACCGTGGCCTCTCTTTTCAACGTCACCAGCCGGACATTGATTCCCAACAACGTCTGGGCGATTTCATCATGCAACTCGCGGCTGATCTTCGTTCGCTTATTCTCCTGCGCCACCAGAATTTGATGGGTCAGATGGCGCAAATGTTCCTGCAGGAGACGTGACTGCTCCAATAAACTGGCGCGATGTTTCCCGCTCTTCTTGAGGGCTTCCTCCGCGGCCTTGCGCTGGACGATTCCCCGTTTCAAGCGACGGCCCGAGGCCGCCAGTTCCACCGTGCGCCGACCCAGTGTCTTCGTCAGTCGATTCAAGTGGCCGCTGGCCTCCTGCGCGGCTCGATGAGTTTTTTCGATCGGGGTAATGGCCTCGGCAAAAAAATTTTCCGCCCGCTTGATGATCCCATCTTGCCTGCTGGAGGCTTCCAGTGAGGCGAGTGCTGCCACGTGAATCCGGGCCAGGTCCAGCGTCTCCAGCCCGCTGGCCACGGCTTGGCGTCCCAGTTTGCGCGCCGACTGCAAGCTGGCTCGTCGCCCTTGCTTCAGATGGTTCCGCAAGGCCGCCGCATATCCTCGTGATAGCCTTATCAATTTGCGCTTCATAATACTTTGCGAATGCACGCGTTCACGACAAGGTGTTCACCATTGTCGTCCCGTCATCCGGGATCGCTTCCTCTTCGTCCATACGCAACCAATTCTGTATCATAGTCTGCCAATTGATCGGATTGGTCTATACGGTGAAACCCTACCCGCCACAATCCTTGGTAGGGTTTTGCCCCATAGCAGTGAACTGACTCATGGTTGTAACGTGGGTCGCAATGATAAACGCCAAAGCGACTTCCTTGGTGAACGACCTCAATTCGCTGCTGCGTGCGAGTGGAAGACTCTGGCTGATGGAAGGAGCTAGATAAATGTCGGCTGCGTTACAGGTGGCTTTGTTCGTTGCCTCGGTCGCCTTCATTGTCCTTGTGGTTTGCCTCATCCCCATCGCATTTCAGATGCGGCGCAAGTTGGGGCAATTGGTGATTGCGGCCGAGGAATTGAAGGGAAAGACCCAGGCTCTCGTGGAGGACAGCCATGAGATGGTGCGGAACGTGACCGAGCTCTCGAAGCGGGCCAATGAGGAATTGGACGAAGTGAGCCGCGTGGTACAGACCGCGCGCCAGTGGACGGAGCGGGTAGACCGACTCGTGGACGAGGTCGGATCAGCCATTGAACCGCCCGTGCATTCGATGGTTCGGAACCTGAACCTGTTCCGGACCGGAGTGACAACATTTCTGCAGGTTCTATTGCATCGAAATCAGCACAACCAAACAAAGAGGGAACAAGATCATGTCTGAGAACAATTCAACTCCAATCGGTGGTTTTTTGGCGGCATTTGCCATCGGCGCGCTCGCCGGGGCCGGGATCGCGCTGCTCTACGCACCGCGTTCGGGTAAGGAGACGCGAAAACTGATCGCCGCCAAAGGCCGGGATCTCAAGGGGAAAGCGACCGACGCCCTCGGGGACGCCAAGGACTTCATCGACGACAAGAAAGCAAGAATTGCCGCGGCCATTGAAGCCGGCAAGGACGCAATGCACGACGAGCAGCCCAAACACCATAAGCGCGCGTAGTCGGGCGGCTACTGGTTGCAGGCCTCGAGTTGTGCCAACCGGAAGCTGATTGCTGCCATCGTACAGGAGCCCACATGCAAATGACGGTAAACGGTATTGCCGTCAACTACACGGACGAAGGGCGCGGGGTGCCGTTGCTCTTCGTGCATGGGTTTCCACTCAGTCGGGGCGCCTGGCAGAAGCAATTGGATGCGCTCCGATCATCCCATCGGGTCATCGCGCCCGATCTCCGCGGATTCGGTGGAAGCGAAACCGGGACTGGCGCGACCACGATGGCGCAATTCGCCGAGGATCTTCACGCGCTGCTCCAACAACTCGCCACCGGACCGGTGGTGTTGATCGGCCACTCCATGGGTGGTTACGTGGCGCTCGCTTTCGTGCGTCAATACCCCGAGATGGTAAGCGGCCTCGTGTTGGTCAGCACCAAGGCGGGCAAGGATACCCCCAAAGCAGCCGCAGCGCGACGCGCGACGGCTGCGAGTGTGCGGGCGAAGGGCGTGCCGGTGGTCATTAAGGCGATGGCGCCCAAGATGCTCGCGGCGGACAATCAGGATCGGGCCATGGCGGAGCAAGTACGGGGATTCATGACGCCTTCCAAATCTGCGGGAGTGATTGGCGCCTTGCTGGGGATGGCGGAACGGCCCGATGCGACGGCCGAGTTGGCTGGGATTTCCGTGCCGACCGTGGTCATCACGGGCGCCGAGGACCTGCTGATTTCGCCGGCGGAATCGGAAGCGTTGGTCCGGGCGATTCCGGGCAGCCAGTTGAACGTCATCCGGCACGCGGGTCATCTCGTCGCCTTCGAGCAGCCGGACAAGTTCAATCACGTGCTCGAGGAGTGGTTGGATCGTGTGGCCTTCGCCGTCCCCGTCGGCGAGTTACGATGACCGTGCCCTCGGCTGTCGAACTCTCTCCGCCCCAGTTGCGTTGACCACGTTTTCGAAGAGCACCTCCAAATCATCTACGGTAGGGTTCTACCTTATAGCACGCGGTGCGCTCGTCGCGTAGCGTGGCTCCAGCAATCAACCCAAAGACGTAACAACAGAAAGATGCAAAGCATGATGAAAGTAATCAGGAGAAACTACCCGCTGGCGCTGGTAATGGCCGCGGGCGCCCTGGCATTCACTGCCGTGCTGGTGTTCACCAGCGGGGCTGTGCGCGCATCCGAGACGGATGACCGCATCGAGTCAGCGTTCAAGAAGACCTACGTCTATAAGACGTATCTGAAGGACGAACACATCAAGATCAGTTCCAAGGACGGAGCCGTCATCCTGTCAGGCGCCGTGGCCGACGAAACCCACAAACCGATGGCCCAGAACACCGCCGAAGCTTTACCCGGGGTCAAGAGCGTGGACAATCGCATCGAAGTCACAGGGGAGCGCCCTGCCGAGAGCTCGGATACATGGATCAGTATGAAAGTGAAATCGGCGCTGTTGTTCCATCGGAATGTGAGCGCCTCGGGCACTGAAGTTTACCTGAAAGACGGTAACGTCACATTGAAGGGCGAAGCCGCCAACCAGGCCCAAAAGGACCTCACCACCGAGTACGCCAAGGACGTCGAAGGCGTCAAAAGCGTGAAAAATGAGATGACGGTAGCGACGACCTCTCCGAAGCCCGAAACATTAGGCGAGAAAATCGATGATGCCTCGATCACTGCCCAGGTCAAGGGATCGTTGCTGTCGCACCGTTCGACCAGTGTGCTCAACACCAAGGTCTCGACGACCGATGGTGTGGTCACGTTGGGTGGCACGGCCAAGAATGCCGCCGAGAAGGATCTGGTCACCAAGCTCGTCACCGACATCAACGGTGTGACGAGCGTGGTCAACAACATGACCGTCGAAGCGGCCGTGTCCAAGTAACAAGTAGACATTGATTCATTGCTGGCTGGTGCGGAGGTTGTGGGGATGCACCAGTCGGTAGTGAATCCAAATCAAACGAAAGGGAGAATCATATGTTGTACACAATCGCGGTAGTACTAATTGTTCTATGGCTGCTGGGACTGGTGACCAGTTACACGATGGGCGGGTTCGTTCACGTCCTTCTGGTGATTGCCGTTGTCATGATCCTGGTCAACATCATTCAGGGCCGACGACCGGTGTAAGAAGCGGTTAATAAAAGCAAGGAAACGGGAGGTTTTATGAATACGAAGATGATTGCAATGATACTGATCGGACTGGGCATCGTGGTGCTCGCCTACTCGGGCATCACCTACACGACCAGAGGAAAACCTGTCGATGTCCTCGGAGTGCACGTGGAGACGACTCGCAGCCACTTTATCCCCCCAGTGGCCGGGGCGCTCGCGCTAGTCGGCGGGATCGTGTTGCTCACCGTGAATCCCAAAAACACCTGAGTCAGGGTGGAGATGGCCGACGAGGCGGGGGTTATCAATACGCCGCCGGATTGTGACGTTCGTGCTCCAGGCGGACAGAAGAGATTGTTTGCGAAACAATTAGGTTATTCCTCAACCTGGCGTATGGTTGTATCGGTCTGAGCGAGCTGCTTCTCTCCGACCAAACCTCGCAGTCGTGCCGTGCAGCAAGGCAGCTCAGCGAAACATCAACCACCGCTGCTAAAGGAGATTTTTGTGGCAATCAGCCAGATCAGCAGAGAGGAATTCAATCGGTTCTTCAACGAGAAGTATGCGCTCGCATGTGGACTGCTGGATTGCGAAGCATTCAAATCGTGGCACACGCCGTCCAAGAGTGAGTGGAGTGAGGTGCTGACTGTCATCAAGAAGATGGCAAAGAAGTGTGACTGGCCATTGTACGAAGTCAGACGCGACGCCCAGGACGCGTCCTCCATGTATTACACAAACACCGGCTTGATGTTGAATGCCGTCCACAACCTGTTGGATGCGTTCAGCAGACACAATGTGGCGTCCGTGCCGTCGCCGGGGCAATGGGGTGACATCATGCGCGTGGTGGATGAAACCACCGAGCATCGCGCCCTG
This sequence comes from Verrucomicrobiia bacterium, assembly GCA_049511095.1. Classification (GTDB taxonomy): domain Bacteria; phylum Verrucomicrobiota; class Verrucomicrobiia; order Palsa-1439; family Palsa-1439; genus Palsa-1439. The sequence continues at coordinate 8,937 of JBEKYJ010000119.1, forward strand.
GTTGACGAGGCGGCGAAACTCCAACGTTGAAGATTTGTCCGACCCAGACCACCGGTCTGGAGAAGCTTGAGCTGAAAGGAATTGAATGACCAAAGAACCCACTGCCAGTGAGACGGCCAGTCAAACAGCGTTCCAGTTCACGACAATCGGTGGAGGTCTCCTCATTCAACGAATCGTTGAGATCGAAAAACTGGCGCTGAGCAATCTTCAAAGCGGGAAATCCCTTGACCGTGTTGTCACCGGTGCGCTGGTGTCGTTAAAGGATGCCTGCAATGCGGCGCGGGCCAGCGTCGCCTAGTGGCGTTGATCACTGCGCCCGCGTGACGGCGGCGTGGCGCACGAGATGCATCGTGGTGCACTTCCCCTGAGCATAGGCACTTGACACGGCGTCAGCTTTCAAGCCTAATACTTGACAAAGTGACAGCTCTTGGCGGCTCGCAAGTTTTCGGCCTGATGGAGAAGTACTGGCAGAATAAACTGCATAACAGTTGGATACGGCAGAAGCAGCCACTTGGAACATCAGATGGCCTAAGCGATGCGAACTGCCGGAAAGAATTTGGTCAGGGATCGAGTTGAAGAGACGACAGCACCTATTTCTGGAGAACCACATAACGTTCGGCTGTTCTCGGACAAGTCAAACCACGCTTAATCAAGGCGGAGGCATATTATGTCTATTGACGTTGAGAAAATTCTGCGCCCGATCGATAACCCGATTCCGCCGTTTCCGCCCAAGTACATGACGCTGGCGGGCGGCGAGGAAATGGTCATCCGGCAGGTTGGGCGCGAGGACATCCCGGATATCCTGCAGCACGTTGAGCCGCTGCTCCACGTCGAGAGGGATTACTACGATGTCGTGGCCGCCCGGCTCTACAGCGAATTACTCGCTTACTACCGCTACCGGGTTCAAGACGAATACGTCTTGGTGGCACAGATTAACGGCGAACTCGTCGCCGTCGTGAACGGCCGACTGCTCAGCAAGGATGTCGGCATGTCCTATCATACCGTGGCGCTACGTCGTGGCCTGCGCGTCGGGGCTCACGCTTTCGCCAGCAAAATGGAGTACCACCTGGACATCATCGGCCAGAAAGAAGTTCTCATCGTTGCCGAGTCGCCCATTGGGTTTCGCCGGTGGATGATCGAGTACGAGTTGGAGAAGCGCTTCCACGTGGCGCACGAACTCGGCGGTGTTCCCTCGTGGGCGTTGACAAAAGAGCTTTTCAATAAAGCCAGGGAAACGCTCGTCGTCGGCAGGCGTCCGGTACCGAAGGCTCTGCTCGAGAAGGCGCACGCGGCCATTCTTCCCCCCACCGATCCGCCGAAGGCGCCCGCCGATCTTCTCGCCGCCACCCGCTCGCTATACGACTCGACCGGTACCGCGCTCATGTCCCAACGCTGGAAACAGGAAGGAAGGATGTGATTATGCGCGAAGTTTACGTCGTCGGGATTGGCATCACGAGCTTCACGCGGCTGGAGTATCCGCTGAGCGAAATCGCCGCCTACCCTGCCATGGTGGCACTGAAGGATGCCGGCCTGTCGAAGGTTGATCACGTTTACGTCGCCAACATGGGCGGCGCGCGGCTCAATCACCAGTCCGGGTTGGCGAGCGCGGTTGTTGACAGCCTCAGTCTCACGCCAGCCGGCGCGGAGGTCATCGAGAACGGTCCGGCATCCGGCGCCTCGGCGATCAAGCAGGGCTTCATAGCCGTGGCGTCCGGGTTGCACGATGTCGTTCTCGTGACGGGAGCGGAGCGTCTGCGCGAGGTGAACAATCTCGAGGCGACTGATTTTGTGGCGACGCTGACGCATCCGTTGGCCGAGTACATCTACGGCGTGACTCTGCCGTCGTTGGCGGCGATGTTCACGCGCCTCTACATGCAAAAGTACGGCGTGACCGAGCGTCATCTGGCGATGGTGGCGGTGAAGAACCACGACAACGCCCTCCTGAATTTCTACGCGCATCTGCACGAGAAGATCACCCTGAAAGGAATCCTCGATTCGCCGGAGGCGATGACCAACAATCCCTATGTCGCGGAGCCGCTGCGGTTCTTCGACTGCTGCCCCGTTTCCGACGGCGGCGCTTGCCTGATCCTCGCGTCGGCGGAAGTCGCGAAGGGACTGAAGAAACCGATGATTCGACTGGCCGGGGTCGGCCAGGCAACGGACTCGCACTGTGTCCACGAGCGCGCCGAACCGACGGACCTGCTGGCGGTGCGTGGCGCCGCGGCCCAGGCGTTCCAGAGGGCGGGCGTGACCCCGGGCGACGTCGACGTTGCCGAACTCCACGATGCCTTTACGATTCTGGAAATCGTCGAGAGCGAGGAGGTCGGCTTTTTCAAGAAGGGCGAGGGCCATCTGGCGCTGGAACGAGGCGAGACGCGTCTGGACGGCAAGCTCCCCATCAACACTTCGGGTGGCTTGAAGGCCAAGGGTCACCCCGTCGGGGCGACCGGCGTCGGGCAGGCCCACGAGATCGTCCTGCAACTGCGGGGTGAGGCCGAGAAGCGACAGGTGAAGGACGCCAAAATCGGCTTCACTTGCAACTTCGGCGGCTTCGGCAACAACGTTGTGTGCCTCGTTTTCAAGAGGGAGGACTGACCATGACCCTGGAAATCCTAGCGTACCAATGTAAGAAGTGCGGGCAGCTTCATTATCCTTTCCGCATGGTCTGCAAGAAGTGCGGCAAGAACGAGCCGCATGAGTTTGACACGGTGCCGCTCCCCAAGAATGGAAAGCTCCTGACGTTCACGACCGTCCACAATCTTCCCCCGGATTTCAACGTGGCGAAGCTCAGTCTGGGGATCGTCGAATTGGAAAACGGGATGCGGATTACCGGTCAGCTCAAGATTTCGAACCCGAAGATCGGCATGCCGGTCGCCGGGAAAGTCGAAATCGTGCGCGAGGCCGACTACAGCAAGAACTACGGGATCGTGTTCTATCCAGCATGATGCTGATCAGCATAGGGGATCGGGTCGAGGAGGGACTTTACCGGTTTCACTCCCGATTCAACCGGGCTGTCAATTTCACGCAAGGTGAGCACTTGGTGTCAGTCGTTGCTGAGGAAATCGGGGACGGCCCGCTGAACATCGTCATGCGAGATTTGGGTACCGGACAGACACAAAATCCGCTCGAAATCTTCGCGGACAAAATCGTTTTCGAAGATGGCGAGTTTCCTTTTACCAACCGGCACCGGTATTGCTCCACTCTCGAATGCGAAACCGGTGCTTCTCCACGCTTCAGCGACAACCTTTCCCTCTTCGGCGAATTACTCAGAACGATGTCGCATCCCAAGAGCCTCGCGTTTCTTCTTGATGACCAGAGGATTCAGAACTTCCATTCGGGCTTTGAGCGCGCGTTTGTCGAGCAGGCGAA